>MVQY01000107.1 GCA_002067325.1 Methanobacterium sp. PtaU1.Bin097
AAAACAGTCCTGGCCATAGCCCATAAACTTTACACCATCACCGATGCCGAACAAATACTGGTCCTGAGAGAAGGTGAAATCGTAGAACAAGGGTCTTACAATGATTTAATGGATATAACTGGCCTTTTCAGGGAGATGTGGGATACACATATCTCAACGTTAAACTGGGAATTAAGAGGTGATGGAATTGTATAAAGAAATGTTTACTCTGGCAGGGGAGAGAAAATCACAGTTGAGATCCACTTTCATATTGATGTCTATCTATGGAATGTTCAAAGCCATACCCCTGGTGTTTCTTTATTTGGTTATCCTGGAATTTTTAGAGCCCTCCCTTGATATAATCAAAATCTTAGTTTTGGCTGGGTTAATTGGCCTCAGCTATGTGATACTTACCATCATGGATCATCGTCTCTTTCTGCGTTCCATGGAACAGGGGTTAACTATCTCCTACGATGTTAGAATGAAGTTAGGTGATAAATTAACAAGACTTTCCCTAGGTTTTTTCACCAAAAGGAATACAGGGGAACTTAACACCGTCCTGGGGGACTATGTATCTCGGGTTGAGTATTTCATAACCTACATGGCCCCCTATCTACTCAGTTCCCAGATAACCACCATAATCGTGTTTATATTATTCTTCATCTTAGACTGGAGACTGGCGCTGGCCGCCCTTGCAATCACTCCCCTGATATGGCTGGCTTTCAAATATTCAGATAAAATCTCTGAAAGAGTCCAGAAAGAAAAGGAGAAATCACTATTTAAAGTTAATTCCAGGATCCTGGATTTCATACAGGGAATTCCTGTGATCAAAATTTTCAACCAGGACGTTACTAAATTCCAGAGCTTCCAGGAGGCAGTTCGCGATTTCAGGGATAAAAACATCCAGAGTACATCGGCAACAGTTATCCCCGGCATAATCCTACTGGTATTTAGCAGCATATTCATCTTCGTCATCCTGCCGTTTGGGTTATATTTCTATTTCAACGGTAGTTTATCCCTGGAAATTCTCATATTCTTTATAATAGCCACCCCTGCATTTTCTGATTCACTAGCCCATTATCTCTATGGATATTTACACGTGAAACATTCCATTGGCCATGCCATAAAACATATATTCCAGGTTCTGGGTGAGGAAGATCTCCCGGAGCCCGAGAAGGCCGTGGAAATTGATAGATTTAATATCGAATTTGAAGATGTGGATTTCAGCTATGATAACCAGCCCCTGCTTAAAGATGTAAGCTTTAAAATAGAAGAAAAAAGTGTAACAGCTTTAGTAGGTCCTTCAGGAGCAGGTAAAACCACCATTACTAATTTAATTGCCCGGTTCTGGGATGTTGATTCTGGTAGGATAAAGATGGGTGGCCAGGACATAAGGGACGTCCCGGTGGAGAAACTGCTTTCCTGTATCTCCATAGTCTTTCAGGATGTTATATTATTTGATAATTCGGTTAAAGAGAACATCAGGATGGGTAAAAAGGGTGCAAGTGATGAGGAGGTAATAGCTGCGGCTGAAGCTGCCAGATGCCATGAATTCATAGGAGATCTGCCTGATGGATACGATACCATCATCGGGGAGGGAGGATCCAGGTTAAGTGAGGGCCAAAAACAGCGTATCTCCATCGCCCGGGCCATACTCAAGGATGCCCCTGTTCTTATCATGGATGAGGCAACTGTTTATCTCGATCCACAGAATGAAAAGCTGGTACAGGAGGCTATAAATGAGTTGATAAAGGACAAAACAGTTATAGTCATTGCACATCGCCTCTCCACCATAAAATCCGTGGATAAAATAGTGGTACTGGAAAATGGAGCCGTCGTTGAAGAGGGGAACCATGAAAAACTCATAGAAAACAGAGGATTGTACCATAAGTACTGGGAAGTTCAAACTGCAGCCAGAGCCTGGAAATTATAATTAGTGATGAGAATTAAATTGATTATCTAAATTCTTTATACTTAATAATTCTCCAACGATCTCCTCTGGAAGGTCCCATCGGGAAATACGGTTATCCAGCTAAACTTTCTTGGAGCTATTCCTTCCCTTCTACAACTCCTACTTATTATAACATTTTTTAAATAATTTTTAGCCTTTAAATAGGCATTTTCCATTTCCTGGTCGGTGGGAGTTTTGGATATGCCCTGGGATGATTTGAAATCATTTATCCTGTATTCTATCTCTGGATCTATATTGGAGATGAATTTGGCAATGTTTTCTATCTCCACCTCATCTACGATCCCTGGTATGTAAACCGTTTTGATGATCAACTTGATTTTTTTATGGAAAGCTTTTAAATTTTTGTGTATGGGACGATTGGAATAGCCGGTGTACCATTGATGCAATCCTTCATCGTAGACCTTTAAATCAAGCATTATCTCCTTCAATCCTACTTTGATTAACTCATCAACGTATTCATCATCTAAAAGGTAGCCGTTGGTTTCTATTACCACATAACTGAAATTTAGTCTAGAAACCAGATCTAGTAGATAATCCCGATTTAGGGTGGGTTCCCCTCCGGTTATTATTATCTCCTGTGGCAATTTATGATAATAGTCAAGGGAAGCTTCCTTCACCAGTTTTACCAGCCTATCAGTACTCATTATCTCACCATTGATAACCCTAGCTGGACTGAAACAACCTCTACATTTAAAATTACAGTCGGAAAGGGTTATCCAAACCCTTGGTACTATTTTTGATAGAGTGATAAATGGAATACGCCGATATTCCATTGAAAAGCCCCACTATTCTATTGCCCTCTTTAAATTATTTAAATAAATAAATTAAACTGATGATTTGGTGGTTACCAGTTCACCATGTTTAACACCTTTGATCGCTCTTATATGATCTGCCAGTTTCATGATGCTTCTTGATTTTCCACGGACCACTACTACTTCCAGACAGGTGTGTTTTTCCACATGTACATGGGTGGTGGCTATGATCTCCGATAGGTGGAAGTGCTGGAAGTGTTGCAGTTGATTGGTAACATCTCCCACATCATGGTCATAGATTATGGTGAGAGTTCCCATCACATCCTCATCTCCACTTTCAATATGTGATTCAATGATTGATTTTCGTACCAGATCACGGATAGCTTCCGATCTATTGGTGTATCCTTTAGCTTTTATGAGAGCATCGAATTTTTCCAGCAACTCCGGTTCAAATGATACCCCCACTCTTTCCACAGTCATGATAACCCTCTACTATTCTCATGGGTGCGCCACTATTAAAATTTTTTTCTTCTGAAAAACCTTTTTATAGTTCATACCCCTTATAGTAACACGATCTTAAATTAGGTGCTACCAATTTAAGATGTTACATCATGATACTAATCTTATAAGATCTAGGGTAAACTGGAATTTGGAGAGTAAAATAGTTTTAATGAGAGGAATTAAATGGCAATTTATAAAATTAGCTATTCAGAGGAATTTAAAAGAGCGAATATCCACAATTATGGCTGTAATTTTAACTGCAGATGGTGTTCCTATAAACTAGGAAACCGGCCGAAACCAAATAGATTCTTAGATCTAGAAAAAATCAAAGAGATTTTAAGCAGACTGGATATTGAACGGGTACACTTTGTAGGTGGAGAAGTAAGCACCTATTCTCTCCTAGAGAAAGTGGCTGATTTTGCCAAAAACGATTTGGGTATTTACACCAAGATAGGTCATTCCAATGGCTATAACCTACCCCCTAAATCTATTGATGCTATTTCTGTGAGTATTAAGAGTTTATCTGAAGATTTTTATATCAAATACACTGGTAAATCTAATAAACCTGTGCTCGAGAATTTCCAGACAGTGTATGAACTGGGTATTGAGGTTGACGCCAGTAGTGTTTACATTCCAGAATTGATTGACCATGATGAAATTGAAGAAATTGTCACTTTTATAGCAGATATTGATCCAAAAATCCCATACCACATAACTGGTTACATTCCAGTGCCAGGGGCACCCTGGAGGACTCCAACTTGGGATGAAATAGTGAAAGCCCAAGAAATTGCCGAGGATTACTTACAACAAGTGGAAGTATCCTGGTTCCCTTCATTTGATGATTATCTTCAGATGATCAGTGAAAATCCCCAGTATCAAAAGGTTACTGTGGTATAAATCTGTATTTTAATCCTGTATTTCTAAAATAGAAAATAATAAAGAATAAAATATGGGAATAATCCTAATTCTACTTTTTTAAGGATTCCTCCTTTGAATTTTTATTCTTCAACTGCTTTTTCATCTTCAGAGAGTCTACCTCTAAGTCCTAGGGAAAGAAGGGTTAAGATTATGTAGATCACCGCCAGGTAGAGGTACACATGGCGGAAGGAAGCTGTACCTGTGGCGCTAAAATCTAAAGCTGAAGCAATGACTGCTCCCCCCAAAAGTGACCCTGTGTTTAAAAGTATGTTCAGGAGGGCCTGGCCAGAAGCTCGTTGTGATTTGCCGGTTTCATCTAAGAAGATGTAGTAAAGGGCGTTGCCCACGATTGATGCGTTACCGATTCCTATGAATATCAAGGAAAAACCGAATGTGTAAATGTCAGATGCGTAGCTTAAAATTAACATCCCCACTGCGGTGATGGCTCCGCCCGCCACCATGATAGGTTTGGCTCCTATTTTATCCAGCAGTCTACCTACTACCGGGGTGGTAATCAGGGAAGCCACGGTCATAGGTAGTATCATATAAGCTGCCATGGAGTAGCTGAGTTGAAATGTCATGGATGCGAATGTAGAGAAGTAATAGGTCCCAGCCATGGCCAGGTAGCCCACCAGTGTGACTACACTGGCAATAAGGGTATCTCTCCTTTTCAGGAGGTTAATGGGGATAATTGGTTCCAGTGCTTTCCTTTCCACTAAAATGAATATCAGGAGTGCTAAGATGAAGATTCCCAATAGGATGTACTGGAAGGTGGCGGATGACTCTCCACTGAGATTGAATATGAAGTAAGCCAGGGAGGCGATGGCGATGCCCAGGAAGATCATGCCTTTCCAATCAAAACCAGCGTATTTATCTGTGGTTTTACTTACCGGTAGAAGGTAGTATCCCAGGAGCACTACGATAGCTGCCACGGGTATGTTTACCATAAATATCCAGTGCCAATTGTAGCTCACCAAGAAGCCAGATATGGCCGGACCCAACGCATAGACTAAAGCTATAATAACTCCAAAAGCACCCAGTATGGTACCACGGGTTTCATCGAAGTAATCTCCGATGATAGTGATGGCCAGTACAGATAAAACAGCCCCTATCCCCTGAAGTGCCCTCCCAATAAGTAACATTTCAAAAGATTGGGAAAAAGCCACTGTTAATGTCCCAATTAAAAATATAACAGCATTCAGTACATAGATGTTCTTTCGACCGTATTTATCAGAAAGTTTAGCCATTATCGGTGTTGATAGTAATAGGAAAAGAATTTCAATGTTGAATATCCAGGTTATAACACTTTCACTCACATTAAATGACTTTTGTATCGATTCCAATATTGGACTGATGGTAGATCCATCTATGGCTATAAGTATTGCCCCTGTAAAAATAACTGCCAGGATTCTAGTTCTTAAACTGTCAAACATAAGTTAATCCCCCTTCTGTTAATAGGATTTAAAAATAGAGTATAAATAATTATCTATAGAAAAGTATTACTTATGTTATTTTTTCCCGTCTTTAAGTATTATTGATTATATTGATTAGAGTTAAACTTGGAATTCCCTTAAAATAGAATTTTATGCACCATATTTCTCTATTTAGAATTTTATAAAAGAAATAATTTAAAGTAAGCTTCTCAACAAGCTCTTTTTATCTCTTAAATGATCATACGTCTCCATTCATCAGAGTATGATTCGTTTATAATCGAGTACGAAAATTAGTAATACTTTTTTTAAGAAAAGTATTTATAAGAAGCAGAGCATACTCATAACCAACAAAAAATACCGGAGGTCTAAAAATGGAAGATGATTTAAGATACCTGCTTTTAGGATACCGTAAATATACAAAGACAACACAGAGGGAACTGGCCAAAACTCTGGACATACCACTTTATACCTACACTGCACTGGAGATAGGAAGTTTCAAACAACCATCTGAACATTTACTGAGTAAAATAAAAGGATTAACCACAGAATTCGACCAAGATGATCTTAAACACATTGGCAGAGGTTACTGGATAAAAGATGAGGTGGGACCGGACTTTAAATACTTCCTTAGAGGTTTGAGAGAGGAAAAAGGCGTGGATCTTCAGGAACTGAATAGCATGCCCAGTGAAGAGTGTCTTCGGACCATAGGAAGCGTAGATATGGATGAATTTGATGTAATAGCAATAGGCAGAACAGTGTAATTGCAAAATAAAACCAGTGGTTAAAAAACCAATAAATAAATTGAAAAATATTCCAAATTTCATTTTTTTTTGTGAAAAAATTTAAAAAATTAGTACCAAAATTTTAAAGTTAATACAAAAATGCCTTGAAGTAACCTTTTAGTAATAATTAATTAATACTTTTATTACTTAAAATTCAAGAATAGTAATACTCAGGGAAATGTTTATATTATTAAAATCCATATTTAGAATTGGATTTAAGGGTTAAAAAGATGTTTTAAATGTATTACACTTTTCTCTACACGATAGGAATTTTGTAATACTGATCTAAACATTATAATAAACCCTTTAAGGAAAAAAAACAAGGAGGCGAAAAATTGCATATACCGGACGGATTTATTCCATTGTGGCAATGCGCTATATATTATGTGATTATGATAGTAGCATTGTACTTCTCCCTCAAATGGGCGAGAAAGAATCTTGATGAAAAATTGATTCCTTTAATAGCAGTCTTATCAGCCGGAATATTCGCAATAATGTCCATGAACATGCCCATACCATTTGGTACAAGCGGACATATGTTAGGTGGCGCATTGGTTGCTATTGTATTCCTTGCACCCGAAGCCGCAGTACTGGTGCTATTTATAGTGCTATTGATACAGGCTCTTTTCTTTGGAGACGGAGGATTAACTGCTTTAGGGGCAAATGTAGTTAACATGGGTTTAGTAGGAGGTGCTGTCGCATACTTCTCCTTCAAAGGCCTGTATAAGGCTATAGGCAAATATCCCGCAGCAGCAATAGCTGCATGGCTGTCATTGTTTATAGCAGCTGAAGTAGTTGCGGTAGAGATGTGGCTAGCAGGAACCTTCCCATTAGATGTAGGTTTAGCTTCAATGGGAATATACCATGCATTTATAGGTGTGATAGAAGCAATCTTAACCGTGGTTGTACTCATTGCACTTGATAAACTAAGGCCAGATCTGCTTGCCTGGAACAGGAAAACATCGGGTGGACAAAAACTCGAAGGAAGTGAGGAGGTGGCTGCCAAATGAGTACCAATGATAAATACCTGGTTATCGCGGGTGTAATCATTTGTCTGTTGATCGCCGTCATGTCACCATTCATTGCATCACCAGATCCTGACGGCCTGGAAAAGTCGGCAGAAGATGCAGGTGTTCCTGAAGTCGAAGCTTCATACGAATCCCCATTCCCAGACTACACCATTGAAGGATTGGACAAGATTGGGGAAATAGCGGCATTGGCTATAGGTATCATCATTACGTTGATAATAGCCTATATCGTTGCCATAGCACTCAGAAGAAGAAACCCACCAGAAGCATCCAAATAAATCCCCCTTTTTTATTTTATTTTTTTTATTAAAATCTTTTTTTAGGATAAAAAAAACATAAACATCAGATACATTTCAAAAGGAGATTCCTCATGAATGGAGTAGGCTCGGTTAGAGAGCTTGAAAGGGAAACGGAAAAGGAAAGCATCCTCCATCTAATGGATGGAAGGGTGAAGTTAATTTTATTGATATTTATTATAGTGTACGCTGTGTTTTCTACTCAGATAGTAGTACTGGCTTTTTTAGAGTTATATCTCCTGCTTTTAATTTACATATCCCATGTTTCATTTAAAAGCTCATTTAAAAGAATATTACTGTTACTACCCTTTGGAGGGTTCATAATCGCATTCCAGCCATTCATACATCCTGGTGATGTAATATGGACTGGAATTTTCGGCTTACAGGTTACGCAACAGGGGTTGATGTGGGCGGTGCTTCTCATGTCCAGACTCATAGTGGCTTTAACTTCCATAGTACTTTTATCATCTATAAGTCCTATGCAGGAAGTTGCCCAATCCTTCAGGAAGTTAGGCATGCCCCGGGAACTGGCCATGATATTCAGTCTCATGATCAGGTTCCTCTTCATGTTCTACGATGAACTGCACAGGATCATGCATGCCCAGAAAGCCAGATGTTTCGATGCCTTCAATAAGAAGATTCCCTACAAATGGAGGATGAAACAGTTAGGTTACACTGTAGCTATGATGTTCCTAAGGGCCTATGAACAGGGCGAAACTATATATATGAGTATGGTAAGTCGTGGTTTTTCAGATCAATCAAATTTTTACCAGGACAGAAAGAAAAAACTGGGTACAACGGAGTACGTATATATCGGAGTTACCGTGTTGCTGGTAGTCTGTCTGCAAGTTCTGGCAATGACCCATTTTTACGAACTGGGTGTTTTAGGAATGAACATCATATGAACTTTTTTGCGTGGGGAGGATATTAAAAAATCTTCTAATACAATATAGGGATAATAAATGACCAGAACCATTATCCAAACTGAAAACATGGGATTCACCTATCCTGACGGTACGTCCGCACTTCAAAATATAAATATTGAAATAAAGGAGGGGGAAAGGGTAGCGGTAATTGGTTCCAACGGTGCTGGTAAATCTACTCTTTTTGCACATTTCAACGGCATCAACAAACCAACCTCTGGGCATATAAAGATCCATGGCAAGCCCATGACCTACCGAAAAGAGGAACTGCTCCAGATAAGACAGAAAGTAGGTATCGTCTTCCAGAACCCAGATGATCAACTCTTTGCACCTACCGTTATTGAGGACGTGGCCTTCGGACCCATGAACCTGGGACTTTCTGAGGATGAGGTGGATGGACGGGTGGAAGAAGCCCTGAAACTGGTGGGGATGACTGGGCTGGAGAAAAAAGCACCCCACCACTTGAGTGGTGGACAGAAAAAACGAGTAGCCATTGCCGGTATCCTGGCCATGAGACCTGAGATCATGGTACTGGATGAACCAACCACGGGACTAGATCCTACAGGTGTGGATCAAATAATGAAAATACTTTACATGTTAAATAAGGAAGCTATGAGCATCATCATCGCTTCCCATGATGTGGAGATGGTCACTCAATTTGCAGATAAGATCTTCGTACTTCACGATGGTGAGATAATCGGTCAAGGCACAACCGAAGAGATATTCAATGATTGCGAAACCCTTTATAAAGCCCATCTGCGCCCACCCAAATCAGCAGAACTTCTATATATGCTTAAAAATGAAGGTTTCCCTGTTAACATTAAGTTAACTGTTGATGAAGCATATCACGAGATCCTGCATGCCTTAGGAAGTCAGTCCTATCATAATCTGCTTCATCTGGTGAAAGATGATCTACATCATAAACTCCTGCATAGCCTGGGAGAAGATAAATATCACGAACTTTTACACTTGCTAGAAGAGAATCAAAAGGATGTAACATCTTCCTAGCGATTTACCCTACTATAATTTAAGAAAGCAAGTACATATTTTAATACATTGACTGTTTGAGTTTAAAAAATTAAACTGTTTGATACAAATATCAGGTTACAAATTGGATGAAGTTGCGAATTTTTTACAGGTTAAGGGATGATATCCTTGAAAGATCATGAAGATTCCCCTGAAAAAACACTTCAAGAAAAAAATCACCACCCCCAAGAAGAAAATAACCACTCAATAGAACACGAACATAGAGAACATCCTGAACAGGGCCACTCCAAACACGGAGAACACAAAGAAAACAAACGTACAGAACACGAAGGACACACTGAACATTTAAAACAGGACCACACAAAACACGAAGAGCATGTAGAACATGAGCATAAAGAGCATCTGGAACACGATGAACACCCAGAACATAACCATCACGACCATCACCAGGCCATGATGGCTGATTTTAAGAAAAGATTCATAATATCTCTGATTATAACCGTCCCTGTCTTTTTCCTCTCAGAGATGGTGCAGGAATTACTGGGACTGCACTTTCTCAGTTTCCAGGGTGATATTTACATCCTGTTTCTATTATCATCCTTTGTATTCTTCTATGGGGGTTACCCCTTCTTCACTGGCATGGTAGGTGAGTTGAAAGTCAGGCAGCCAGGTATGATGACCCTGGTAGCGGTGGCCATCACCACAGCCTACATCTACAGTGCGGGAGTTACCTTCGGACTTATGGGTATGACCTTCTACTTGGAACTGGTCACTCTAATCGATATCATGTTACTGGGGCACTGGATCGAAATGCGCTCTGTGATGGGCGCCTCCCGGGCGCTCCAGGAACTGGCTACCCTCCTTCCCAAGAAAGCCCACCGGATTGGTGGGGAAGGTAAAGTGGAGGATGTGCCCCTTGAACATCTACAGGTGGACGACCTGGTACTGGTAAAACCCGGAGAGAAAGTACCTGCCGATGGTATTATAAAGGAAGGCCAGTCTTATATAAACGAATCACTTCTCACTGGTGAATCGAAACCCATCCTCCGCAGTGCAGGGGAAGGAGTTATAGGGGGCTCAATCAATGGTGAAAGCTCTATTAAGATAATGGTGGAGAAGATTGGTGAAGATTCGTTCATCTCCCAGGTGGTGAGTCTGGTGGAGGAGGCTCAGGAGAGTAAATCACATACCCAGGATCTGGCCAACCGGGCCGCTTTCTGGCTGACCATCGTCGCCTTATCAGGGGGTTTAATTACTTTATTGGTGTGGCTGGGAATGTTAGGCCAGGACTTATCCTTCGCCCTGGAGAGGGCGGTGACGGTGATGGTCACCACCTGTCCCCATGCCCTGGGGTTAGCCATACCTCTGGTGGTGGCTGTCTCCACTGCCATATCTGCCAAAAATGGGGTTCTAATTCGTGACCGTCAGTCCTTTGAGAACATGAAAAACATCCACGCGGTTATCTTCGATAAAACCGGCACCCTTACCGAGGGTAAGTTCGGTGTCACCGATGTGATCTCCTTTAAAATGGATGATTTCAGTGAAGAAGAGATCCTCAAATATGCTGCTTCAGTGGAAAAGGAATCCGAACACCCAGTAGCTCAGGGGATACTTAAATCCGCCCAGGAAACCTATCCTATCAAGGATTTCCATTCCCATCCTGGTGAAGGTGTCCAGGCTCTGGTGGGAGATCATGAGGTGAAGGTGGTTAGTCCAGCCTATATAGAGACTAATAAACTGGAAATAACCAGTCCCGAGTTAGTTGATATCCGGAAACAGCCGAAAACAGTGGTCTACGTAGTAATAGATGGTGAGGCTGCTGGTGCCATTGCACTGGCTGATGTGATACGGCCAGAATCTAAAAATACCATTTTAAAGTTGCAGAGGCAGGGGATTCAGTGCATGATGCTAACTGGGGATAATGAGGATGTGGCTCGCTGGGTTGCCGAGGAACTCGGATTGGATGAATATTTCTACCGGGTTCTACCCCATGAAAAAGCCCTTAAAGTACGCGAGGTACAGGAGAAGGGATATAAAGTGGCCATGGTTGGAGACGGTGTAAATGACGCTCCAGCATTAACCCAGGCTGATGTAGGTATTTCCATTGGAGCAGGGACTGATGTGGCTATGGAGAGTGCCGATGTGGTCCTGGTCAAGAGCAACCCGGCAGATATGGTAACCATCCTGGGGCTTACCAAGGCCACCTATAGTAAAATGTGGCAGAATCTATTATGGGCCACGGGATATAACGCCTTTGCCATACCCCTGGCAGCAGGATTGCTCTACAGCTGGGGCATCCTCCTGAGTCCGGCTATGGGTGCAGTTCTCATGTCCTTAAGCACCGTGATAGTGGCCTTCAATGCTCAGTTGCTTAGGATAAATAAAATCTAATTTTTCTACACTCAAATTAAATATTAGATTTCCCTGCCCCAGTAAAAAAACATAGATTTCTACACTCAAAAAAAATTCTGATTTTCCCTAATTTCTAAACCTTCGGCTCCAGCCTCTTGATCATGAAGGCCATGAACACCACTATGGCTGGGAAGAAGAATAAGTACATTATCAACAAGACTACTGGCGGCAGTATGGCGCCCATAACTGTTGATGCGGCTATCAACATGATCAGGGTAATTACCGGTGCCAGTATGGCGATGAACATGTAGATCATGGTGAATGAATTCAATTTCTGAGCGTAATCTTTAAGCTTCATACGCATTTCATAGGCGATGTCATCAGCTATAACTGTTAAAGTTTTAGCTAAATCCCCACCACTGGTGAGTGTTCGGGTTATCTGATGGATAGCCCTTTCCATCCCCTCAGAGTTTATTCTGTCGCTCATATCCAGGAGGGCTTTTTCTGTGGTCTCCCCGTACCTTATCTCTTCCAGTGCCCGGGAGAACTCTTCAGATAGGGGTCCGTATCCAGAAGTGGCGATGGAGCGCATGCTGTCGTGAAGTCCTATTCCGGCCCTTAATTCTGTGGCCATCTGCCTCAAGGCGAAGGGCAGTTCTCTGGCGGCTTCTGTGGATTTGCTTCCCTGTTTCATTCTGGGAAGGAAGAAGATCATGAGGGCCATCATAAATATGAGGATTCCCACTACCAGGCCAATTTCAATTCCAAAGCCCATCACAGTTACTATCACGAGCACCAATGCAAAGGAAACCCCGCCCATAAGCAGGATCAGCTTGGGATCCATCTTTTCCTTCTGTTCTTCCTTGAGTATTTCCTCTAAGGAAGCTTTCCGGAGGGCATCCTGTTTCTTCTTATCTACCTCAGATTCTTTGGTCTGTTCATGCCTGCTGTCGATGAGGTCCTTGAACATCTCGATTTCTTCTTTATCCATCTTCTTTCTTTTTATGGTCCGCTGGGGACGGGGGGCCTGGAAAGATGATTTTGATTCTTTATCTCCAAATAATCCTTTTGATTCTCTATCACCGAATAATCCTTTTGAAGGGGTTGACGCGTCCAGTAATGGCTTGGTCTCTGTTTTTTCTTCTGGTTCGGATTTTTTACCAAATTCCAGTCCTCTTTTCTCCCTTAACCTTCTCTCAGCAGGCCGCATTTCACTTAATTTTTTTACAGGAGCCTGAACTCCTTCACCTACTTTCTGACTGGAATTTATGGTAAAATTTCCAATGGTGTTAAAAAATCTCTTAAGACCGTCGAAGGGTGCCATTATTTTCACCATCAAGTGAATTTTTTCTAATTATTTTTAAATCCACAAATTATTATAATACTTCATCCAGCATTGCATCTGGATCACGGTAATATTGATTGACATACTGTCCCACTTCATCTATGGAACGGATGTTGTTATCGGCCAGGTATTCCAGTACCAGTCGTCTTTTTTCTATCTCTTCTTCTATCTCTGATATTCCTATACCCCGTAGTTCAGAGATGTCCCGAAGGGTCTGGCTGGCTATTCCCACGTACTCCACTTTATCATTGACATTATCCCATTCAAATACCCTGTTGAGCTGCACGTTACCCTCTTCCATACCAACCACCTCTGCTACTTCGGTGATTCTACGTATGGAACCTCCTTCTGGCCTGTACATTCTCTGTTGCATGATTATAAAGTCCAGGGCAGGTATCATTATGTTGGGAACGTTCATGGGCTGGTTTATCAGACGGGTTATTGTTTCCCGTGCGGTGTTAGAGTGAAGGGTTCCCATACCGGAGTGTCCGGTGTTCAGGGCTGTGAAAAGTGTGATGGCTTCTGCGCCCCTTACTTCTCCTACGATCACCCGGTCAGGTCTCTGTCTCAGTGAGTTTTTAACCAGGGTGTCCATGGTGAGTTCTCCTTTACCTTCTATGTTGGGTGGGCGGGTTTCCATCCTTACCACGTGGCTGTGGGGTAGTTGTAATTCTAGGGTGTCCTCAATGGTGATTATCCTCTCCCGGGGAGGTACAAAAGCGGCTATGGTGTTCATGGTGGTTGTTTTTCCAGAACCTGTTCCCCCGGCTATTATGGCGTTACAGGGTTTTACACCTAATCCATCGGTGCACACCCACATGAACCCGGCGAGATGTGGGGATATAGTCTTGTAATTTATTAAATCAACCACAGTTAATGGGTCCTTTTTGAATTTACGTATGGTAAGTGTTGGGCCGTCTGCAGATACAGGTGGGAGGGTTGCGTTTACCCTGGAACCGTCTTTAAGACGGGCGTCTAATATGGGTGTCTGCTGGTCAATCCTCCGGTTAACCTGCCGGGCTATAACATCGATGATGGCCTTGATCTCTGATTCTTCTTCAAAGATTACGTTGGTAACCATCATCCCTATGTCACGGTGGTATACGAAGACTTTACTCCCGATTCCAATAACCATTATCTCTTCAAGGTCATCGTCCTTAATCATATGGTCCAGTTTACCGTATCCCAGCATTTCCTGGGATATCTGTGCTGATAAGCGGTCCACGTCCCGGACACCCCTGGAACGCAGAAACTGTTTACATTCTACTATAAAGGACTCTTCATCTACCTGGAAATCATCCTGGGTGACGGCTACTTCCACCAGTTTTTCCCTTATTTCATTGTAAAGCTGCCTTTCTTTAGCAGAAAAAGTAGGTATTGTAACATTGTAATTAGGAATTAATCCTTCTTCTATAATTTCAGCCTTCATCACATCGGAAACTTTCTTAATCTTTTTAGTTCTCTTCCTGGAAGGCTTCTCTATTAATTTATCTATGTTAAATGCTTCATCATCAGAATCAGAGATAACTTTTCTAACCTTTCTTTTTACTGGTTCATCCTCTTCTTCCCGGGGGACATATCCTTCTCCCTCCTCTTCGTCGGCAAAGTCTCCCAGTAGATCCCGGATAATTTCTTTCCTTTTGTCTCTCATAATTCTCACATATTTATATAGGGTATCCACTATTTAAGCATGAGCTTAAAATATGCTAATTTTGGTTATTTTTCACTGCATATTAATATTGTCTGTGATTTGGGCATTGGTTCCCTTCCAAGAGAAAAAATTATCTGTGTTGGTGTGTGAATCTAAACCTATGGAAGTGTTTTGCAAGTGCGGAAACGATTGCATAAAATCTAAATCAGAGGTTTTAAAAGATTTTAAAACAATTTTCAGGGCCTGTGATAGGTGTGAAGATGTTAAACTTAAAAAATTCAAACCACTTACCGAACAAATGGATGTTAAACTGCTCGATTCTAATTTCAAAAGATGTACTTGTGGCAGGCGCCATTTAGATGTGGTCATGGCCCATATCCTTAAAATAATGATGGATGAAGGGGTGAAAACTTCTGATTCCACTTTGAGAAATGTCTGCGTGCCCCTTATTACTCCAGCGTATCCCCTGGACACCGTTCCCTACCTCCCGGATAATTCACTGGTGATACTCTCGGAGGATGTGGACGGGGAATGTGCAAATCGGATAGTGAAGGAAGTACCAGAGGTTAAAGGGGTTTTAAATGGGAGTTTAAGTGATACTGTGGGTGTTAAGGATTCTGGAAGCAATCCCACTACATATGAGCTCCTGGATGGCTGTGATCTCCGCTGTGATATCGTGAACACCCCCTGGGGGGTTCTGTGTCTCTATAAGTACCAGGGGGAGATCCACATCGAGGTTCCTAAACCATCATCTCCCAAAATAGAGGGGTTAAAGAAGGTTTTAAGTAAATTCGATAGTCCTAGTGTTCTGGACTGTACCTGCGGACCGGGTACTCTCGGTTTAGCCGCCCTTCTTGCCGGCGCCCCCCGGGTTGTTTTCAACGACGTTTGGTATCCTGCCTGTCAGATGACAATTTTGAATCTGGAGATCAACGGATTCCCCGTGACCACTACCGGGAATGATAAGGGTTTAATTGCCACTGGAGAGAATTTCGAGGTTTACTGTTCGGACGTGAAGGATTTAAAAGATGTTTTAAGTGAAAAATTCGATGCCTGCCTGGTAGATGTTTTTCCTGGCGTGGATGATGCTGTTTTTAGAGAATCTGTGGATGGGATCTGCAGAGAAGTGGTGGTAATTTAAGTTTTGCGATGAAATCCACAATGAAGTTCAATTCCATAACTATAAACCAATTTCCATAGATGATAATCCCCCATATCTACATACCAATCCCCACATATATCACGATGGCCGGAACAACCAGCACACCCATGAGATTGGATTTATTTATGCCCAGATAGTGTGGCAGTAGTCCCAGGGCTACTGATGTGGCATAAACCAGTAGTACAAACCAGAGGTTGGCATGTTCCATTATGGTGAATATCATCACTATAGAGCTCATGAAGATGATGACCAGCCAGGATAATCTGCTGTAATCCAGTTGCTGTATGTATTCTCCCACTATATCACCTAATTTTAAACATAATATTAAAGCAAGGGATACGGCGGTGATGGAGACGAAGATGTACAGTATGAGGTGCTCGTAGTTGAAAACATCGATTATCTTATCCACATATACTGCGATTCCACTGCGGGGATTACCAATTAAATAGATGGCTATCAGGGAGAACAGGGCATCGGAGACATTCACTCCACTCATGGCAACCAGGAAACTATCCTTATTTTCTCCCGTATCTCCTCCACCGCTTATCTCCTGTGCTATGAGGCTCCCCTGGGCCGGTCCCATTCCTGGGAGAAACCCCAGGATGCTCCCTGCTATTCCTCCGGCGAAGATACCCCTTAAGATGTTATTATCCACGATAAGTGAATGATCTGGGTTCTGGGGTGGTACTGTCGAGCTTTCAGAAAGGCTATAGAGTAGGGTGCTTACACCAAAAAGCCCGGTGAACATGCACAGCAGGGAAACTCCTGAGGATATGGGTGAATTAAGCAT
>MVQY01000108.1 GCA_002067325.1 Methanobacterium sp. PtaU1.Bin097
CCTTCATCTCCCTTACCACCAGTAAAGGATGTGTCTTTGGCCTGTATTAATTCCCTGATTTTCTTGTGGACGTTAACATTGGTAAAGACTGCTTCGGTGATGTTCTCTGCTCCTATGGGTATTACCAGGAATTCCTGTATATCCGGGGCGTTCTTACCGGCGTGTGCTCCACCGTTTATCATGTTTCCCAGGGGATAGGGTATTTCATTGGGCATGTTTCCCCCTAAAAAGCGGTACAGGGGCATGTTGTAGGATGCTGCTGCGGCCTTAGCTGTGGCCATGGACACGGCCACGGTTGTGTTCCCGCCTATTGAGGACAGGTTCTCTGTGCCGTCTATCTCCTTCAAAACCAGGTCGATCTCGTTCAGGTCTTCGGCATCCATCCCTATAAGTTCCGAGGATATGATATCCTCCACTTCACCTATTATCTTGTCCACTCCCCCGGCTGGGAAGGCTACCACTTCACGTGCTCCGGTGCTGGCTCCGCTGGGAGCTGCCGCCCTTCCAAAACCGTTCCAGGTTATTACATCCACCTCTAGGGTGGGGTTTCCTCTACTATCTAAGATTTTTCTTACCCGTATGTCTTCTATAATACTATCCACAATAAACACCTCTGGAAAAAATAGTGGTTATTTCAGGCCTTATTTTTGGATTAACTATTTTTTTTAATGATGAAGGTGATCTTCCCTTTATTAGAAAGTCTCTACTTTTTCAATATCCTCTTCACTTCAAGGGGTATTACATCTTCTTTAAGCTCTAATGTGGCTATGTCTATGGGGTCAATGGAACCAGAAACTTCTACTTGTGGTTTGGCTCCCATTGAAAGTTGAAGAGCTCTGGCACCTATTAGTCGTGCCTTTTCAAATCTGGTGAGTTTTAAAGGGGTTTCTTCCTTTTTTGTACTAGTTTTTCTGGCCATTTTCTCTCTCCTATGGTAAATTTCATTGATTAGATTAAAATGGAAATGGGGCCGCCGAGATTTGAACTCGGGTCTCCAGCGTTCCGGTGTTGACCATCCCCGTTTCAGTTGAAAAAATATCACACTCCAGGAAATTTTATTTTCCTTAAGTTAACTGAATACTTGTTTCAATGGCTGAGAGGATGGACCAAGCTACCCTACGGCCCCCATACTACCATACTTCTACATGGGCGATGAACATTCTCCTGCAGCAGTATTTGTCTATTCCCAGGTCATTGAGGACTTCCTTAGGATTCTCACCCTCATCAGTTCTCTTTTTATATTCCTCAAAATAGGCAGATACAACTTTTCCACAGCTTAAACATCTAACTGGAATCATATAATCATTCGTTTGAATAGTTTTTTTAAATTAAGTTTTTATTAAGGTTCTTTTTACAGAATTGGGGGTTCTGTTTTAATTACAGGAAAAATAACGTTCCCTACACGGAAAAATAATATTCCGGTAAAGGGATGGGTTTACCTGTAACTTTTCTGTTTTCGGGCTCGTGCGCCTCTTCCACCGTACTTTTTAGGTTCACTACGTCGTGGGTCACCTACGAGCATGGTACGGTCGTATTGGGTGTATTTTTCCTTAAGGTCCATGTCGCTGGTCCATTGTACCATGCCTTTGGCTATGACCATTCGGGCGGCTTCTGCCTGACCCATTATACCGCCGCCGACTACATGAACATCGATGTCCACATCTTCGGCCAGTTTACCAGCCAGGGTGATTGGTTCGCTTATCTTCAATCGGGCAAGTTCAGGCTGGTAGAGTTCGGCTGGGTACTTGTTTATCCTTACCCTTCCCTTACCTTCCCGGAATTTTCCCCGGGCAATGGCTGTTTTTCTCTTTCCACTGGTATGAATAACTTTCTTCATGATATACACTTATCCTAATTTCTTAATATTTTTTGAGAGCTTCCTTTGTGCTTTTTAATATTTTGAGCCCAGCAGGTGGGATACTTTTCCCAGTTCTATGCTTTTTACCACGTGTTTGGGCTGTGCTTCTAGTGGCTTCAGGGCTTCTTTGTCTTCGAATTTGCGTGGAACTCCTACGTAAACTTTGAGTGATTTAAAGGCCTCTCTTCCCCTGGGTTTCTTGTAGGGTAACATGCCCCTTACAGTTCTACGGAAGATATCATCGGGTCTTCGGGGGTATTTAGGTCCCATATCTCGGGGGTTTGAAATACTGGCCCGGTCAATTCTCTGTTTATATTTGGCGTAGGCCCATTCCTTTGTTCCTGATATCAGTATTTTATCAGCGTTTAAAACCGTTATCTCCTCGCCTTGGAGTAATTTCTTACTGACTTTGCTGGCCAGTCTCCCCAGTACGAGTCCTTCTCCATCTATAATCATTTTAACATCCTCTAGGTAATTTTGGATAATCTCCAGTTTATTGGATAATCTTCACTCCGGTGCCTTTAGGATTTTTCTCCACCAGCTGGCTTATATCCAGTATTTCTCCACCGGCGTTATCTATCTTTCGAGCTGCCTTCAAAGAAAAATCTAATGCTGCTATCTGGACTTTATGATCCAGTACACCGCTACTTAACACTTTACCCGGCACCAGGACCACATCGTCTTTCTGGGTGTGCCGGTTTATCTTGGAGAGGTTTACCTCGGCCTGTCTCCTGGTGGATTTTTCCAGTTTACGGGCTACATCCTTCCATATGGCCGCCTCTTCCTGGTATGATTTCTCCTTAAGGCTGGTTATGAGTTCTGTGATCTTAGGATTGGTTTTTTCTACCATTTAACTTTCTCCTTCTGTAAATTCTATGATTTTTTGAGATTTACCCGCCAATATATCGCAGGCTGTGCTTATTACTTCCTCTGGTTTCAGGGATCCATCGGTTTCTATCTTGAATATGAACTTGTCTTCCTGGCCTTCCACGGTGATGGCACCCATTTCACAGTCCTTGACACAGGTCTTGCACATGTTGCAGTTTTCTGGGTCGACTACCAGGATCTTGTTTTCCTTCTCATCGAATTCCAGAACCCCTCGGGGGCATTCTGTTGCACACTTGGCACATGCCTCACATTTTTCTGTGTCTATGGTAATTAGGGGATAGTACTTGTAGGCGCTTGATGTGGTGGGCTGCCATTTAGCATGCTCTAAACCAGTTCCCAGCTGTGCTATGGCCTCCAGTTCCACCTCTTCCTCTCCCCTTAACTTCAAGAGGGGTATGGCGTCGTGTACTGGTGTGACCTTATTGTCTTGTGATGTGAGGTCGCCCGAGTAGACTGTTTTGGGTCCTTTCTCCTTTAAGAGGAGTGAGACGCTGCAGCGGGGGCAGTGGTCTTCACAGTCACATTCATCACGGGGGATGATGGATTCCAGATCAGTTTTAAGAGGTACCAGTCCTAACCGGTGGGCTAAAACTTCATCGAATATCCGTGAATCATTCTTGTATACATCTACTTCTTCTATGGCCATGGTAGGTACTTCCACCATGCAGATCCGGCGAAGTGCGTTCACGAAAGGTACGTCAACACCTTCTATTATCAGGATGATCTTATCATCATCCCTGCTTTTGGTGGTTATATCCATTTAGACCCTTCTCCCCCTTTTACCTCCTGGTCTTCCTGTTCCATCGTGAGGTATTGGAGTGACATCTTCAATTTTACCTATCTTGATACCGGCCCGAGCTAAAGCCCTTATGGTGGCCTGTGCACCTGGTCCGGGTGTTCGGGGACCGTTTCCTCCCGGAGCTCGAACACGTATGTGTAATCCTATTAAACCCTTTTCCTTGACATCATCTGCTGCCCGGGTGGCAGCCTCCATAGCTGCAAAGGGTGATGATTCCTGCCTATCTGCCCGTACCACCTTACCACCGGACCACTGAGTTATGGTCTCTGCTCCGGTAAGGTCGGTGACGGTGATTATGGTGTTGTTGAAGGAACTGTAGATGTTAGCTACTCCCCATTTTTCTTTATCCGCCATATTTATCACCTGTAAAATTTATTCTTCTCCTGTTTGTTTGGAGGCCTGTTCTTTTTGATATTTTTCCATGGCACTTCCCTGGTAGAAGCCTATGAGCTCTTCATCACCGCTTTTTACCAGGTAACTGGGTGAGTCTATCTTCTTACCATCCAGGGCTATGTGTCCGTGTACTACCATGATTCTGGATTGTTTGGCTGTGTTGCCCAGTCCCTTCTGGTGTACTAGGGTTTGTAATCTTCTGCGGAGCACGTCTTCCACGGTGAGGTTTAAAACGTCTTCCAGTTTGGCTTCTTTACCTAAAAAGCCTTGTTTAACCAGGTGGCCTAGAAGCTGTTCCCTCTCGGTTTTGGTCTGTTCACTGGATAGACCTAAGAGTTCCCTGGCATCACGCCGGTATTTTTTAACCATGGTCTCGGCTTTCCATATTTCCTTTTTGGTCTTAAGTCCATACTTTTTAACTAATTTATTCTCCAGTTTTATCCTGTCGGCGTTCCATGGGTGAGATGGTGTGTCATATTTTTTCCTGGATTTTCTTGGATGTCCCATAATTTCATACTCCTAAATAGTTATCCTCTTCTTCTCCTGCTTACTCCCACAGATGATCCTTTCCGGAAGGTGGATTTGGTTCTCTGTCCACGGACTGGTAATCCCACCTCATGCCTTCTTCCTTTATAGCTTCTGATCTTTTTCATCCGGTTTAAATCGTCTCTGAGTCGCATCATTAAGTCTGATTCTATAAGATGCTCGGTTTTACCGGTTTCATAATCGTTTCTCCGGTTAAGCATCCATTCTGGGATATCATGCTTCTGTGGATCCCGAATAGCATCCTCTATTTCATTGATTGTATCATCTGGTAAGTATCCTATTTTCTGGTTTAAGTCTAAACCCATACGTGAAACTATGGCCCTGGATAACGCGATTCCCACACCTTTTATATCGGCAAGTGCGTTTACTACTGGTTTGTTACCATCCACGTCCTTTCTGGCTATACGGACCATGTGTTTGAAGTCTTCTTCCATATTTATTCCTCTTTTTTATACTTTTGGATATTTTTTGTTAATTTTCAATTTTTTTGCGATTTCTTCTTTATCTTATTTTGATTTTATCCTATTTGTTTTTTGTATTTTCTGGTTAAATTTTTATGAGTCCAATTGTTTGTTTTTAAACGCCGGGACTGGGATTTGAACCCAGGCGGAGCAAAGCTCCACAAGATTTCCAGTCTTGCGCCTTACCTGGCTAGACTATCCCGGCATAAAGATAAATATGCAACCTAAAAAATTTCAAATCCCCTAGGCGATACTAATTTTGCTTGTTAACTTGGGAAGCTATATACAAAGAGCAGATTTTTACTTCCACATCTTTGGATATGTTCCAGGTTCCATAAAAACTTTTTTTATATCCACCACTATTCCCTTGTTGATTTTACATATTTCATTTGAGTCATGGAGACTGGCGCCTGCTGCTACCAGTTCACCCTTCAAAGTGTAAAGGGCAACAGTGGAGCCTTTCTGTATATCCGGACATAACTGGAGTATCCCACCGGCGGCCAGATCTGCACCGTGGCAGACGGCATCTACGGCAGAATCCCTGATGATTATCTGGGGGAGGTGGCTTGCCGCCGCTTCCATGGGAAGTACAATCTCCCGCAACCCGGATTCATCTCCCTCATCCAGCCATTCCTGGTAGGCATCAGTTACATCCTGTAAATTCTTAAGAGTTTCATCCTCCCGGAAGGGTCCTACCATAGTCCTTCTAAGTTCAGCCATGTGTGCACCCGAACCAAGGGCTTCTCCTATATCATGACAATATTTACGGATGTAGGTACCTGCTTCGCAGCCTATCCGGAATAGGACGTTCTGTCCTTCCATCTCCAGGAGGTCCACGTAGTATATGTTCCTTACCCTTAGTTCTCTTTTTACTGCTGATTTTACAGGGGGTGTTTGAAAGATCTTCCCCTGGAATTCCCGGAGTATCTCTACTATCCTGCAGTCCTCCACTTCCTCATGGAGTCTCATCAGACATACATATTCCTTCGGAGCCTCTAGTAAGAGATGGATGACTCTGGTGGCCTGGTCAATCCCCACAGGCAGTACCCCGGTAACCCGGGGGTCCAGTGTTCCTCCATGCCCTGTTTTAGTGGTTTTAAGGATTCTTTTTACCCAGGAATCCACTTCATGGCTGGTTGGTCCCGATGGCTTGTCCAGGTTTATAACACCCTTGGAGAGGTACTCCTTTATGGGTCGCATGTGGGGTGAGCAGCCAAAATCTGGATCAGTTTCCCCTTCGGCCTTATGGAGCAGTTCTACCATCAGTAAAACCTATTTCATCTTGGATATGTTAAGTTATTTATGAAATTTATCAGACTATCAGGTGCTCTTAAGCTACTGCAGCCTCAAAGTCCTTTTTAATCTTTTCTATATCGTCAGATTTAACTTCCATTGTTTCTTCCAATGGTTCTAAGTGTTTAACGTTGCATCTTCTGTTTTTAACAGCGGTGCCTACTACTTCTACGAATTTATCATCGATAACTTCTATGATAACACATTTTTCACCCGCTTCTCTACCTGCGAGTTTTACACATATTCTTCCAACTTCTATTGCTGGCATCTATAATCACCTCTAATTTTTAGATATTTGCTAGAATCTACTTTCTTTTGTTTATGAAATTGAATTATTGATTATAATCTTTTTATTTATATCTGTAGAGCTGCTTACTGTATTTTTTATATCTCTCCAGCAGCTTTCTCTATGATATGGGCTATGCTTTCTGGAGTGAAGCTGTTGGTGTTGATGATGAGATCATACACATCCAGATCTTCGATTTCTATATGGTGTATCTCCCGGTACCTTTTGGCCTCGCTTAGTCCCCTTTTAATGATTTCCTTTTTAACGATATCCAGGTGCTTGTTCTCCCTCTGGCTTATACGTTCTGCACGGACATCCAGGGGTGCTGTGAAGCATACCTTGAGGTCGGCGTCCACGAAGTATGCCGAGAGTCTGCCCTCCACTATGAGTTCATCACATTCACGGGCTACTTCTGCCTGTCTCTGGTCGATCTGGCGGTCTACATCTATGTTGTCTTCAGCGTATTTGCTGAACTCCAGAATATCCATCTCATGTTCTCTGGCCATCTGGCGGAAAATATCCCCGGCTGAAATGTAGGGAATTCTCATCTTCTCAGAGAGGATCTTGCTGGCGGTGGTTGTACCACTTCCGGCCAGTCCGCCGATGGTTATGATCATCAGGATCGGGCCTCTTCCTTAAATACTCGTCGGGAACACTCAGAACAGAGCTGTCCACCGTATGGTCTGGTCGGCCTTTTCTTGGTCTTTGAAAGTTTTTTTATCTGGTATGGTCTTCCTCGGGGGACACCGTGAAGTAGTTCACCGCAACTGGCACATACGTGCTTGGAAGGTTTCTTCTTCTTGTAGTGTAGTACTGTCTTGCCTCCCGGGGTTTTCTTAAAGGTTCTCCTGTAAGATCTTGATCTGTATCTTAATTGTGGCATTTTACTATCTCCTAATACATTTTTTTTATCTAATTTGGACGGGTAAATCTGATGTTTCTGATTTAATATTCTACATTCTCCACCATTAAGGTAAGAAACTTTACATTCCTCCCCCTTTAAGGCCCAGGAATTTCCTGAACACCATGGACATGGCGAAGGATACTAATATGTACCATCCCAGCCAGCTGATGGTGGCGAAGGGTGTTACTGCTCCCACTGGATAGAATATGGTGGCTATCCATTGGAATAGCGGTACCAGAAATACGTAGTAGCCGAAGGTGGGTAACTGTACATAGAACTGGGAAACCAGGGGGTTTCCAGCCAGCCAGTAGAACACGAGGAGTATGGGCACCATGGTCACTATCATGGGTTTGAAGGAGTTGAACATCATCTCCTTCTGCAGTGACATGAACTTCTCCTGCTTCTTCTGGACCTCCTTCAACTTTTTCGGGTCGCCTGATTTCTGGGCGGCCATCATCTCCTGCTGGTATTCCTTCATCTCCTGTTGCAGGAATTGCAATCGGTCCTGATCCACCAGTAACTTGTTGGCCAGTGTTATAAGGAAGGCTATAATTGTGGATATTATGAATACCCCAATGATAGCTCCAAACATGGGGTTGTTGGGATCGTTTACTAGTGTAAGTAACGGGTTAAGTATTGGATTTAAGATTGGATTTAGAAAGTCGAAACCTGCCATTTTTTTATATCCTCTCTTTCTGTTGTTTTGTTAGTCTTTTTTTTAGTGTATGATTTTGTTAGTTATTTTAAATTCTAATCTCATTTCAGTGTTTCAATCATCCTTTCAACTGTCTCATCCAGCTGGTCGTCATGATTTTGAATTATCTGTACCGTGGCACCGGTTAGTGCGGCGTAGGCCATGGCCACGGAACGGTTCATCTGCTGGTGTAAGTTTATGTCCTGTAGTTTCTCCATATCCCGGGTCCGGGTGGTATCAGATATCCTCCGTATGAGGATCTCATCTCCATCAGCCTCCACCAGTACGAACTGGTCTGGCTGCAGTTCCTCTAAAACCCAGGGAGGTAAACCGGGTAAGAAACCCAGGGGGGTTTTTATGGTGCAGTGGGTGTCCACGATTATATTACTTTGCTTTGCCCTTTCTCTTATACTTTTTGCAGCTTCCCTCTGTACTTCTTTCTGCACGTCGGGCGAAAGTTTTCTCATGGAATCTCTATCCTGGACTATGTCCCTTTTCTGGGCGATCTCCAGCATGACATCCCCATAATTTACATGTTCATAGTCAAGGTCTACAAGGGCTCCTTTAAGAACCGTTGTACTTCCTGATCCTGGAATTCCAGCAACTACTACCACCTTCATTTTATAAACCCCACAGTTTTATTTACCATTTTTTTTTTAATCTTTTATGAATCTAATCTCCCTGATTGAGCTTAATCTCCTAGGAATCTTCTAAGCATTGGATGCATGTCCATCAGCTGTTCCTGGGCCAATTCTTCGTATAATCGGTACACGATACCCACGGTTAAAAGCACACCAGTACCTCCACCGAGAGCTCCGGTTAAGTCCGCTCCGAAGGCGAGTAACCCTACAAAGGCACCGCCCATGATGGTGATGGCGGGTATGTACTTCTTAAGTATCCTTTCGAACTGTCCCCGGCTGCTTCTGAAACCAGGGATCTGCATACCCATCTGGTATAACTGTTTAGCCACCTGTTTGGGACCTATTCCACTTAATTCCACCCACAGCCAGGCGAATAATACACAGGAACCAATGAACACCACGGCATAGAACAGCACCTGTAACGGATTGGTGAACAAGGCACCGAT
>MVQY01000109.1 GCA_002067325.1 Methanobacterium sp. PtaU1.Bin097
CTTTCTATTCCTGCGCTTCCTATTTCTCCACCATAAACCTGGGCTATAAGCTGGTGGCCCAGACAGATGCCTAATATGGGGAGATCTAACTCTTTAATGTATTGAGGTGAGTTTCCAGCTCTTTCTATAGAGGGTCCTCCTCCCAGTATGATTCCTAACGGTTTTTTCTCGTTTATCTCTTCTATAGAGGTTGTATTTGGCACGATTTCCGCTGGGAATTTTAGATAGTGAAGGCTCCGGTAGATGCGGTGATTATACTGTCCATGATTGCTGATGACCAATATTTTCATATTCCATTCTCCTTGAATCTTATTATAACCTAGTTTGTAATAAAATTATCATATCCAATTTCTGGAAAAATTTATATCTTTAAAACCATAAAGATAGTGGTATGGAATTAAGAGACATCCTATTTATAATTGTGGCTATAATACTCGCGGTAATCGTGTTTTATGTGTTTATATGGCTGTTACCAGTAATAATTATCCTAGTAATAGCGTATATAATCTATCTGTTTTTAAAGGGACCATCCCGGTATTAAAAAGCCCTAAATTATTAAATTTTTTTTAATAATTGAATTAATCAATGGAATGTATACTCAGAGGTTTAAAAATCAAAATATACTCAGAGGTTAAAAATTATGCTGGATCTTCACTCCATAAGCATGAGAAGGGGAATGCTCTATGAAACAATTATAACCACTGTAAATTCTGATAAAACACCCAACGCAGCACCGATAGGGGTTATATGTAAGGATAAAGATGAGATAGTGGTTTATCTACATGAAGGATCCCGCACCATAAAAAATATAAAAAATAATGGGACTTTTGTTGTTAATATACTTAAAGATCCCCTGGTCTTCGTGGAGTCCACAATGGGAAACCTGTCTCTGGAGTATTTCCTTGAATTTAATGATAATTACGCCATCCAGGAAGCAGATGCCTATTTTCTGGCTAAGGTAAATGATCTTAAGGATATAGAGAGGAAAGACCAGTTCGGCATCGATAAGAGTTCCATAATAAGGGCGGATGTAGAGGAAATAGTCAAAAATAAGGATTGTGTGGAACCTTTAAACCGTGCTATGTACGGTGTGGTAGAAGCCCTGGTCTATCTAACCCGGAAAGACATGGTAAGTGGAGAAACAGAGAAACTCTACAACCTCCGGATGAAGGAGATATCCCGGATAGTAAATAAAGTAGGTGCCAAAGAACATAAAGAGGCCATTAAAAAGGTGATGACGGCCTGGAACGAGGGTAAATAATAATTCTCTTTTTTTCAGATAAATTGATTTAAGTGTTTCACCATATTAATCGATATGAAGACATTAATAGTGTACTATTCAAGAAGCGGACACACCGCGAAGATTGCCCAGGAGCTTGCAGATGCTCTTGAAGGCGATATAGAAGAGATTATAGATACAAAAAACCGATCAGGTATCATAGGCTGGTTACGATCCGGGAGAGATGCCATGAATCAGTCACTCACCCTTTTAAAAGACCCAGTAAATGATCCAGCAGACTATGATTTATTAGTAATAGGAACCCCCATCTGGGCCAGTCATGTATCCACCCCCGTCAGGACTTATATACATCAAAACCAGGAGAAATTCAACCAAGTGGCATTCTTCTGCACAGCAGGTGGAGATAACTTTACCGGAACCTTCAACGACATGGGAAAACTTAGTGGAAAATCTCCAGTAGCAACCCTTGGTGTTCGGGGGAAGGAAATCAAAAATGGAACTTACGGATCCAAAATAGAGGAGTTCATTAAAGCCCTCCCCATGTAAAAGCTTTTAACAGATAAAATAGGAGTTTATTCTTTGAAACTTAATCAGATCGGGGTTATTAAATCTCCGTATAAAATTAGAACTGACGCTCCTCGTCAGGGACGATACTCCGAGGAAATAAGTGAAATAATCGTTTTTGAAGATTATTTAGATGGATTGGACTCGATAGGAAGACATGAATATTTGTTAATACTATATTGGCAGGACAAAGCGGAGAGAGATAAGCTTAAAGCAACCCCGCCAGGCGAGTCAGAGGAGAAAGGAGTGTTTTCCATCAGATCACCAGCACGACCGAATCCCATCGCACTCTGCCTGGTTAAGGTACTGAAAATAGAAAATAACAGTATATTCGTAAAATGGCTGGATGCACTTGACGGATCACCACTTCTGGATATAAAGCCGTTTATAAAGGAATTGGATTGTGCGTGAAGTTCTCTGTTAAAAACTTCTTTTTATTTTTCCAGATAAAACTCCTTACGCCGGGCCTCCAGTAGATTAGGCTTTTTACCTACCAGTTCTGATGCTACCATCAATTTATTTCCTGATTCTTCCTGCACCGATTCTATAAAGTCAAAACAGCGGAGATCTCTCAGGAGGTGGTGGTCCACCACTACCTTGGGTATTTCCCTGCAGAGATGGGTCAGGTTGCTTTTTGCGTTGTCAATATACTCCTTGGATAATGCGAATCCCAGGAGATAAATTGGCGGACCGCTTAAAATCAATATATCCGGGTTTTCTTTCAGAATATAATTTTTATTCCCCTCATAAATCGGTCCCTGCACATCAGAGGCATGCATCACCGTTTCATTTTTGTATCGGATGGTAATAGTTACTAGAAAGCCAAGTTTACTTCCCTTTGAGCCGTGGGGTATGGCGTTAGAAAATTTAAGCTCAGTATTGCCCATTTCGAAGGAGTTACCGTCGCTGTAGGTGATGTCCCGGTTTACATTCTTTAAGTCTTTAAGAAGTTTACGGGCCCGACCCTGCTGGCTTTTATTTATATTTTCTTCCGGGCTTTTAATGAACAACTTCTTATCCCGGTAGATATCTTCAGCAT
This sequence comes from Methanobacterium sp. PtaU1.Bin097, assembly GCA_002067325.1. Classification (GTDB taxonomy): domain Archaea; phylum Methanobacteriota; class Methanobacteria; order Methanobacteriales; family Methanobacteriaceae; genus Methanobacterium_A. The sequence goes on from MVQY01000109.1 coordinate 2,844, forward strand.
ATCCCTGGCTGGAATCTAGAAACCTCCCCAGGATAAAGGGGGTGAAATGGTCGTGGTGGTAGTGACTGATGGTCACGATATCAGCAATCAGAGCATGTTCCTGTATCGCCGCCCTGGTCTCATGTAGAGCATCGAATTCAGTTTTCCACGGTGGTAAGCCGAACCTCTTCGGTCCTAAAGATGTGCCCGGGTCAACCAGTATTTTCTGGTCGGTTTCAATGAAGGTGGCCATAGATCTTACACCCCGACTTTCAAAGGCCAGTGGTGTTATTTTCAAAGTAACATTCCCCCTAAATATCTTTGATTTACCTAAAACAACTAATTCATTTTATTACATCAACGAACTGGAATTTCTCCCCATCGAAAAGCCCCATATCACTTATCTTTAATTTGGGAATCACCAGGAGCGCCATGAAGGACAGGGTCATGAAGGGGGAGTTCAGTTTACACCCCATCTCCTTAACCTTTCCCTGCAGAACCTTTAATTTAACAGACACATCACTAACACTTTCACTGCTCATCAACCCAGCTATAGGGAGTTTCAGGGAATTAAACTTCCCTCCTGAGGTGGCAACAAGGCCTCCATTATTTTCTACCAGTCGATTAACAGCACAGGCCATGTCTTCGGTATTGGTGCTTACTACCACGATGTTATGGGAGTCATGGGCAACACTGGTGGCAATCGCACCATCTTCCAGTCCAAAACCATGTATAAATCCATTGGATACCCGATCATGGCCGTATCGTTCCACCACGGCGATTTTCAGGATATCCTCTTCCAGATCCGGTTGGATGCTACCTTCATCAACCCCTAAAATAGCTTCTGATTCTCCAGTGATCAGCTGCCCTTCAATTACCTGGATTACCCTTACTGTTTCTTCCCTGTTTTTAGAGGGTATTTCAAAATCAGCCGAAGTTTTAGGGTTTAATTTAAATGTACTTTCTAGTTCAAGTGGTTTAACTGAAAATAATATTTTATTATCCCGGGCAATCAGTTCCCCTTTAATGTAAACTTCTCTAACATTTAATTTCTCCAGATCATCCACCACAACCAGATCAGCCACTCTACCTGGAGCAATTAATCCATTATTTAGATTGTAATGGGTGGCGGGGTTGATGGTTACCATTTTAACTGCTTCTACCGGGTCCAGACCATAATCGATAGCTTCCCTGAGCATCAAGTCTACATGGCCTTTTATAAGGTCTTCGGGATGTTTATCATCCGATACTATGAAATCTCCACCAGCAATTATTAGGTCCTCTAAATTCCGGGCTGAAGATCCCTGTCTTAGCATCACCTTCATTCCCAGTTTCCTTTTCTCTATAACCTCTTCCCTGGTGGTGCATTCATGGTCGGTGGAGATTCCGGCAGCTATATATTTACAGAGCGCTTCCCCGGATAGGAGTGGGGCGTGTCCATCGATGGGTTTCCGGTGCCGCTTTGCCGAGGCTATCTTGGCTAGTACTTCCTCGTCATCTGCCAGAACCCCTGGGAAGTTCATTATCTCTCCCAGTGCAACCATATCATCCCTGTCAAGTAATTTATCCACTTCCTGTGCATCGATTACCGAACCTGAAGTTTCGAAGGGGGTTGCCGGGACACAGGAAGACGCGGTTAAATAGACGTTGAGGGGGACAGATGCAGCGTCCTTTATCATGTATTCAATTCCACGGGTGCCCATTACGTTGGCTATTTCATGGGGGTCACTGACCACTGATGTCGTTCCATGGGGTACAACCACCTCTGCAAACCGGGAGGGTGAAAGCATGGAGCTTTCGATATGGATATGGGCATCGATAAACCCTGGTAAAATAACATCCTTAAAATTCTCTTGAACTGGCTTAACACATTTTATCAGGCCATTTTCGGTGGAGATCTCTGCAGGGTAAATCTCCCCGGTAAAAACGTTTAACAGGTTTCCTTTAATCATATTCATCATTTTACTTCCTTAAACCTAGCTCAACACTGTTGTTTCGGTTATATTCCCACGTCCGGAATCATGTAATTTATCCTTGATGTGCGTCTATTTTTCTGAAACCCCTGATTTGAGCGTTATCCACGTCAAAGCCAGTTGTTAACTTCAATTTCCCTTGTCTTCTTAAGGATCCTATCTATTTTAATACAGTAAAACCTTAGTTTGAAGATTAGTTAAATATAATTTTGCTAGTTCAAAGCTTCATCAAATGATTTTCTAAATTTGATTTTGGTTTTGTATATACCATAAATCAGCAAACAAACTAAGATAACTGCAGATATAAATTTTAGGGGAATAGGTATAAAATCGTTGTGTAAACTTAAATTGGTTATCACGATACTTTCTGCAAAGAAAAAGCTGAAGATATTAACTATGTAACCAAATATCAGGGATAAAGCTACGATGGAAATAAAGTATATGCTGAAAAACCTTTTCCCGAATTTGTGGATTATCATGGACATGGCCGCTATATTAGTTGCTGGACCGGCGAAGATGAAGACTAGAATGCTTCCTGGACTAAATCCCATGAAAAAGAATCCCAATGCAACTGGAATCGATGCGGTTGGACATACATATATGGGAACTGCAATGGCTAAAAGAATAAATAAGGATACTACAGGATCTCCAGCAATGTTCTGAGCGAATTGTCCGGGTATTATCATATTCATTAAAGTACCCATTAAAGCCGCAAACAACAGGCCAATTAAAAGTGAAGTTGAAATATCAGGGAACATCTGGTTAAAAGAATAATCGATTATCTGTTTTATTTGTGTTTCAGGCTTATCTGGTTGGTCTGTAAAATTTTGGCAATGTTCACTGGTTGTAAAGTTATTTCCACAGGAATGACAATGATTATGTTGGTTGATTACATTTGAATCATTATCATTTAATGTGTCATGAGTTTCAGATTTTCCCAACAGATGAACCAGTATTCCTGCGGTTATACCGGAAAAAGTGGCTAATATGGGTCGCATAATCGTTAAAGGAAGACCTAAAAATGTATATGACGTGAAAATTGAACTTATACTGAATCCAGATGTTGAGACCAGAAAGGAAGCAGCCACTGAATCATCAATTCCCTTTTCTTTAAGGGTTATTGCGGCGGGAACAATACCACAGGAGCAGATGGGAAGTGGTAATCCTATAAGGATTCCTTTTAAAATTCCCCCTATTGTGGAATTTCCAATCAACTTATTTATATAAGTAGAAGGGAGTAGTACACTCATTGCACCAGCTATTAAAAAACCCACCAAAATAAAGAAGGAATTTTCAAGGATGATGTAATAAAAATTCTCGATAAAATTAATTAATAAATTCATTTATGAGGTCCTAGTAGAAGTTTTAATATTTAACTTTTTTAAAGTCAGAATCTGGTTCCCATTTACCATCAGAGTATATCCAGGTCCCATTCCAGGTGTTTTCGTCTACTAACACAGTTACAGTTGCTTCATTGGTTGCTTTATGTTTTATAATGGTGTTAGGGATTGAACTGGCACTTATATTTTCTTTTTCAGCAACGTAAGCCTTGGCACCATTGTTTAATTCCTGATATTGCTGGGTTACTTGGGTGGCGTTGTTTAAGTAGTCACAGGATCCATTGCAGTCGATGCATCCTTGAGCTGTATTGACAGATAGTACTACCGTTAGGCAGGGCACTATAATAATTAAGGCTAAAACAGCGAAAAATATTTTATATTTTCCATTCATGGATATTTTTCGTGCTTTAAAATTATATATAATTTTGCCCGTTACAATTTCAAATTTTAGATAATGGAACTTTTTTTAAGTATGGTTGATTATAAATAAAATTCATTCTATTGGTGAGGATATTTGATATGGAAATAGGTCGATTGCTCTTTTTCAGTTTAGGTATGACATTTCTAGGAATAGGGGTAGTTGGAATAGTTCTACCAGTACTACCAACCACACCCTTCGTTATAGTGTCCGCTTTCTGTTTCGGTAAAAGTTCCAAGAGATTTGAAAACTGGCTTTCCAATAACCGCTACTTTGGAAGTTACATAGAGAACTACAAAACAAAGAGGGGCGTTCCTTTAGATGTGAAGCTTAAGAGTATTGGTTTTTTATGGGTTATGTTAGTCGTTTCTGCAATTTTGTTTTCCAGTACCTGGTACGTTCCCCTAATTTTATTTATCGTGGGGGTAGCTGTTACTTTGCATATTGCCCTGCTTAGGACCAGGTATGATTCTTAATTTCGCTTTAAAACAGGTTTAATCTTATTTTTCCCTGGTTTTCAGGTTAATTATTAGTTTTTCTTTTAAAAATTGGTCGGTAATAATTCAAGTTGTTTATTACTTTTTATGCAAATTTTAGGCATACCTAATAAAATGGCAATATTTATATACCATAAAAAATTTAGGTAAACCTAAGAATAGATTTAGGTAATCCTAAACTTTTTTAAAATGGAGGTAACTGAACCATGATAAACACGTTGAACGAACTTAAAGTCGGAGATTCGGGAGTTGTCGTATCTTTTAAAGGTAAAGGCAGCTTAAGAAAGCACCTTATGGAAATGGGTTTTGTGAAAGGGGCTAATGTGGAAGTGCAAAGAGTAGCGCCCATGGGAGATCCTATTGAAATAAAGGTTAAAGGATACTCCATATCCCTCAGAAAGGAAGAAGCAAAAAATATCGAGATTGAGATAGTATGATGACTTTAGCTATGGGGAATGCAGATGAAAAATTAAAAATTCTCCAGGTAGGACATGGAGAGAAATTCAAGAAGAGATTATCTGACATGGGGATCTACAAGGATGCCCAGGTAAGGATAATTAGAAATGATATCCCTGGACCTTTAATATTAGATATAAAGGGTTCACGCCTAATTTTAGGACGTGGACAGGCCCAGAAAATAATGGTGGAGGGAGTATAAACTATGGAAAAAATAATAATAGCCCTGGCTGGAAATCCCAACGTCGGTAAAAGTACTCTTTTTAACGGGTTAACCGGTATGCGTCAGCATGTGGGTAACTGGCCAGGTAAAACTGTGGAGAGAAAGGAGGGTACGTTCAAATACAATGATTATGAAATCGATGTGGTTGACCTTCCTGGTAACTACAGTCTTACCGCTTATTCTATTGAGGAAATTGTTTCCAGAGATTATATCGTTGATGAACATCCTGATGTAATTGTTAACATTCTTGAAGCTGCTAATCTGGAACGTAACCTGTATTTAACAGTGCAGATGCTGGAATTAGGAGCTAATGTGGTACTTGCATTAAATATGAATAAGGCTGCTGATGATAAAGGTTATAAAATAAATGCTGATAGATTATCAAAGCTTTTGGGAATACCAGTAGTTAAATTCGAGGCAATAGATGACACTGGTCGTGAAGAACTGCTACAAACTATAGTAAAAGCTTCAAAATCACCTAATAATGTTATAAATAGGTTAGAATACGGTTCTGAAATAGATGAGCATATTGGGCAGCTTGAAAAAATTGTAAATGAAGACATATCTGGAATAGACGCACCTTCCAGCTGGATAGCCCTTAAATTACTGGAAGATGATGATGAAGTTGTAGAAAAGATAAAGGAATCTGGAAAGGGACAAAGAGTTTTATCAGAGGCCATAAAGATCCGCGGACATTTAGACAACATCTTTGGTGATGATGCCGACGCAGCCATCACCGACGCCAGATATGGTTTTATAGCCGGACTCATGCAGGAATCGGTTAAAAAGCCTAAGATAGATAAGGTCACCCGGTCAGATATTATAGACCGAATTGTAACCAATAAATATCTGGGAATACCCATATTCCTGTTGATAATGTGGCTCACATTCCAGATAACATTCACTATAGGTGATCCATTAGGTGGTTACATTGAAGAGGGTTTTGGCTTGCTGGGAGAGGCTATAACAGCCAGTTTAGGTGAAGGATTTTTAACTTCGTTCCTAGTTGACGGAATAATAGGTGGTGTAGGTGGGGTATTGGTGTTCGTGCCCATAATCTTCCTGCTATTCCTGATACTGAGTGTATTGGAGGATAGTGGTTATCTGGCAAGAGCAGCATTTGTGATGGACCGATTCATGCATAAACTGGTTGGACTACATGGAAAATCCTTCATACCCATGATACTGGGTTTCGGATGTGCAGTACCGGGAATAATGGCTACCAGAACACTGGAAAATGAAAGGGACAGATTTTTAACCATGTTAATTGTGCCATTCATGTCCTGCAGTGCCAGGCTGCCTGTTTATGCTCTGATCGTAGCTGCATTTTTCACGGCATATCAGGGATGGGTTATATTCTCACTTTATCTGTTAGGAATAGTAGTAGCAATTATAGTGGCATCTATTTTCAAAAAAACCATATTTAAAGGAATGTCAGCGCCATTTGTTATGGAACTTCCCCCTTATAGATTACCAACTGTTAAGGGTGCTATTATCCACATGTGGGAGAGGGGAGTACTCTTCCTGAGGAAAGCAGGTACCATAATTTTAGCAGTATCCATCATAATATGGGCTTTAAGCAGTTTGCCTATAGGAGTAGATTATGCTTCACAGGAAAGTGTCACTGGACAGATCGGAACAGCTTTATCCCCAATCTTCGCCCCACTAGGATTTGGAGAATGGCAAGCCACAGTAGCCATAATCTATGGATTCCTGGCCAAGGAGGTGGTGGTAAGTACCTTCGGTATCCTCTATGGTGTGGGTGAAGAGGCATCTGATGAGCCGGCACCGAGTGAAGAAGGAACTGGAGAAGAAACATCTGCAGAACCGGCATCCGGTGAAGAGATCAGTACCGAAGGAGCTTCTGGTGAGAAAACATCTGCTGAAGGTGAAGAA
>MVQY01000110.1 GCA_002067325.1 Methanobacterium sp. PtaU1.Bin097
AGTATTTTTTGGCTAAACATACTAAATACTTTGCTCCACTTATTATAAAAGCTTTTAGGTTTGTATTTCAGAAAATAATCAGTTAAACACCGATAAAAAAATTATTTATAGAATACACAAATTTCAAAACACCCAAGTTTTTGACAGTCTCTTATACTGACATTGATAGCCACCGTGACCATGCCATAAGAGTTTGCAGCCGCTGCAAAGGTGAGATCGGCCAGAGTAAATATGGCGCCGCCGTGGACTGTGTTTAAACCATTTAAATGCTCTTTTTTAATTTCCATTTCCGCCCGGGCACTTCCTGGTGAAACTTCAACCAGTTTAATACCACAGTGTTCTGCGAAACTATCCCTCTTAAAGAATTCCTGAATATCAACCAATCAAATCACCCTTTTTTAGAATCTACAGGTTTTCTGGCCCCTCTTAGCCAGGTACTGCTGATGGTAATCCTCCGCCTGGTAAAAAGTGGTGGCCGGTACAATCTCAGTAACGATCTCCCTGTTGAGTCGTTTTTGCACTTTTTCCTTTGATTTCAGGGCCAATTCCTTCTGTTCATCATCATAGTAAAAGATCAAAGACCGGTATTGACTCCCCACATCAGGACCCTGCCGGTTAGGCGTGGTGGGGTCGTGATTGTTCCAGAAAACAGCTAAAAGCTCGTTATAGGATATCAGGGAAGGATCGTAGACCACCTCCACAGTCTCTGCATGGCCAGTCTTTCCAGTGCAGACATCCTCATAGGTGGGTTTTTCAAAGTCACCACCCATATACCCAACCATGGTGGATACAACGCCATTAAGGCATCTGAATGCTTCTTCTACTCCCCAGAAACATCCGGCAGCGAAGCTTGCCCTTTTAAATTCTTTATTTTGCTCATCATCTGACATCTATTGTCCTCCTCAGTCTATTTGTTGTTTTTTAAGAAATAAATAATTTCCGAGAGTTTTTGGTAAATTTTTCCAAGCCTGTCAATCTCCCCATACTTCTCAAAGGGGTTCAATCATCTTCAATAATTTCTGATGGTACACCCTCCACATTGAGATGGCTCTTCTTCCTCCCATAGAAGTAGTAGATAACCAATCCAATGGCCAGCCAGACCACGAATCTTAGATGGGTGATGGTGGGAAGCTCCGCCACCAGGAACAGGCAGAAGATTATGGACAGGATTGGTACCAGGGGTACCAATGGGGTTTTGAAGGGACGTTCCAGATCCGGCCTCTGCCTTCTTAAAACGATTACCGAGGCAGACACTATGATGAAAGCAGCCAGTGTTCCTATGTTAACCAGTTCCGCTATATCTGTTATGGGAAAGAAAGCTGCTATTACCGTGGCAACTACTCCCACAATGATTATACTATTTATGGGGGTTTTGAAGTTTTTATGAAGTTTTGAAAAGAAAGGGGGGAGTAGGCCATCCCGGGACATGGCGAAAAATACTCTGGTCTGTCCGAAGTAACCCACCAGGAGGACTGAGGTAATTCCAGCTAAGGCACCTACTGATATCACTATATCCGCCCATTCTATTCCCACCCTTTGGAGTGCAAATGCCACTGGGGCTGCCGTTTCATTGAAAAGGTAGTAAGGGACCATCCCATTTAAGATAAGGGTCACTGAAATATAGAGGATGGTGCTTATAATCAGTGCCCCGATTATGGCGATGGGAAATGTTCTGCTTGGATTTTTAACTTCCTCAGCAGCGGTGGTTATGGCATCGAATCCTATGTAGGCGAAAAATATTATGGCCGCCCCCTGAAACACTCCGGTCCAACCATAAGGTAGGAAGGGATGGTAGTTTGCCGGGTTGATGTAGTTTACCCCTATACTTATGAAGATGAGGATAACCGCGAGTTTAATCATCACTATAACCGTGTTAAAGCGGGAACTTTCTCTGGTACCCTTTATCAATATCAACGATAAAAATCCGATGATTATAACCGCCGGTAAGTTAATAAGCCCTCCCTCTACTCCAGGAGGATTGATGAACTGTGCAGGCAGGTTCAAACCCAGGGTGGTTAGTAAACTCACGATGTAACCCGACCATCCCACTGCTATTGCAGCCACTATAACCAGGTATTCCAGTATAAGGTCCCATCCTATGATCCAGGCCAGTAACTCCCCCAGAGTAACGTAGCTGTAGGTGTAGGCACTGCCTGCCACCGGCACTAGGGATGCAAACTCCGCATAACAGAGGGCTGTAAATAGACAGGCCGTCCCGGCAATTGCAAAGGAAACAACCAGGGCAGGCCCTGAATAATTGGCAGAAGCAACCCCGGTTAGTATGAATATACCCGCACCTATAATAACACCTAATCCCATTAAAAGCAGTGCAGGTGTTCCTAACACCTTTTTAAGGCCTTTTTCACCCCTACTTACCTTTAAAAGATGACTGATGGGTTTTTTTCGCAAAATTTTTTTCCAGGACATGAGTATCATCCGAAAGCTTAGTAAAAGAGGAGAGCGATCGATCTATATTTATGTCCTGTATGGAATTTTTAATTTTCTGATAAATCGGTGATCATACCATATCTTCCTGTAATTTAGATAATATCCTGGCCAGGGTGATAACGTCTATTTTGTTGTGCTCTACTATGGGAACTAAAGGCCCTATGTTACCCGTCTTCATGTATGTCCTGTAGAAAGCTGGCACCTGGCTGCTGGGGACGTCTTCATGCCTGTGCAGGTCGAAAAGATGCTTCTCCAGTGTCTGCAGTCGGCAGTTAGGTAGTGTACCGCCCCAGGTGCGTCTGGAGAAGTGTAGCAGATCCAGGTGGTGGTGTATTAATTTTTTACCAATGCCATGGTGGTATGCCCTATTTCTGATGAATGGGAGGTCGAATCCGCGTCCGTTGAAGGATACAAACACCGTTTCTTTACTCAAGTCTTCCAGGAAGTTGCCGATCACCGGTTTTTCATCATCTAGTCCGGTTGCCAGGTACTGGGTGACTTTTATGTGGCCGTCTGTGATACGGGCAGTTCCGATGAGGATTAACGGCTCATTTCTAAGTCCTAATGTCTCTATATCAAAAAACAGGAAGTCATTTTCTTCCCTAAATGAAGATGAATAGAGCTGTTTGGGGTTGCTGCCCGGGAAACATTCCCTTATACAGTCCATGGGAGATTCGTCGAGTCTGCACAGGAATTCCTCCGCCTTCCTGGCGTGGTTTGGATGCTCCAGCAGGTCTTCTATGGTGGCATAACCCTTACTTTTCAGGTTCTGTTCTTTATAATCCCCTATCCCGTGCAGGATTTTCAGATCACATAAGAGTGCCTTTTTAGCTTTATCCTTTTCTATGCGTTTGATCTTAAACTTCTCTGTTTCTTCTATTTTATAGCAGGACCCCTGTGGTGTTTTACAGGTTTCTCCCTCGAAGATCTCGTCCAGGTCCCTTCCTCTGTGCCTCTCCAGTAGCTCTTTTTCTAACTGGCGGGCATCTTCAACTTCATCGTGGTGCATGTAGTTGGAAGTTAGATTTTAAAATAATATAATTTTATGGTTATTCCAGTGAAACTTATTAATAAATAGGTTTAAAAGGTTTTATTTTCAAAATAATATACTAACGTGGCGAAATTAAAAGTTTTACTTTAAAAAAGGAGGAATTCCATGAGAAAAACTTACCTTTATATGTTCATAGTAACCCTTCTGGCACTGGTTATATTTGCCTCGGGATGTACCAACCAGCAAGGCAACCAGACCAACCAGTCCACCACAGGATCTTATTCTGTTAATGGATTGAACTTCAATTACCCCATCGATTGGGTTTTAATCGATCAAACCATTGGAAACACACACTTCATCAACCTGGCCGATCAAAGTTCCGTGGAATCGAACGGCACCAAGGGCAGTTCGGCTGTGATAAATAGCCTGCCAAAATCTGAAAATATAAGCTATGAAACTGTTAAAAATGACCTGACCAATTCTACAAATATAGATTTCAACGCAACAAATGGTACAGTAGATATTGCAGGATTAAAAGCTAATATGACCACATTCACCGGGACGGATGGAAGTGGAAACCAGACCCAGGTAAAGTTGATATACTTTGAAAAGGATAACTTCGTCTACACCCTGCACTTCATAGTCACCGGCGGCGTGGACCCTGCCAGCCAACAGCAGTACTTCGACACAATTATAAATAGTTTCCAGGTACCATAATCTATATGTAAAGAATAAATTTTTTAAAATATTTTTTTTGCTCCGTTAGTGTAGTCCGGCCAATCATTCCAGCCTCTCGAGCTGGGGACTCGGGTTCGAATCCCGGACGGAGCATTCTTTAATCTAATGAGGAGGGGGTTTAATTTCCATGGGTGAATTCTTATTAACTGGAATTTCTCTAGCTTTTGCAATAGTAGGTTCCATCATAATTATCTACGGGGGAATCAGGGCAACCGTTAATACTATTATCGGTGAAGTAAAAAGAACTAATTACTATGCCAACACCCGTATCGACTTCACCCGGAAAATCGCCTTAGGATTGGAATTTTTCATCGCCGGGGATTTAATCAAGACCATAATCGCCCCCACATTCGATGAAGTCATTATTTTAGTGATTATCGTATCTATACGTACTATAATTGGTTTTACACTGAGTAAGGAGTCTCAGGAGTTGGAAGAGTCTAACTGGAAAAAATGAGTGGGGATAAACTCTACTTGAAACGTTCATTAAATGAATCTAAAATAGGAAATACCGATGATGAGCTTCTATTTTCTTCTATACCCTCTTCCTTAAATATTTCACCCAGGGTATCCAGTATGGTGTTGATATCCTCCCTGGAGAGGTAATCGCCAGCCCTATGGACTTCTACACTTAAATTGGTCAGACGTCTGGAATCGATTATATCATGCTTATATTTAAAGTTAAAGGTGAATTCATCCTCTAACTTCTTGTAGAGCTTTTTCCGGATGTTGTTGATGGTATCTATATATACGAATATCAACTCATACTCCAATTTAAATATATCATCTTCTATTACGGCTTTGGTCCTTTTTAATTGTATATTTTCTCCCTGCTTTATTGTTTCAGGCGTGTTGGTTTTTTCGGCCATAAAATCACCGTTAGTTTTATCTCTGTAATTAACTTCAATATAAACGACCAGTATTTACCATGATATACAAAGTTTATCTAAAGCCTTACGTAATTATATTACTATTAATAAATGATTATTAAATGGGTAAAATACAGGTGATAATATCTCAAAGGCTATTATATTGATCGGAATTAGTATCTTTCAATCAAATAAGTTACAGAGTTTTAAATATAGAAAATGGGCCAAACGTTATTCCTAAATTAGGATAGATAGTGCTCTGGATCAGAGGATTATAAACAGGGCTTAAGGTAGCCCCCATCACAAACAAGGATTAGATCACATGAAAAAAATAAAGATTTTAACGATTTTTGTGGTTCTCTTCATTATAGCTGGTATTTTTATGGTACAAGACCCCTTTTTCAGTAAAAATGCTAGTGACAATTCTAATTCCAACCCTAGCAATCAGTCTAATACCAGTTTTCAAACCACGACTTTAGGAACAGACGAACTGGGCAGTGTCACCCTGGAAGGGCCCTACGGAAATCCTGATTCCCCCAATAAAATAGCCATTATCGTGGGAGTCCATCCATTCGAGTTCAAATCACATAACTCCTTTATAAAATACTTGAAACAATATAATAACTCCTTAAACAACTCGTATTATCTTTATATAGTTAATGTAGTCCAGGATAGGGATGATTTTGATAAAAGCAGGATGAACGGCCAATTACTCGCCCAAAAATTCGCAGTCCCCGATATAACCAGTAAACATTATAATTTCTGTGTAGATGTCCATGGACATAGAAACCAGTATGCATTAAATAATGCTATAGTCGCCCCTTTAAATGATGCAGAATCCCTGAAGATTGCAAAAGAAATAAGCAAAAAGACCACAGGTGTAGGAATCTTAAATTACGTCCCTGCCAGTGACGGGCATCCAACCAGCCCCGATTACGTGTCCATCCCCATATTAAAAAGTGGAACACCCACCATAATCTATGAAACATCCATCTACCAATCCCCGGATATCATCGACAAATATATGGAAGAATTTTTATTGGGTTTGGATAGTGTGAGGTTTTAGGTTTTCTTGTGATGAAAGTATTAGATTCCACTTATTAATACTGGATTATTTTAAAGTTTCATTTTTAATTTTATCATATTTCTTTTATACCAACTTTAGGATCTTCAATATCAAAGAAAAAGTTTTTTTATCTGTAAAGTATATAATGTATGATTAAGTAGGATTAGGTGTATAAAAGGTGAATTGCATATAATCATATAAAAAATTTTAAGGAGTGTTATATTTTGAAAAGTAAAAATAGGTTAAGAACTACTTTGAACATTGATAAGGACGTTATTAAGAGTATTAAAGTAATTGCTTTAAACCGGGATTCCACACAAACCGAAATAATAAATGAGTATCTAAAAAAGGGTTTAGAATCAGAAGAAGGCCTAAATAAAATACCTGGTTATTTAATAGCTAATAAAAAAACTTATAAACCAGATAAAGCACGTAAAAAGGAATTAGCAGGTTTTATTAAGGTTAAAACTCCCTTTGATGCGGTGAAATTAATAGAGGATTCACGAAAAGGAGAAACGGAATGATATTTTTCGATACAAGTTACATAGTCTCATATTACGTTGAATCCGAAAAACACCACCAAAGAAGTCTAGAAATAGCCCGGATAATAGAGGATAGAGAGCAAATAATCAGTAGACTAGTAATAGGTGAAACAATTAACATTTTAAATGATAAACTGAAATTAGATAAAAATATCATCAAAGAAATTTACAGTGAATTATTCAGCAACTACACCGTTATAGAAGATCATTATTTCTACGACAACGCACTAAAAGATACAGTAAATTCTGAAAGAAGAATCCCCTTTTTTGATCATATCTACCTGGTTTTAATGAAAGAACTAAACATAAAAGAAATAGCCTCCTTTAATAAACATTTCAACAACACCAAAGGAATTAAAAGACTACATTAAGACACCTAAAAATATAATTTCTACAATCAAATTATCTATTTACTATCTCCTGTACCCTGCCTACCCGCCCATCTTCCAGCCTTACTTTAAATTCCATGAGGATGATACGATGAACGTGTTATATCTTTAACTGTTCCTAAGGTTCGTTTTCCTGTGCACATCTTTCTTTAATATTATATAAAATTTGAGCCTTCAATAGTGATAATTATGAACAATAACGAAAATATAGAAAAAATAGAGGACCTCTAGAAAAATTCAGAAAGGATAAGCTTTTAAGTGTCTTGAATATTAGGAAACCTAAAATAAATTAAGTTCATATTTGACACAATATCAGTTTGGTTAAAAAATACTAAACTGTATATATTATGATTTACTAATAATCATTATGGCTAGTGTCGATGCAGTCGAACTCAGCAAATATGGAAAGAGGGTGTATATCAATATATCGCGTCGTGGTTGGGCGATAGTTATAATGCCTGATGAAATAAGGATAGATAATTATCATAAAGAGCCTCACATTCACTTTAAACTAAAAGGCATACACATACCAATAAAATATAAAGACTTGGAAGATGTCGCATTAGTAGTAGAGCTTCATCTTGACAGAAATAGGGGTATTGATAAAAAAACACTGGTTGAGGAATTATTATGATTAAGATAAAGTTAATAAGGAAAATAAGTGGGAAAAAATTAATTCAAGAATTTGAAGAAAAATATGGCTCCATAGACAACCTTAAAAAAATATTTAAAGAAGGGAAAGGAGATATGAAAATGGAACTAGACCTAGAAGACTGGGAGTATTTCCAAAAACACCCTGAAGAAGAAATGGAACAAAGAGTATTGTTATATGATGACCCATCATTTTCCATGACCGACCTAAAAATACTTGATTTTATTAAAAACGAAAAACCAGAATCAATCAGTGAACTTGCGAAATTAATGAACAAAGATGTTGGAAACATTGCTAAAAAAATAAATAACCTCAAAGAAAAAGGATTTATTGAACTAGAAGAAAAAAAGTTGAACAACACCAAAACTCCAAAATTCAACTACGACAAAATAGAAATAGAAATTTAAAACACTCTCTTTCTACTCTTTCATTCCATAAACAAATCAAACTTCGCAAATTAACGCTTGAAAAATATGCATAAACTTATAACACTTCTGAAAACCTATTTGGAGAAATGTGGCCGCATAACTTCGCAATATCTTATTCAATATTACCCATAATTAAGACAATATTTAATATTAACAGGGTTATCAGCTCTGCATTTATTTATAAATTATTAATATACCCATATAAACTAAATTAATATATTTAGAATCAAATTATTTATTTATTATCTCCTGTACTCTACCTACCCGTCCATCTTCCAGCCTTACTTTAATTCCATGAGGATGATAGGATGAGCGTGTAAGTATATCTTTAACTGTTCCTAAGGTCCGTTTTCCTGTGCGCTGATCTTTCTTTAATATTATATAAACTCTTGAACCTCGTTTAATATCGTCCCGGTACTTGCCCGTTCATAATGAAAATCCTCCAATACGTTTTGGAAATTTAAAAAAAATGTATCCAAATAAGAAAGAAGTGAATGAACTAAGCGGTTGCTAGTCTGGCATCCATAAAAGGAATGTTGATATCGTTGGTCGTAGTTGCATTGGTAGCTTTGATT
>MVQY01000111.1 GCA_002067325.1 Methanobacterium sp. PtaU1.Bin097
AATATCCAGACCATACTACAGTCAGGTTCACTGCCGGTATCGGTAAGTATAACTGGTATTAGTACTGTATCGGCGAACTTGGGTGATCAGTTTAAAACTGGTGCCTTAATAGCTGGTGGGTTAGCCCTGATCGTGATATCAATTATTATATTCCTTAAATATCGCGATCCTAAGCTGGTTTTCCCCATAATATTTACCAGTGTTGCTGAACTGATACTCATCCTGGGAATTGCCACGGTAATACGTCAGAACATTGACCTGGCCGCTATAGCCGGTATAATAGCCGCAATTGGAACGGGAGTTGACGATCAGATCATCATCACCGATGAGATCTTGAAGGGTAAAGACCAGGACAAAGAATCCACCTCCCGGAAAACTAAGAAACCCAAGAAGGTCAAAAAGGGTAAGAAAGGTAAGCAAGCAAAAACCGGTGCCAGGAAATCTAAGGTCACCAAGAGGTTCACCGGGTTCAGGGTAAGGATAAGAAGTGCGTTCTTCATCATATATGCCGCTGCAGCAACCCTCATCGCAGCCATGCTACCTGTAGCATACGTTGGATTTACCAGGGGAGCCACCGGTATAGGTGTGCTTACTGGTTTCGCCATCACCACCATCATAGGCATACTGGTGGGTATATTCGTCACCAGGCCGGTGTACGCCAAATTCATGGAGATGATGTACGGAGGCAAATAGTAATTTTTATTATTTGCCGGATATAACATTTAAAAAGGGTTTAAAAGGATGTAAACACCTAAGGAACGGGTTTAGAAGGATGAAAGCACCAAAGGAACTGAAGGTTAAACCCATCAAGAATGGGACGGTGATAGACCATATCAAAGCAAACAAAGCCCTCAGTGTCCTTAAGATCCTGGGCCTGCCCAGCCAGGAAACAGCGGTGACCATCGCCATGAACGTGAAATCCTCCCAGATGGGGAGTAAAGACATAGTGAAAATCGAAGGGAGGGAACTGGCACCAAAGGAACTGGATCAGATCGCCCTCATCGCCCCTAAGGCCACCATAAACATAATAAGGGAGTATGAAATCGTAGATAAGGGTAAGGTCAACCTTCTCGATGAGATCAAGGACATCCTTAAGTGCCAGAACCCCAACTGCATCACCAACACCGAAGAACCGGTTACCACCTGCTTTTATACTATAAGTAAGGGGCCAGTCATACTCAGATGCTATTACTGTGAGAGGATAATGGATGAAAACGAGATAGAGTCACAGTTATAGCCCAGTTTATTTTAAATTTCCTTCTTTATTTTTGTAACCATTCCACTTTTTTCCATTAACTTTCATCAAATTATAAATCCTTCCTTTTTTAAAACAATAGTATATATTATAATGGAAGGGGGTTATATGCAAATTTTAACTGAAATATTGGAACTTGAAACATCTAAAAGGGTGCAGATAATAGACATCTCTCGTAACATCGACGCTGCACTGGCAGAAAGCGGTTTGAGAAAGGGTCTAGTGAATATTTACAGCAAACACTCCACCTCAGCCATCTTCATAAACGAGAATGAATCAGGCCTACTGGAGGACTATCAAAATCTGATACAAACACTCATCCCTACCGGAAATAACTACAAACACGACAGGATCGATAACAACGCCGACAGCCACCTGCGCTCGTTCATCATCGGCAACAACGAGACAATTCCCTTTGAAAACGGCTCCATGGATCTGGGGACCTGGCAGAGTGTTTTCTTCCTGGATATGGACGGACCCCGGAATCGGAGAATAACTATAACCATCATGGGAGAATAAAATTAATCAAGAAATTAAGAGAATAAAATTAAATAAGAATTAAGAATATCATATTTAAACTGGACAGGTAGATAAGTTGATAGAATATGTTTTCGGCCTGGCAGTGCGGGCCATAATCATCGATGATGACGACAAGATACTCATCTTAAAGAGGTCTATGGACTCTAAAACCAACCCTGGTAAGTGGGAGCTTCCCGGGGGAAAGGTTGACCAGGGAGAACCCTTCGATCAAGCCCTTATAAGAGAGGTTGAAGAGGAGACCGGACTGATAATTAGTCTGGATACTGTAGTTGGTGCCTCCCAGCAGAATCTACCCCTGATCAGAGCGGTCCACATCATCATGTCCGGTAAGATCGTGGGTGGTGAGCTGAAAATCAGCAGTGAACACGAGGGATACGCGTGGGAATTTTTCGAGAACCTGAATGACTACGAGTTAGCCGACTGGCTGGAATACTTCATCAAAGGCAGTGAGAAACAGGAAGATGAAGTTGAAAAGGAAGAAGGTTCTGAGGGCAGTCTGTCCAATACTGTAATTAAAACTTTAGGCGCTTCTGTGGACAGGTTGTGGGGTAAGCGTTAGAGCTTATATATCTTTTTTATTAATAGTGAAGGTAAATGATCCCATTCCACTATAATTATATGCAAAAAATGTCTTTTTTCTAAAACAAATTTATAAAGATTGAAAGAATAGTTTACAGACAGACTTTTTATTTAATATATTCACAGCCCCCACCAAGAAATTGGTACCTTATAAAATATTTAAAATATGAGGATATTCAAAGAATTTAACAGGTTTAAGAGGTGGCTATAAACGTGAACAGGGAATTACTTTTAAAGGTAACTCAAAAACTGAGAAATGATGAAAGAGTAATCTTTGCCTATCTTTACGGATCTGCAGCCCGGGGGACTATGAGGGAGGATAGTGATGTGGATATAGCTGTTTTTCTAGAAAGCCCCGAAAATGATCCCTTGCTGGAGGCGGGTATTTCCCTGGAACTGGAGCAGATACTAGATAGAAGTGTGGATGTTCGTATTATAAATCATGCCCCTGCTATTTTCATTAATCAGGTTTTAAAAGATGGTATTCTCCTCATCTCCAAGGATGACCGATTGAGAATAAATTTCGAAGTAAAAAATATGAATGAATACCTGGATTTTCTCCCTATAATCAAAGCATACGATAAAAAAAGGTCGGAAAGATATGGAATTGGATAAAGAACTCATCAATTTGAGAATTGATATTATAGAGAGAAATCTGGTTGAAATAGAAGAAATAACAGCGGAAGGATATTCTCACTTCCAAACCAGTTATCGTGATGAACTGGCAGCTAAACAAGCTTTACTGGAATCTATAGAAGCCTGTATAGATATCAGTAACCATATCATCGCCACCCTGGGTTTCAGAAGGCCTACCGATTACAAGGATATCTTTCTAATCTTGGGAGAGCAGGATATCCTGGATAGAACACTCTCCCTGAAAATGCAGGAGATGGCCAAATTCAGGAATGTGCTGGTCCACCGTTACATAAACATAGAAACTGAAAGACTTTTCCATCTGATGAAAAACGAAACTGATGATTTTAAAGAGTTCATCAAACAAATACTGGATTATCTAAAATAGAAAAATATAGATCATTCCCAATGATTGTACATCCCTCTGGTAATACCGTTGACATCTATTTCTCATTCGTTACCTGAATAAAAAAACCACCAACCATAGGCAAACCCTAAAAAGGTTATAATCGCGATTCCTATATCAAACGCAGTAGTTTGGGCGCCGAG
>MVQY01000112.1 GCA_002067325.1 Methanobacterium sp. PtaU1.Bin097
ATCTAAAACCAGTATTCCTACAATTACTGATTTAAGAAAATTTGTTTTTAAATAATATTCATATGATGGAATAGGGGATATGGGTTGTTTTCAGGTTCACCTATTATTATGGAAATTCTGTAAAATGATAACCTTATTAATAATAATACGTTACAGAAAACCTGAAAAAGTGAAAAAATAAGAACATCCAGTCAACAAACAGATTTAAATACTAAAACACATCATAATACAATGGGCTAGACTGGAGGGTTAGGGGTCCTCTGTAAGCGCATATCCCCTATACGGTGCAGTCGAAGTTCAAGAGGCGGCAGATTAACCGGATGTTGGCCCAGGAATTCAACGTCGAAGCTTCGTCCCGCAGGATCAGTGGTGGCAGGGTTCTAACTGTAGGGTTGGAATTAACTGTCTTAACCGGGGGAACGGGTCAGGTCTGGAAAGAAGCAGCTCTACCTCAGACAGCTGATGCTTGTGGAGCAACGGGGTGGAGTTGGGTTTCTGGATCACCAGTGTCTGGAAGGTCTGTCCACTCTTGAACACGCCCACTATACTCACAATAAAATTTTTACAGGCTGGCTCACCATAAAGTTTTCACAGGGATTCCCACAAACTCACCATATCGATGGGCCTCTGCTTCTACTGCCTTTTTTTCATCTTCATCGAATTTTTGGAAAGGGGTAAGGCTGATTTCAACCGTATTTTTCTTCAAAACTTTCCTCCAGGTGCCTGCCACTTTACCGTCTAAAGCAATGACTGCAGTTAAGGCATTACCCATTGAAATCATTCTTTCTATGTCTCTAGCTTCACTGATATCGCTTCTGTCTTTATAGGCGATGGTATACTCGTCATAAATTGACAGTAAAAGAACTGAGGGAGGATCAGGTATTTCGGCCTTTTCATGGTGGAAGAACCAGTAAGTCCGGTCATCATAGGTGAATTGGTTTAACTTTTGTTTAATTGAATTAATAGCCTCTTTTGAGTCTTTAACTGTGAGTCCGGACCACCAGGAAAAGTCCTTCAGCTGAGCTGGACCGTGGCTTTTAAAATAGTTAGTTGCAAGGTTAATAAGAGCTTGTTTTCGGCTTAACTTCCTTGTATTTTTCACCCTTTCTTCTAAGAGTGCATAGGTGAACTGTTTTCCACGCAGGGGTCCGCTGCATATTAATCCCTCTAACTCGGCCCACATTATAATATGGGCCAGACGCTGAACATCTGTATCGATGCCTATACCCGTTAATACCTTTTTTAACTCTTGCCGAGTGGGATATGTATGATCCTCTAATGCCTTGGCGATTGTAGCATTGCTTTTGGAAAGTAGATCATCATCAAGTTTTAGTTTCCGATTAGAAGATGCCATTATGGTTTTCACTCGGGGTGCAGTCAACTCTAACATCCAGCGGATATCTTCTGGTGTGATAAAATGCCAGGTAGGACGCATCACATGAGTGCGTAGGATTTCACCTTCGTTAAAAGCTTTTTCAATATCTTCATCTGTAGAATTTTTAATACGAAGCCCTAACGCCCATTTAGCAGCGGAGAAATCCTGCGCCTGAACTGCACCTAAATATGAGACAGCATCAGAAACAGATTTAAAGGGGGAATTACTTAAACCATTATTATAAAGGCGTAACTTCCTAATTTCCAGAGCATCCATATCTTTAACTCCCTGATCATTAACCAATAGTAGTAAGTCTTTTAAAAAATAATAATTATCCCATAATATCTAAAGGTTTTATCCATTATGAAGATGATAAATAGACTAAAAATTTTTATCCCTAGAAGATGATAAAAGAACATTAGGTATTGGTCATGAACGGACTTTTTTATATCGAGATACTGGTCATCTTTATTCTAATTATACTAAACGGTATCTTCGCACTATCTGAGATTGCAGTTATAACTTCCCGCCGGATAAAACTGCAGAAGATGAGTGAAGACGGCAATAAAAATGCAGATATAGCCATTGAACTTGCAGAATCACCCAACCAGTTCTTATCCACCATACAGATCGGTATAACCTTGATAGGCATACTGGCCGGTGCATTCGGTGGCGCCACACTGGCCCAGGCAATCTCCGGATATGTGGAGGGCATCCCCTTTTTAAGCCAGTACAGTGAAGCGGTGGGATTCATATTGGTAGTCTTAATCATCACCTACCTTTCCCTTATCATCGGGGAGCTGGTCCCCAAAAGGATCGCACTCAACAACCCCGAGAAGATCGCGGTTAAGATTGCCAGGCCGATGCAGTTAATATCGACCATAGCCAAACCACTGGTACTCTTTTTAAGTTATTCCATGGATGCGGTGCTTAAAATACTCCGAGTAAAACCTAAAACCGAAGAAAGCGCATCAGAAGAAGAGATAAAATTATTAATAGAGGAAGGCACTGAAACAGGGGAATTTAAGGAAACAGAGGAAGATATAATAAAGAGAGTCTTCACCCTGGATGAACGGAGGGTGACCTCGCTCATGACCCCTAAAACAGAAATAGCATGGCTGGATGTGGAAGAATCAGCAGAAACAATTAAATCCAGGATAAACCAGAGTAAAAGGGCCATGTTCCCTCTGTGTAAGAGGAGCCTGGACAACTTTCTAGGGGTGATCCAGCTCAAAGACATTTACGACGTGGAAATTACCAGTGGAAAAACCCTGGAAAAGTACATGAAAAACCCGGTGATCATACCGGAAAGCTCTGATATACTGGATGTCCTGAAATTATTCAAAGAATCAACTCAACACGTACACATGGCCCTGATAATCGATGAATATGGGAGTGTAGAAGGTTTAATTACTCTCTACGATATCCTGGAAGCCATAGTGGGAGATATCCCTGATATAGATGAGCCGGAAGTGGTGAAACGTTTAAATGGTGGTTGGTTAGTGGATGGAGCCATTCAGATAGATGAATTTAAAGAGCTATTGGGTATAGAAGAACTGCCAGAAGAAGAAAGTGATATTTACAACACCCTCGCGGGTTTCATACTATACCGTTTAGGCAGGATACCGCAAACCGGAGAAACATTTAGATATGGCAAGCTCAACCTGGAAATAGTGGATATGGACGGACACCACATAGACAAGGTACTGGTAACCTTAATTGGGGAAAATGAATCAACACCAGATGAATGATGTCTTTAAATAGTAGATGATACAAACCTTTTAGTTGCCCATTCAACTGCCGGGGTGGCCCAGTCTGGTACGGCGTTGGCCTGCTAAGCCAATGATCCTTTGGATCTCGCGGGTTCAAATCCCGTCCCCGGCGTTTAACATACTATTTTTCCATTAATTCCAGGACCAGCAGATAATTTTATGTACAGATTCGTACAAATCAATTGTTAACCTATGATTCAATTATGGGAGGTGTATGGTAAATGGCACTGGATGATATAGTATACGTGTTTTTGATAATAGCCATAGTTGGTCCGATAGTGCAACTACTTTTAAGTAAAGCACCCCGGACGAAAAACAGAGTTTTTGAACTATTTTTAGTATGGTTTTTATTCTTGATGGTTGGAGTGGGCTCCATATGGGCCTTTATGGGCCATGTTTTCGATGCCAATGCGGTGGCCGCTGTAATAGGCTGGCCTACAGGCAGCCCCTTCCAGTATGAAGTGGGTATAGCCAACCTGGCCTTTGGAGTGTTAGGTTTGTTGTGCCTTAAGATCAGGGAGAATTTCTGGGTAGCCACTATAATCGGATTTTCAATATTCTACCTGGGAGCAGCATATGGACATATCGTGAATTACATGCAGACGGGCAACACGGCACCAGGAAACATAGGCTTTGCACTCTACATGGACATTCTGGTTCCCATAGTCTTGATATGCTTACTTATAGCCTATAAAAGAACATTAAAATCAGTTGAAGACTAAAACTCCCCTTCCTTTTTTTCTTTATTTCGTGTAGCTAATCCTTTTTCTAATTCTATAACTTTACATCCCGGAACATACCAACGATTAGATAAAATCCAGCTAAACCTCTCCATTTCCCCCATCGAGTGGCTATTTTCCGGGCGTTATCTGCCGATATTTTTTCATCATTACAGTAGAAATGGGATATGGATCTCCTCAAACCAAGATCATCGGCAGGAAATGCCTGATGGCGGTGCATACCCCTTAAAACAGTTAGATGGGCAGTCCACTCTCCCACTCCCCTCAACTGACTAAGCTTTTCAGTGATTTTATTTACATCTTTAATATCCCGGCAACTCTCTAAATCGAGTTTACCCGAGGTTATCAGCTTAGCAATATCTATTATATACTCTGCTTTTCTGAAGCTCAGTCCAGATTCGTGTAGCTGTTCTTTAGTTAGCTTTGATAAAGTTTCTGGGGTGGGAAAGGCATAATATGCCTGGCTATCAAAACGGAGTTCATCCCCGTGGTCCTTTATCATCTGTCTTTCTATGCTCTGGGAGGCTATAAGAGATATCTGCTGTTCGATGATGGATGAGGCCAGTGCTTCAAAAACAGTGGTAGTTCTACGAGTTTTAAGTCCTCTGAGTTTTCCTGTAAGTTTCGACATCACCGGGTCCTTTTTCATGTACTCATAGAATTCGTTCAGGTCAAAATCCAGGTTAAATATAGAATTTATAATTCTTTTGCCAGAACTTATGTCTTCTCTGGTTATTTTTTCATTGGACTTTAAGGTGATGGAGAATTCTGGTTCTTCTACCGTTCCGGTTGATTCCATCAAAACGAAGATTAACTTTCCATTTACTCTGATAACCTGCCAGAACTTACCATCCTCATACCTGCTGATTTGTGGATCGCCAGCAGTGAAGGTTCTGGTGCTTAGATCAAAATTATAGGGGGCAACCGGGTTTAATTTTATATGGGAAGTGTGAACCATTCTATCCTGTTGTATCAAATTGATTAACCTTTGGATATCAAATATTTCAGTGTCAACTATCATCTATGTTCTTTCTGGTTCATTAATTTTCCAATGGCAACACCCAATCTTCCCATACCTTCCTCTATCTTTTCCTCACTAGAATTAGAGAAATTAAGCCTTAACGTATTATCCCCACCTCCCTCACAGAAAAAGGCTTTACCAGGTACGAAGGCCACGTTTTCACGGATGGCCAGGTCAAAGAGTTCCAGTGAGGATAAACCTTCCGGTAGGGTGACCCATAGAAACATCCCACCTTCCGGTTTGGTGTAATCCACCCCATCCGGGAAGTGTTCAGCGATCATCTCCACCATTAAATTTCTCTGGTTCCGGTACATCTCCCTTATCTTCTCTATGTGCTTATCCACATCGTTATCCGTTAAATACTGGTATATCACCCTCTGGGTGAAGTAGTTGGAATGAAGGTCCGAGGCCTGTTTGGCAATGACCAGTTTTTCCATTACATCTTCCGGGGCCACTATCCAGCCCAGCCGCATACCAGGAGAGACGATCTTAGAAAATGAGCCCAAAAGCATCCCCTCTTCCAGGTAAGATTTAACCGGTGGTAGATCTTCTCCCAGGAATCTTATCTCTCCGTAGGGGTTATCCTCTAAAAATATCGTATCCCTATCTCGTAAAATTTCCGCAACTTTTTCCCTTTTCTCCTGGGAGTAGGTTATCCCGGTAGGGTTCTGGAAATTGGTAACTGAATAAAATAATTTGATATTATCTTCATCCAGCACTTTTATCAGGGCGTCCGTATCAACCCCATCCTCCAGTAAAGGTACAGATTTAAATTCTGCCTCTAACAATCCGAATGATTGTATGGCGGCAAGGTAGGTGGGATTTTCAAACAGGACCCTATCTCCCTTGTTTAGAAATACTTTACCAGTTAAGTCTATTCCCTGCTGCGAGCCGTTGGTGATTAGAATCTGGTCCGTATCAACTTCTAAACCCTTTTTCAGGTACCTCTGGGCAATGTATTCCCTGAGGGGCCTGTATCCTTCAGTTGTGCTGTATTGGAGTGCTTCTTCCCCTCTAGTCCCTAATACTTTGGTGACTGCTTCTTCTACCTCTTTAACCGGGAATGATTTGGGGTTAGGGAGCCCTCCGGCAAAGGATATGATATTTGGATCTTCGGTGACCTTCAATATCTCCCTGATGAATGATTTATGAACGTTGTTCATCCGGTCTGCAAATTGTTTGTTCATGTTAATCGCCACTAGTTAATAATTTGTTCTTATCTTCTTTTATATTATTTTTTACTCCCGTATCTCCTTACATGCTCCCAGGCCCTTCTATATTTATGGGGAGTTTTATCTTCATCATATATGGATACGTCCTCTCTACCCCAGACCTTCCTGTCCTCCCCTACTGGACAGACCTTTATACAGAT
>MVQY01000113.1 GCA_002067325.1 Methanobacterium sp. PtaU1.Bin097
ACCATTAATATTATTTACTTCCTGAAATTGTGGGGTAGGCATATCTAGGAGTATAAATGAGATTAACAGTTTTATTTTCAACTTTCCCCATTCTGATTTCTTCCATCAATTTGATTTTATCCAGATATCTCTTCTGGGAATTGGACTGGACATTACTCCAATTTTTAGTTGGATTTTTCCCTGATTTGCGGATATATACGGATTTTATGGCTGTTAGATCCTGGTATGGCTTTGGGGATCTGATCCTGTTTACCCAAATTCTAAAGTCATTTTTTCTATCAGGAAGTGATTGGACCACTATTCTCTTACCCATAGTATCAACATAATTGTTATGAAAGTTCAGGGTATATATACTTTTATTTTAACATCTATCCAGAAAACAGGAGGCCATGTCTCTGGTCTTGGGACTGGAACTTTCAAGTTGTGATTTTACAAACTCCCGGATTTTATCTTTATCCTGGGCATCTGGATAGATCTTCATCAGGGCTTCTATGACATATGCCTTGACCAGTTCCTTCTGCTTACCCTGATGGATATTTTCAATGTCCAAGAGTAATCCAATTATTTTCGATTGCAACTCTGGCTTGTTTTTTATGATGGTTGGTGAATTCAATGCCACATGGGAGGCGTTCATCACTTTCTCCCCGGCCAGAATCCCAAAGTAGTCATCGAATATTTCACTGAATTTATCTTTATCATCAGCCTGGGTGAGGTTGGCCAGGATATAGATGGCTATATATTTATGGTAGTTGTTTGTGCTCAGGAGCAGATCATGGAAGTAATCCCATTCTGGATATAAAAATTCGGGTTCATCCTTGCTTACAATGAGCAGAGCCTGGAAACTGTTGGATCTGATTGTGTTGTCCTTGGATTTGACTCCGGAGAGTAATTCTTTAAATAAATTCTCATCAGATATAGCATCCTGTGCTAAATTTTTAACATCCAATTTTTTATCTTCTAGATTATATTCCGACATAATAACTACCCACCAATTTTACAGTAATTCTCTGGCATTTATCGCATGATAGAGGAATGTATTTCCAGTTCCTGAAAAATAGAAAAAATCGCCGTTATTATTCACCTTATCCTCCAGAAATCCATTATTTCTCTAATTAGCCCGTATATTTATTAAAAATAGTTTATCTGTTTAAAGGATTATCCTTAATTTGGGAAAATAAAAAAAAGAATTGAAGGGGAGGTTTATCCCCCACCATCACAGAGCTCGTTACTCATATCCACGTCTTCCAGCTTCTTCTTGAGTTTAACTGCTTTTTCAACGTCTTTTCTTGCTTTAGTTGTCTCTTCTTCTTCAGCACTTTCTTTGAACGGTTTTCCCCTGAGCTTGATTCGTTCGTAATCCCGCTGGTTGATGAGCTCCAAATACTCGCTGTTGTACCAGAGATCTGTGGTGTCTATTTTTGCCCAGGTTCCTTCGTCATCTGATTTTACATCTAATACTTCGCCTGCACTACCTGTACCTGTGTAACGTACATGCGAACCCTTTAAGATAGTTTTTCCAGTTGTATCAGCGACTTCCATATCTGATTCCCCTTTTTATTTTAGACCATTTTTAGGGTAAAAATCCAGGCGGTTTTTTATTCTTTCTATTCTAAATCTGAATCCTTAACTTCCCTTATATCGGATTTTTCATTCTTTAAGAGCACGTAATCTCCCACTTCTTCTATCTGAGAAGGTGTAATAAATAGATCAGTTCTTCTTAAACCAAAGTCACCAGTAGATATTACGATTCCCTTAATCATGGCTGTTTCGGGTTCTATAATTAGATCGTCAACCTTACCAATTTCGATGGCCTTCCTATCCACCACTCTTTTACCTAAAAAATCTGTTACCTTCATATTCTGCACCATTTTATATTCTGTTTTTGTAGTTATATATTTTTTATTAACTATTTCTTAATATTTATAATCTTTTTAAGTCTATATCAGTAGAAATTACCTGATAAAAAAGGAGATATCAAATTAAGGCTATGAAATAAATTATTACAAACATTAAACATATAGTACACCATGAAATATTCACTTAAAATCTTCACCATATTCGGAATACCCGTGGAATTACATTTCTCCTTCCTGCTCCTGATGTTGGCCATCTATTTAGTGGCGGTTTTGAATTTAATACCCGGTGTGGATGTGGTGGTGGCCGTACTGATTACTCTTCTCTTCGTGGCTGTGGTGCTGCATGAGTTAACCCACTCCTACGTGGCCCGGAGGTACGGGGTGGAAATTGAAAGAATAGTTTTACTCCCCATAGGTGGAGTATCGGCCATGAAAGAACTTCCCAGGGATCCTCACCAGGAGTTGATGATAGCGGTGGCCGGACCCCTGGTAAACCTGGTCCTGGCAGTGGTGTTGTATCCTGTATTCCTCCTCTTCGGTAACTCTTTATCCCCCAGCTTGAACTTCTTGTTGTACTACTTCATCCTGATGAACTTCCTCCTGGGTGCGTTCAATTTATTACCAGCATTCCCTATGGATGGTGGGAGAGTTTTAAGGGCATACTTAGCTGAGAGGATGAATTTTATTAAGGCGACTGAAACTGCAGCGTCCATCGGCAAACAGTTAGCCATAATCATGGCAATTATAGGCATATTTTTCAACCCCTTCCTGATCTTAATCGCCATATTCGTCTATTTAGGGGCGGATCAGGAATCCAAGATGGTCTTGTTAAACACACTCCTGGAGGGGATAAATGTCAGAGACATCATGACCAGGGGAGTGAAAACAGTGAACCCCACCGACACGGTGGATGAGGTTCTGAAGGTCATGTTTCAACATAGGCACATGGGATATCCAGTGTATAAGGATGGAGAGCTCCTGGGCATCATCACCTTCCATGATCTATCCCCGATTGGTGAAGATAAGAAACATCTGCCAGTAGAAGAGTTCATGACCAGGGATGTACTGGTAACCGGCCCGGATGAGGATGTGGCCACTGTACTGGAGAAATTGAACCTAAACAACGTGGGCCGTTTGCCGGTGGTTCAAGATGGTAAGTTAGTGGGGATAATATCCAAAACAGATATCATGAAGGCCCTGGAAATGAGAAAGGGCAGTATGAGCTCTTGAACCAATTTTTTTTAAAAGATATATTATATAAACGAGAAATCAATATCAACTAATTCGATACCACTGGAATTATTTCTAATTAACTTGAAATGGAGTTTTTATATAATATGCAAGAGGCCTACAGATTTATAATCACTGAAATACTGGAAGGAAGGATCAAGAACAACCGGGATCTGGAAAAGGCCAAGCACAGGGCCTGCCGGGAGTTCGACCTCCCCCAGTTTATAAGTAACGCGGAGATACTGGAAAACGCATCTCCAGAAGAGAGAGCCAGGATAGCCCCTATAATAAAGAAAAAACCAACCCGTACACTTTCTGGTGTGGCGGTGGTTGCGGTGATGGTCCATCCCCACCAGTGCCCCCATGGAAGATGCCTGTACTGCCCGGAGAGTGACCAGGCACCTCCCAGTTATACCGGTGAGGAACCAGCAGCCCTACGGGGAAGACGATACGACTTCAACCCCTACCTCCAGGTGTACAACCGACTATTACAACTGGAGAGCATAGGACACCCCCTGGATAAGGTGGAACTCATAGTGATGGGTGGAACCTTCCCCTCAGCAGCTTTGTGCTATCAGGAATGGTTTGTAACCAAATGCCTGCGGGCCATGAACGATTTTGGGGTAAAGAACATTGAATATAAGGGTAATTTGGAAGCCAATGCCAATTTAGAAGCACCTAAAGAATTTGCCTACCTAGAAGATGTCCAGAAGATCAATGAGGGGTCTCCAGTCAGATGCGTGGGTATGACCTTTGAAACACGCCCTGATTACTCGAAAACAGAGGATGTGGACCGTATGCTCCAGATGGGGGTGACCCGGGTGGAGCTGGGTGTTCAAACCATCTACAACTTCATATACCACCGCATAGGACGGGGGCATCGGGTAGAGGATGTGGTAGAATCCGCCAGGATACTTAGGGATTCCGGGATTAAGGTGGCCATGCACCTCATGCCAGGCCTTTTCGCTGACCAGGAGAGGGATCTAAGGATATTTAAGCGCATATTCTCTGATGAGAGATTTAAACCCGACATGCTCAAAATTTATCCCTGTTTGGTTACCGAGGGTTCAAAGTTACATGAACTGTGGCAGGAAGGAGCTTATACTCCGTACACTACCCAGGAGGCAGTTGATTTAATCGTGGAAATCAAGAAAATCTTACCAAAATGGGTGAGGACCATGAGGATACAGAGGGATATTCCATCCCCACTGATAGAGGCCGGGGTTAAAAAGTCTAACCTGGGGGAACTGGTATATCGAACACTGGAAGAAAAGGATATTAACTGCCAGTGCATACGCTGCCGGGAAGTAGGCCACCGGGCATCACAGAATCTAACACCACAGTTAGATAACATTAAACTCCTCTCTGAGGAATACCAGGCCGGGGGTGGGCAGGAGATATTCATTTCCCACGAAGATGTTATCTCCGACATCTTAATCGGTTTTTTAAGGCTTAGAATCCCATCCGGTCGAGCACACCGCAGCGAAGTTGATGAGAAGACAGCCCTAATAAGAGAATTACATGTTTACGGGTCTATGGTGCCCTTGGGTGATAGAAAGGATGAGTTATGGCAGCATCAGGGCTATGGTGAGAGTCTGATAAAGGAAGCGGAGAGGATAGCTTCTGAAGTTTATGATAAGGATAAGATATTAATTACCAGCGGAATAGGGGCCCGTAATTACTACCAAAAATTTGGGTACAGAAGGGAAGGGCCTTATATGGCCAAAAAACTATGAAATGATGATAAAATGAGATCTGCATATGAATTAGCTCAGATGATAGACCACACCAATCTACGTCCAGATGCAACAGAAGAAGACATAAAGAGACTGTGCCATGAAGCTCTTGAGTATAAATTCCGGTGTGTATGTGTAAATCCCACCAACGTCTCCTTGGCTGTGGATAATTTAAAGGGATCTGAAGTTGGCGTATGTGTGGTGGTAGGGTTCCCTTTAGGAGCTCAGACATCTAAAACCAAGTCCTTTGAAGCAGAGGAAGCCGTTGGATGGGGTGCCTCCGAAGTGGATATGGTGATGAACACTGGGCTGCTTAAATCTGGAAAGGAAGAACTGGTTGGATTAGATATTCAAGGAGTTGTGGAGTCTTCAAAGGGAAGAATAGTCAAAGTTATCCTGGAAACTGCACTCTTGACCTACCAGGAGAAGCTGAAAGCATGTTTAATAGCCCAGATAGCCGGTGCCCGCTTTGTTAAAACTTCCACTGGCTTTGGGAGTCTTCCCGGGGCTACTGTGGAGGATGTGAAATTGTTACGGGAAACTGTAGGAGAAGATATGGGTGTTAAAGCTTCAGGTGGTATAAGGAATCTGGAGACTGCACTAAAAATGATAGGGGCTGGTGCAAATAGGATAGGTACCTCCAGTGGTGTGCAGATAATGGGGGCTCTAATCCATTAATTGAAGTGACACACAATTTTATCAATCTACAATATTATAGTATAAAAATACAGCAAAATTATAAACTAACAAATTTTTAAGGTGGAACTATATGGAACTGGAGATCGAAGTAGTGGGGAAGGGTAAAGCCCGGGCAAAACTGGATGGGAGAAATCCAGAAACAGCTGACCGGTTTTACAAGAGCCTCCCCCTGGAAGGAAAGGCGAAACTGTGGCTGGAGGAAGTCTATTTCATCATACCCCTGGAACTGGAATATGAAAATCAATCCCCCCGTGCAGAGAAAGGCGACCTATCTTATTGGCCTCCCGGGGCCGCATTCTGTATATTCTATGGTAAATCACAGCCCGCATCTCCAGTAAACCATATTGGTAA
>MVQY01000114.1 GCA_002067325.1 Methanobacterium sp. PtaU1.Bin097
CAGTAGCAGTCTTAGGAGTAATATCAGAAGTGATAAACTTCCTCAAATCCGGTTACCAAGCACCCGGTGAAATAGTAGAAGAATCAAGCTAAACATATCCAAAACATTTTATTTTTTTTAAGGATTTGATTAAATATGACACCCTCAAAGGAACAATGCCTAAACCATACGGGCGTAGTACAAAAACTAAACAACAACGATAGACGGTTACAGAACATAGAAACTACCGTGAATAAGATCGATGAAAAGGTTGATCTGTTAAATCAGTACATGGAAGGACAGAAAAGCAAGGATAAGCTAAAAAACATCTTTATTGGCGGCTTTATAACCGTGGTTTGCGGTGGGGTTATCGCTTTTATCAGCTCTTTTATCAGTAGATTATTATAATTAGTAATACTTTTACTCTTGTTTTTTGAAATGTTCTTACCGATCAACCCATAATCGGAGCATGGAGAACGCTTATTTATAATATTTTGTAATACTTTTTACCAGATAATCTTTAATGTAACCCCATAGGGTAAACAAACCAACTTTACCCTATGTTTATGTAAAAAAGAAGACATGAGAAAAGAGTACCAAATGATAACCTTTACAATTGTAAACCTTTACATCCCTTTACAAACTTTACACTAGAACCCAAAAGAGATAGATGATAGAGATGCCCCCACAATCAAGCGTTATAACCAGCCCTTACAGGAAAGAGATTGAAGAAATGCTTATTGAGGGTAAAAGCCCACGATATATAAGCGACTGGTTAAAGGAACAGGAACCAAGGGAGAACATAAGCCATACTGCAATAAACAATTATAAAAACAATCATTTCAATGTACCGGTGGAAGCTGTAAAGGAATATAATAAAAGACAATCAGAGAAGCGTAAGAAGAAAGCGACCATAAAACAGGTCGATGATCTTGAAAAGATAGACCAGTTTATACAGAATGTTGATTCTGAAATTATTAAGAAATTAGAACCTAAAGAGAAAGTACAGGCAGTTAATCAACTATTAAACACCAAATACAAGATACTGGGAGTAATAGACGATAAACAGTCGGTTGAAGTGAATGTGAATAATAACCAGTTCAACCCCAATACTCAAAAAGAAATCCTGGACGATGAAGAGGGATCAGATTGAATGAACCAATATTCCTTAGAAGGCCTCGATCCCAGATTCTTAGATGACCTTTATCTATTCTACCAATTTTTTGTAGCAAATGAAAAGTTTGGAAAAGACCGGAAACCAGCACGGCACATAAAAGAATTAACCCGTCACCTGATGAGGTTAAAGCTCGGACTTCTTGATAAGCATTTATGTGTATCGATGCCACCCCGGCACAGTAAATCTTCAGCGATTACAATAGCATACCCATTATGGCTTATATTCCAAAACCCTAACTTAAACATCCTAATTATATCTAACACCGGTACACTTGCAGAGAAGTTCGGTTTAGAGCTTAGGGAGTTTGTTAAACAATGGGGGCCGTACTTTAACGTTTACCTTGCAGATGAAAAACAATCATCCACCTGGTTAATGTTCTGTGACAAGAACAAAAAACTATACAACGGCTCAATAAGACTAACCGGTGCAAAGGGTGGAATAACTGGTTTTGATGCAGATTACCTGATTATCGACGACCCATACAAGGGTGAAGAGGAAGAGTTCACACCAACAGCCCTCCAGAAAAAGATTGACTGGTATTTAACAGTAGTAGATCAGAGGATTGAACCAAAGACTAAATTTTTAATTTTACACACCCGTTGGCATTCACAGGACTTGATAGGGTACTTTAAAGAGAACCTTTCAGATGACTTTATTTTTATTGAGTTCCCCTCCATCAAAGAAGATGGAACTCCCCTATGGCCTGAACAGTACAGTATAGAAGAATTAGAGAAGAGAAAAGATAAGATAGGTGAACGGTTATTCAGTGCTATTTATCAACAGAAACCCCTTGATGAAACATCTGATTTCTTTGATATAGACAGGTTAGAGCATATAGATGAACTCCGACGTGGTGAAGAGATAATTGATAGTGTAAGGGTCTGGGATATACAATCAAGCGAATCAATCAAATCAGATTACACCGCAGGGTCACTAATCGTACTCACCAACCAGGAACGGATAGGATGCACCGATATAATACATGGTCAATTTGCAGGTGAAACAAAACAAACAATCCTGAACACAGCTAAACGTGATGGTTATAATGTTAAAATCCTAATAGAAACCGGAATAGCCGCCGCCGGTGACTTATTATTTAAGGAGTGGGAGAAACAACTGGAAGGTTACCGGGTTTACCGTGCACAGGCGATTAAATCTAAACCAGACCGAGCCACACCACTTAAGAACGGTATATTGGATCGGAAGTTCTTTATAATGCTTAATGACCAGAAACTGATTGAACGTGTGAATAAAGAGTTAAGAGCTTTCCCAGAGGGTCAGCATGATGATATTACCGATACTTTTGCTTATGGGTATAACTACTTCTATATGATGCCAAAACCAGCCAAGATATACATTTGATTTTTATTTCGCTATACTGTAATATAAAGAAGTTAATTTTTTTTAGAGGATTGAAAGAATATGAGTGAACCATACG
>MVQY01000115.1 GCA_002067325.1 Methanobacterium sp. PtaU1.Bin097
TTACGAGGGTGTTAGAAGTTTTGCCTTTGTCACAACCAAAGTCACAGACGAGATCTTACGGTACTGGCTGGATCAAGAAAATAAGACTGATAGTAATGGTAATCTGCTCTATCCTGATGGGCCTATGAGAGCGGCTTATGGAACTTTCCTAACCTCTTTACTGATGATTAAAGCCCATGATATGGTCGCTGATCAGGCAGCGGCGGAGTTTAATGTTACCTGGACACGGACCACCCCTATTGTAGTTTCAGTGTATGACGATGCTTACAGTAATGTTATGACCTTAGAATGCGATCATCGCTTTGGAATGGATGTAGTTGGTGACCCACAGAACATTGTAGCATTCCGTTATGCATGTTCATCCGCCATTAATCCTATTGAGCATTGGGTTATGCAAACATTATTCCCTGGTGATGGCAGCACGTCAATAACGATTGGTTTGGGTAAGATAATTTTGAGTGGTGAAATGGTTGACGTCTTTATAAGTAATGGTTACATGGTGATGAAATCAGAGGATAACACTCTATTTTTGGTGATTGATCCAGTGACTGGTATTGTAAGGGATGTGATGATAACTGACATACCAATGTCCGGTGCTTACTGTTTCAGTGACCTACAAACAGAATGGGTTGTTGACCATTGTAACAACTTATTAGAAAATCCACCTGACTGGATGAAATATACTACATTTGCAGGTTTAGCAATTGGAACGGTAGCTACTGCAGCTGAAACAGCAGGAATGGGTGCTACAATCCTTGCTTTAGCATCAAATCCTGTGGGATGGGTGATTGGGTTTGCTATTATCGATGCTTATTTAATCTGGAACTATCCAGATATAGCCATACCAGCAAACCTAAAAGCAATACCATTTTTTGGGCAATTATTAGCATTATATTCTCTTCAATCAATAATAAGGGGTCAAGGAGAACCTTTAACTCCAGGTAGACTGGAGCAATCCTTTTTAGAAGGTGCCAATTTATTAATATCAATATCTGAAAATGATTATGGAGAACTATATGATTTACTTAATCAAAAGAAGGAACAAGCATCTATTTATGGTCCTTTATTGAATAAACAACTTGATGATTATAAAAAGAGTCAGGCTGCACTACCACCGCCAAAGGGAGATAAAGCAGAATTTTTGAAGAATTTGTATAATAAGGCTGTAGATTTGATTAATGAAGGGTTAAGTGACGTATATGCTGGTAATTATGTTAAAGGTATAATGAAAATATCATTAGGAACTGGAGGAATTTATTATTGGGGATCCTATATTTTAATTGATCTAGTGCCTGAAGAAGCTTGGCATCAAATAATCAATGAAAGTAATAATTGAATTTCTCATTTCAGTATACTTGAATATATAATTTTTTAAGAGGCATTTATATGAGTTTAATCAGTGATTTTAGAATGAATTCAAAAATTAAAAGGGCTTATCAATTGTTTAATGAAGGTAAGTATCAAAAGGCATTGGATTATTATGAAAAGATTTTAGAAACGGATTCAAATTATGTTGATGCGTGGCAGGGTAAGGCTGTGGTTTTAGAACGGCTTGGAGATTATTCAAGAGCATTAGATGCTAATAAAAATGTATTGAAGTTGGATTCAGGGCATGTTGATGCATGGATTAGTAAAGGGATGATTCTAAGAGGACTCGGTAAATATCAGGAAGCTTTAGAAGCATTAATAAGAGCTTTGAAATTGGATCCAGGAAATATTAGTGCATTGAATAGTAAATGCATTATTTTGGAAGATTTTGGTGAATATGAAAAGGCAATTGAATGTTATGATGAAATAATCAAATTAAATCCACAGAGAACAAAATCATGGTTAAGTAAAGGAGTTTTCCTGTCAAGAATTGGTAGATATGGGGCTTTGGAGTGTTTTGATAAAGTTTTGGAGTTGGATGATAAGTTTATTGAAGCATGGTATTTTAAAGGTATAACCTTATTAGAATTTAAGGAGTATGAAGAAGCTTTACCCTGTTTTGATAGAGTTTTGGAGTTGGATGATAAGTTTATTGAAGCATGGTATTTTAAAGGTGTCACTTTAGATGAAGTTAAAAAGTATGGTGAAGCTTTGGATTGTTTTAATAGAGTCATTAAATTAGATTCACAGTTTGATGCTGTGTGGGCAAGTAAAGCCGTGACGTATGATTCAATTGGGAAATATGGGGAAGCGCTTGAATGCATTGATAAAGCTTTAAAATTGAATCCAGAAAGTGTTGGGATATTATATACTAAAGGAAATATCCTTAAACATCTTAATAGAGTTCAAGAAGCTTTGGATTATTTCAATAAATCTTTAGAGTTGGATCCTGATTTTGAGCCTGCTAAAAAAGCTAAAGAAGAGATTTTGGCTTCTATTTCTTAAGTTCATATATTTGCACAAAAATCCAAAGATATTCTTACAAAATAGTGAATTAACTCAGAGAAAGGATATATAAATAAATAGGGCAATTTTGCTTAAAGGGCTATGAGGGCGGCTTATGGAACTTTCCTCAGTTCTCTTTTAATGATTAAAGCCCATGATATGGTGGCTGATCAGGCAGCGGCGGAGTTTAATGTAACCTGGACACGGACTACTCCTATTGTGGTTTCAGTGTATGATGATGCTTACAGTACCATTTTGACCTTAAAATGTGATCATCGTTTTGGAATGGATGTAATCGGCGATCCAAGCAGTGTTTTGGCGTTTCGTTATGCGTGTTCATCTGCCATTAATCCTATTGAACACCAGGTTATGGAAACGTTATTCCCTGGGATGGTACTTCTATTACGATTGGTTTAGGTCGATTTATCTCAACACCCAAAAAATTTACAACTCGATAAGGCAATTCTGTTAAGTCAATCAGCAAGTACATTATTAACAGATTGACGAGTTAAAAGCATAAATAATAGTTTTTATAATATTAATTAACAAGTAATAAGTACATATCAAATTTATTTGAATCAGGTGACTCCCTTGTATATCGTTTTAACTGGCGATTTGAAGTCTTCTAAAAAAATCGAAAACAGGTCTATCGTTCAAGAAAACCTAAAAACCGCATTAAATTATATCAACTACGAATTTTCCGATTATATAGCCACGGAATTTAAGATCATAGGTGGAGATGGTTTTCAGGGGATGATCTCTTCTCCAATCATTATCTTCGATTTATATTTCACACTATTTGAAAAAATCGACCACCCATTTTATCTTGGAATAGGGATAGGAGAAATATCCACTCGTTTAAGTGAAAATATCGAAGAGATAGATGGTAAGGCATTTCATTTTTCATCAAACGCTCTAGAAATAGCCAAACGAAAGAAAAGATGGATAGTAATAGAAAGCCGTTTAGTTTATAACGATTTATTCGAGAGTGTTTTAAATTTATCCTTTGAAATAATGTGGGATTGGACCAAAAGAAGAAAAGAAATTATTATATTTTATAGAAAAAATCAGGAAAGCAGTACCGCAATTGAAGAAGCTTCTATTAAGTTTAAGGTCAAAACCCGAACCATTTATCACACTTTAGAATCGGGCAAGTATTCTTTACTAAAATATGCTGAAAATACATTTAAAAAGGCAATTAATGAAGATTGGTCCAAACTTTGAACCTTTGGATCAATATTCAAATTTGAAATGAATTCACTTCAATTTACAAATTGACACAAATAAACTTCAAAATCATCATTTTGATTAAAATAAACTTCAAGAAGACAGAGGGATGTATAACAAATTTTTAATTTTAATTTATGGATACTTTATACTAGTATGGTTTGGAATGATAATCAAATACATACTACAATATATGGGAGTGAATGAAAGTAAAGTAGAAGGTATTAAAAATGGAGGGTTTGTTATAGGCCTTCTTGAACGAATTTTAAATTTTTAGTTTTGTCTTAACAAACCAATACGCAGCAATAGCCTTCATATTCGCTGCAAAGTCACTTGCAAGATTCAAAGAATTGGAGAAAAGAGATATTGCAGAATACTATTTACTGGGAACTTTTATAAGCATAACATCTGCGGTTGTTTTAGGGATATTTTTTGTAATTTTATTTGGTTACATATGATTTTTTACATATAGTAGTCGTCATGGAAAACTTAACATGAAATAATATCTGACAGTTATAAAAAGGATGTAGAACTGTCAATTCTTAAAATAAGAATATCAGGACAGTATTCGAAAAAACTGTTAATGCTAAATTTTTAATGTCGCACACTATATATCAATAAAAAAAACCTTTATTTTATTCAGTTCCTCCTGAAAGATCCCAGGAAACCACCGAACACATCCTTAATAGACTGTAGCAGGGGATTTTTAACCTGGGGGGCTGTTTTCATACCTTCTAACCTGTCCACTCGGAAGTATATTGGGGGGTGGGTGTCGAAGGATAGCCAGGTGGGGATCCTGGTCATTGCGGATCTTTCCATCTGTAACCGGGCGTATCCTATCTTTCTAAGCGCGGAGGCCAGTACTTCTGGCTGTCCGATCTTCATGGCACTGACCAGGTCGGCCCGGGTCTCGAAGAACTTACCGATGAAGAAAATCACCAGGAAAGCCACTATGATGTAGATAATGGGGTTTATAAGGACGATGGGTAGGAAGATGGTGAACCTCAAAATGAATTCCAGGGATATTATACTGAATAGTACCAGCGGGTCCCTTCCCTGGAGATGGCCCAGTTCATGTCCCAGTACACTGAGTATCTCATCTTCCTCTAATTGCACCAATAATCCAGTGGTTATCAGTACGAGTCCCCTGCGGGGGCTGGGGCCGGTGGCCGCTGCATTGGGTACCATGGTATTGGAGAGCACTATTTTAGGCACTGGTAAGTCGAATTTGTCTGTGGCTCTTTTGACCAGGCTGTATACATCGATTACCTTGTTTATCCTGCTTTCTGGGTTGCACAGGAAGCCGTAGTACTCCATGACTTCCTCCCCTACCTGGCAGGTGGGCTCTTTACCCACGGCTAAGGTCCTATCGTAGATCTCCTTCTTCATCCTGGTGATGGTTTCCTTGCCGAATTTCTCCTGGAACTCCTTATATTCCTCTACTGGGAGCTGGTATTCTATGATGTGCACCTGGGGGTTTTCTGGTGTGATCCTCCACTTGTTCCGGAGGAGGAATAAACGGTCGGATAGGAGTACGATGGCGAGCTGGAATATTATAATTGCAGCAACAGCATATACCAGGCCTAATGTTAAAAATAGGGCGATGTTTACCAGGAAGAATAGGATGTAGATGAGGATCATGTTGCTGCTGAAGAGCCGGTCGGACATCCTTTTACGGGTGGATGGGGGTTCTTCCGGTATCACATCCTTCCCCTCTATCCAGGCGAAGTAGAGTGTGGAGTGGCGTAGGTTATCCTCGAAGAACTGTACTAAAAAGAACAGGTCTTCCTTTATAACATCCAGAAATTCTGGGGAAGCACCATCTGGTGTTAATATTAACTGTAGGGGGTTGGTGGATAGGACTTCCACCTGTATGGTTCCCTGTTTTTCTGGTTCATGGGCAGTGAATAATAGCCGGTCACTTTGCAGGTCAACATGGGTGAAGGTGTCCTTCTTGGTCACCAGGTAGTTCTCATTGATAAATTCCAGTACTTCCCTCATGTGGGCTGGGGCTATCTCCACATCTACGGTGAATATCTTCTGTTCTGGCATTTCTTCTCCCATGGTCAGATTTTTCAAGTGGTTTATTAGTCAATTTTTTTAAGTAGTTTATAATATGTCCCTGCATTTAAAAAAATGGTTCTATTATTCCCACGCCAATTTTTAATTCTCCATAGGAATTAATTCTCCACATCCTATTCGGACTCATATTATGATTAATCCGTTGTTAAGTATTATAATGGGTAAATATTTACGTCTCTGTCACAGAATCGTATTTTGAAACTCTAATTAGATGCTTTTTTGTAAAATTTGAACTTTGGTTAAAATTATGTTACTGAAAATTGAACATAACCCCACAAATTTAGAAGCCACCGAGCTAATAAACGAAGCAATCTCCAAAAGAGCCTTCATGATACTGGTTGTCTGCTGTAAAGTTAACTATGAGGGTAGGGCAACCAGTAAACTTGGCTTCGGGGAAAGAACAGTGTTGATTAAAGGGGATGGATCCTTCATAATTCACCAGGATCGCAACCTGGAACCAATTAACTGGCAGCCCCCTCGCACCAAAATAGGGGTGAAGCTGGAGGATGATGTAATTAAGATCATGGGCAAGCGACGAAAACCCAAGGAACAGTTGGAACTGGTAATCCGCAACGTCCACCTGATCTCTTATCATTTAGGATCTGATACCAAGGATATTGAACTGGCCGGCTACGAGGAAGACATGCGCCAGATGATCATGGACAACCCCGAGCTAATTGAGAAGGGCTTCCGGCCCACATCCAAGGAATACCAAACACCCCAGGGATTCATCGATATCCTGGGGAAGGATGATGCTGGTAAGTTGGTGGTCCTGGAACTTAAAAGCCGTAAAGCAGGTGTCAATGCTGTTAAACAGCTGCTGAGGTATGTGGACTGCTTTTCTGATAATAAAGAATTTGTGAGAGGTATCCTAGTTTCTCCATCGATAACTGAAGAGGCCAAAGAAATTTTAAATGAATACCAGATGGAACATATATCCTTATCCCCTCCTAAGGAATTGAAGGTTAAAAGCAGTACTACTCTGGATTATTTCTTTTGATGGATCAACGTTCTATGCATTAAGGAAATTTTTTTATAGGTAAAACAACCAACGATGATTAGACAGATTTAAGGAAAATAACCTGATTTGTTGGTTACTTGTCAATATAAAAAATTATCTGAGGGAACCCAATGGCCTACTGGATCTGTGAAAAATGTAAGCTCCATATACCGACTACGAGTCAACATAAGATAAATAAGAAATGCAAATGCGGGGGCCAACTGATTTGGCATGATAAATTGCCACAAAACTCTGAAGAAGAGGAGAGTTACTATTATAAAGAGATAAGCCCCTTCATGCATAAGATAATTAAGGGATATGAATCTGCCATATCCCGGATCATACTCAACTGTGTCGATGAAGTATATTTCCCGGTGAGCACCAAGATCACCATGTTAATCTTACAGGGAAACCTCACACCATTCATCACCAAGTACCAGTTAAACGAACTGGAAACCTATTCCATGCTCTCCAATTTCACACAGAAGCAATTATTAACCATTTTAGATACCCTGATTACTTATAACTTCTTAAAACTGGAGCACCAATCCCGTTACAGTGACAAGCCTGTCTCCAACCTGAGGGATGAGGGTATGAACTACGTGAGTATTCTGAAGCTTACCAATGAGGGTGAAGCGTTCTTAAACAGTGATGAAAACATGTACCTGGGTTTCCTGGATAAACTGGGAATATTGAAAGGGTAATACCAGTTCTAGGGAATATTGAAGGGTAACATCGTATTTCTGGGAACATTAAAGGGTAACATCCAAGTTCCATTAGCTGTACTTCATCGTAATCCTATTACGGGGCTTTAAGATTTTAAGTAAAGATATAAATATTATTGATAACGTAGTTTGTTATTATCAATTGTTTAAACCAATGTTCTAAATAAAAGGTTAAGGGTCTTTGAAATGAACATCTTTTCCGCATTATCCTTGATTATATTCCCATTTTACATATTCATGGGATGGTACGTATATAGGCTGGACCCTAAATCCCGGTTAAACCGCCTATTCATTTTCTTAGCCTTTTGTTTTTCTATCTGGGCCTTTACCTTTGCTTTCTTCTACTCCGCCCCAGATAAGGCAACCGCCGGGTTCTGGTATGATCTATCTGCCATTGGAAGATACTTCTATCCAGTGGTGCTTTTAGATCTGGCCTTGATCTTTACCAGGAATAGATTCAGTAAAAGATGGACCAACTCCATCATATTCTATATCATCCCTGTTATCTTCCTTATCGCCACATTAACTGGTCCATTTATAACCCAAGACCTGGTATTCATTAACGGGCAGTGGTACGAAACCCTGATCACCGATAACATCTGGTGGTACGCGTATACTATATATTACCTAAGTTTCCTCTCGGTAACCTTCCTTATCGTCGGCTGGTGGGGATATAAGTCTACTGTCTTAAGAGAAAAGAAACAGGCTATGATAGTGATTAGCACTGGATTAACTGCCATCGTACTGGGAATACTTACCAACACCGTCTTCCAATTCTTCAATCTCCATATTTTACCTTCGATGGCCCAGATCATCGGTGTAATATTCTTCACCGGGATCACCTACGCCATCGTAAAATATAAACTGTTGAAGCTGACCGCCACAACAGCGGCCAATCAGATCATCAGTAAGATCACTGATCTGGTATTTTTAATCGATAACTATGGTAAAATTATCAGCACCAACTCCCGGGCCCGGAGACTCCTGGGATACTCCAAGTCAGAGCTGGAAGGTCAGGACTGGGAGTTCTTAATTAAGGATGCCCAGGATAGGGAAAGGATTGGTAAATACATAAGCAGTGAGTTAATCGAGGATGATGACAGCTATAAAAATATGGAAATTAAATTAAACACGAAAAAAGGAAATTACATACCGGTTAATTCCTTCCTGTCTGGTGTTAATGATAACTTTGGACCCATAGGGGTGCTCATGGTGGCGCAAGACCTGAGGCAGACCAAGAAGTTGCTACACGAGATCCGGGAGAAGAACGTGGCCCAAAAAGCAGCTAAAATCCATGAAGAACAGCTTAAAAAATCCCTCAATGAGAAGGAATTACTTTTAAAGGAAATCCACCACCGGGTGAAGAACAACATGCAGATCATATCCAGTTTACTCAACCTGCAAGCAGGGTATTTAAAGGACAAAGAAGCTGTGGATGCATTAAAAGAATCCCAGGCCCGTATCGTCTCCATGGCCATGATACACGAGAACCTGTACCGATCTGACAATCTGACCGGTATTAATTTCGAAAACTACATCAACCACCTCATCAGAAACCTGTTCCACACCTACAACGTCAGCATGGAGAAGATCAAGTTCAACATAATAGCCCCGGATGTATTTTTGAACATCGACACGGCCATACCCTGCGGGCTCATGATCAACGAACTAGTAACCAATTCCATCAAACACGCCTTCCCTAAAGGAACCTCCGGGGAGATAACCATCGAGATGGACCAGGAACAGGACGAGTACCACCTGAAAATATCCGATAATGGTGTAGGTCTTCCCCAGGACCTGGATATCAATAAAAGCTCCACACTGGGCCTTCTCCTGGTTAACAGTCTGGTTGGCCAGTTGGAGGGAACTATGGAAGTAAACCAGGACCATGGAACCACTTACCATATCGTCTTCAAGAAACTAGAGTATCTGGACAGGATTTAACTGGATATAAGCAGATCTAACTGGATAGAAAGAATTTAATAGGAATAAAAAAAAGTATTTCTTTTTTTACTCTCCTCCACCATATGATTCCATTATAGCATCCACGATACAGGGAGTGTTCCAGCCGACCACGTCCGCTGCCATTTCCTCTAAGTTTAAAGGGACAGTTTCCATTCCATAGGGCCTTACCACCACTATGGGTTTTTCCAGTTTAGAGGCAGCGTCTATCATCATTGTTAAGAGTTCTTTATCCTTGGATATGAGCCCAGATAGTATGATCACCACATCTGCCGGTTCCACCTGCTTTATTAGATCATCAGGTGTTGTGCTTCCCTTAACTGCTGTGTCTTCCCATTTGAAGTCGTATGCCGCGTCTAATTTAGATAAAAATAAGTCGTATTCCTCATCTTCCTGGTTGAGGTGGCTGATGAATAGTTTGTAAACCTTTAATTCTTCCTCGTACATATCATTTTCCCCAGGGAATTTTTATATTATATAATTATTTAAATTAATAATAATAGGTTTAC
The DNA here is from genome assembly GCA_002067325.1 of Methanobacterium sp. PtaU1.Bin097. GTDB lineage: Archaea > Methanobacteriota > Methanobacteria > Methanobacteriales > Methanobacteriaceae > Methanobacterium_A. Next base: position 9,879 of record MVQY01000115.1, read on the forward strand.
TATTAAGATACGTAGGGAACTTGGAGGTTTAAAACATGTATTTCACCATTGGACTGTTGTTCATCATCGTGGGATGGATAATTCAACTATTTAAAGTCTTGAAGCAGGATAGAAATATCAGCCCATACATGCTCATACTCTACACTATAGGTGTATTGTTCCTTGTGGTGGGTAATTATTCAATTGAAGATATAACCAGCACCTTGTTAAACATTATAGCAGCCATACTGCCCCTGATTGTGCTGATATTCCTGGTAAAAAGTAAGTAAAAAATAATTATATAATTTTTTTTTAGAAGAAATTATTTAAACTTCTTCAAAACACGGTTTGCCACTTTCTTATAATCTTTATCCCCAGTGGCTTTCCTTCTTGCTTTTTTTATCGGGTCGACTGCCCTTTCATCCCCCAGGTCTCCCAGGGCACGGGTGGCTGCTACCTTCACTCCCCAATCTTCATCCTGGAGTAGCTCGATCACTGGTTCCACTGCTTCCTTGTTTCCTATCTCCCCAAGGGCCAGGGCTGCAAACTTACGGACACTCCAATCATCATCCTTCAGTGCTTCGATTAGGTTGCGGACTGCGCTTTCATCCCTTATATCCTTAAGGGCGTAAGTTGCGTATTTGCGTGCGTTATCTTCTTCCACCTTCAATTGCTCTATCAGGGGTTTGACTGAAAGTTCACCAATCTCTGCCAGGCTTTTAGCGGCCTGCAACCGGACTTCCGGGTCGTCGTCGTTGAAGGTTTTTATCAGGGCATACACTGATACATCGTCCTTTACCGTGCCCAATGTCGTTGCTGCTTCCAATCTTTCCTCTTTATCTCTACTTTCCAGTTTCTTGGTGAGTGTTTCTAAATTTAAATCCGTCATATCCATTACCTTTGAATAATTTTATTTGTGTAACCTTTAGCTGGTTAATTTACCACATATAATCGTTTTCTGATTGAAATCTATCCCTTTTGTTTAAATCCACATATGCCTTGGGTTTATTCTTATTATAAATTTAATTCACTTACCTTTTTATCTAGTTTATGGTGGTATAGAAATCTTCTTAGTCTTCAACTAACATAGTGTATTAAAGTGTAGATTCTTGAATTAGGATGATCCAGTATCATTCTACCAATAAAAATGTGCGGAGGGTTAAAAAATATGCCTAAAATCATACATTTTGAAATACCTGCAGACAACCCGGAAAGAGCAGCTGAATTCTATGAGAAAGTATTTGGATGGAAAATTATGAAATGGGAGGGTGAATTTGATTACTGGCTGGTTGAAGCCGGAGAAGAAGATGAACCCGGCATCAACGGCGCTATAAAGCCGAAAGATTTTGGTTCCTGCATAAGCGATGTTATCAACATTGATTCCTACGATGAATTCGCCGGGAAGATCCAAGCAGAAGGCGGGAAAATGTTGACCGACAAGATGGCCATTCCCGATATGGGCTATACAGGATCCTTCCAGGACACTGAGGGAAACGTGCTGGCAATAATAGAAGTTACCATGGTATATATAACTCGTATCTTCGATGCACCCCTGGAGAAGGTGTGGAAGGCATGGACCGACCCTGAAACCTTTAAACAGTGGTTTGGTCCGAAGGATTTCACAACGCCTGTGGCCAAGATCGACTTCCGGGTAGGAGGCTCTACATTTTTCTCTATGCGATCCCCCGATGGTGAAGATACCTGGGGTATCTGGGTTCATAAGGAGATAGTTCCCATGGAGCAGATTGTATACACAGATAGCTTTGCCGATGAAGGAGGTAACGTTGTCCCAGCTTCAGACTACGGAATGAGTGGAGACTGGCCTTTGGAGTTAAAGTTAATGGTAAACTTTCAGGAAGAGGATGATAAAACCAGGTTAACCATACAGCATAGTGGCTTTCCTGACAACGAAAATGCGAGCATGGCCCAAGCTGGCTGGAACGAGTCCCTAGACAAGCTTGACGATCTACTGAAGTAAAAAAAATTAAAAAAAAATGGACGTGGACACGTAGATCGAAGAAGTAAATCGGATTTTATAAAAAAAACCATGTTTGATAAGATATGTCAGATAACCTAAACAGACATGAAGAGCTCACCAAGGCAGAGGTAACCCGTCAACTCCAGACTCTGGGAGTTGAGAAAGGCGGGGTACTGCTGGTACACACATCTTTCCGAGCCGTAAGACCTGTTGAGGGAGGACCAGAAGGTCTCATCGAGGCTATTCATGATGTTCTCGGACCTGAAGGCACACTGGTGATGCCTTCCTGGTCGGAAAATGATGAAATTCCATTTAATCCCCTCACCACCCCAGCCTCACCAGATCTGGGGGTGGTAGCGGATTTATTCTGGCGGTTGCCCGGTGTACTTCGAAGCGACCATTGCTTTGCATTTGCAGCTGCCGGCCCTGAAGCCCTGCATATAGTCTCAGATGAACTTCCTCTTCCACCCCATATCCCTGAAAGTCCTGTAGGTCGGGTGTATGAGTTAGACGGGCAGGTGCTCCTTCTGGGGGTTGGCCACGAAGCCGATACAACGCTTCACCTGGCGGAGATTATAGCTGATGTTCCCTATCATGTACCCAGGCACTGTACTGTACTTCAAGACGGAAAGCCGGTACGAGTAGATTATGATGAGAACGACCACTGTTGCGAGTGTTTTAAGCTGGCAGATGACTGGTTACGAGGGCGATGCCTCCAATCGGAAGGTTGTGTGGGACATGCCTATTCACGGCTGGCCCGTTCCAGGGATATTGTAAAAGTCGCTCTTGAATATTTGGCCAAGGATCCACTCCTATTTCTCCACCCCCCAGATTCGGGATGTGAGGACTGTGACGAGGCTCGAAAGAGTGTTGAATCTGATGGGAATTTGAGTTAAAAAGGATGGTAGGAGTTGAAAAACGATGCTAGTATCAGATAATGATGGAAAAGCTCTGGTCATCACCAGGATCTTCGATGCACCACGTGAACTTGTATGGGAGACATGGACTGAGCCTGAAATATTCAAAAAATGGTGGGGGCCCAAGGATTTCACCACACCCGTCTCCAGGATGGATTTCCGTGTGGGAGGTGAAATTTTCAGTTGCATGCGAGCACCTGACGGCCAGGATTTCTGCAGCAAAGGAGTCTATATAAAGATCATAGATATGGAGCTGCTGGTTATGACAGACTCATTCGCGGATAAGGATGGCAGCCAGGTTTCACCCACATATTATGGATTTTCCGCAGACTTTCCAAATGAAATGCAGCTTGAAGTGATATTTGAAGGAGAAGACGGTAAGACCAGGCTCACTTTGAAACATTCCAGCATAAATAAACTCACTAAAGAGGAATTAATGGATATGCGGCAGGGATGGGATGAATCCCTCGATAAGTTAGCCGAATATCTGGATAGTGAACTTGAATAGAATTGGCTTAATAAATGTGGCGAGGTGATTTAGATGCAAGACAATTTAGTAAAGTTAACTGCTGAACCAGGTAAACAGGAACTTTTAATCACCAGGGAGTTCGACGCTCCCCGGGAACTTGTTTTTAAGACCTTCACTGACCCCGAACTCTATAAACAATGGATCGGTCCCCGGGAACTTACCACGGAGATCGATGTGTTCGAGTCAGTTAGCGGCGGTAGCTGGAGGTACATCCAGAGAGATCCGGAAGGGAATGAATACGCCTTCCACGGGGTGAACCATGAGGTCCTGCCCCCGGAGCGTATTATCGGCACCTTTGAATTTGAAGGTCTCCCAGAGACAGGTCATGTGATACTCCAGACACTGAAATTAATATCGCTACCTGATAACAGGACCAGAATAGTTGACCAGTCCGTGTTCCAGTCTGTGGAGGACCGGGACGGTATGCTGCAGTCTGGAATGGAGATAGGTGTTGATGAATCTTACCAACAACTAGATGATTTACTAGAGGAAATGCAGAATAAGTGAGGTTACATGACTAAATATGTGGCTTTACTGCGCGGATTCAGTCCCTTAAATCCTAACATGCGTAACGAGAACCTGCGTGAGGTCTTTAAAGGCCTGGGATTTAAGGGTGTTAAAACCGTTATCTCCAGTGGCAATGTAATTTTCAAAACCTCATCTGGAAATGTAGAAGAACTGGAAGCTACCATTGAAGAAGCCCTGCAACAGAAGCTTGGCTTTAAAACTACCGTCATCATCAGGCGCAAAGAGGAATTAGAATCGCTTGTTGATATGGAACCGTTTAAAGGATATAAGGACTTACCAAACTCCAGATTAAACGTGACATTCTTAAAAAATGAACCCACCACAGAGATTGAGTTTCCCTACCATGCAGAAAGTAAGGGTTACATCGTTTTAGGCATATATGACCGTGCCATCTGCAGCGCAGTTGATCTGACCCGTACGAAAACACCTGACCTAATGCTGTGTCTGGAAGAAAAATTTGGTAAAGCAATAACCACCAGAACATGGAAAACAGTCGGTAGAATCTTAAAATGGATGAATGAATAGTTTAAAAATTTACTTCCTCTCTTAGAGATTAACTTGGAAAAATAAAAGGAGTGATTTTAAATGCAAAAGATAGTACCATTTTTATGGTTTGAAGATGGTAAAGCTCAAGAAGCAGCTAATTTCTATACTTCCATTTTCGAAAATTCGGAGATACTGAATACGGTACGATACGGAGAAGCCGGCCCCGGCCCGGAAGGAGGGGTTATGTCCGTGACTTTCCAGCTTGAAGGACAGGAATTTTATGCATTAAATGATAATCCCCAGTTCAAATTTAATGAATCCATATCGCTGTTTGTGAACTGCGATACCCAGGAGGAGGTGGATGAGTTGTGGGATGCACTTTCAGAGAGTGGAATGGAACTGGGACCAGGCTGGGTTAAGGATAAATTCGGTCTAGCCTGGCAGATCGTGCCCACCATCTTAGGGGAGTATTTAAGCGATCCTGGTAAGGAGAAATCCCAGAGAGTTATGCAGGCCATGATGCAGATGAATAAACTTGAAATAGAGAAGTTAACGCAGGCCTATGAGGGAAGATAATCCGATTAAGTATCATACAAGAAGATAAAGTATTAAAAAAAGGAGGTATGAATCTATGGAAAGCGTGCAGTTCTCCATCGTTATAGACGCGCCTAAGGAAAAAATCTGGGAAGTGATGCTTGGGAAGGACACCTATCCCCTGTGGGCTGATGTGTTCATGCCCGATACATACTTCGAAGGTGACTGGAGCCAGGGGAGTAAGATGCTCTTCCTCGCACCTGATGAGATGGGTAAAATATCCGGTGCAATATTCAAGGTGAAAGAGAATCGGCCTTTCGAATTCGTCTCCCTGGAAAACATAGGCATGATAAAAGATGGAGAAGAAGATGTAACAAGCCCAGAGGCGACCATGTATGCTGGTGCCCTTGAAAACTATATGTTTAAAGAGGTGGATGGTGCAACTGAGGTTCTGGTGGATTTAGTACCGGTTATGGAAATACCCAGTGAGTACGAGGAAACGTTCAGTGAGATGTGGCATAACGCACTGCAAAAGCTCAAAGAACTGGCTGAAAAGTGATGATTCAAACCAAATTTTTCCTTGAACAGTAAAAAAATAAGGGAGGAACTATATGAAAAAGGGAGAAGTATCATATTTAAATCCAGAAAATTTACATATGAATCCAGCTTTCACCAACGTCGTTACAGTAACCGGTCATGTAAAGACGATCTATATCGGTGGACAGGATGCCGTGGATGCATCTGGTAAGATAGTGGGGAAAGGAGATCTCAAAAGACAGGTTTTCCAGGTATTTAAAAATATACAGGAAGCCCTGAAGGCTGCCGGTGCAGGATTAGAGCATGTCATCAAATGGAATGTGTACCTGGTTGAAGGCCAATCCCTGGAGCAGGGCTTTGAAGTCTTCCAGGAGGTATGGGGTAGCCGACCAAATCCACCAGCCATCACCGGGATGTTTGTATCTGGACTGGCCAACCCCGATTTTCTGGTGGAAATGGATGTAGTGGCTGTTTTACCCTTAGATCCAATTGATTAACGTTTTTTTCTTCTAATATTTTATTCAGATTACCTAAAAGGCTTTAATTATGAAATTAAAGAGGTTGAAAGAATGACGATGAGTCCTGAATCACGTAGATTAGCCGGTATTCTGTTGATACTCATACCTGCCGTTGCCTGGGGAGGTGCCAGTATACTGACATTTTTGATCAATGACCCCCAGTATATGCAAAATGCACTTCGCCAGGATCTCTGGCGGGCAGGCCATGCCCATGCCGGAGTTCTTCTTATCCTTTCACTGGTTGCACTACTGTACATGGATAAAGCTAACCTGTCAGATAGGGTTAAACAGATAGCCAGAAATACCATACCTATCGCAGCCATTTTAATGCCTTTAGGATTTTTCCTTGCGGTTTTAACTCCTGATGCAACCTCTCCCAATGCATTTATTTATCTGACCTACCTTGGCGGTGTTTCGCTGGTAGTAGGTGTATTATTGCTGGGTATAGGCCTGATCAGGAAACCATCTAAAAGTGGGTTCTGATTTAAAGCTTTGGAGAAAATTTTATGAATAGCAATTATTCATCTAAAAGGTCGCCTTTAAAATTCTTTATTCTAATTTTCGTGGGTAGTATGGCACGGCATACCCTGGAGTTACATTCATAATCTAACATGGGTGGCGGGACAAATGATTTTCACGGTTGCAGTGCGGGTTTTTATTGTCTGGTTTTATAACAACACCGGAAAAAGCGTGTTTGCTGCGCCCTCTTCCATGATATGGTCAACGTCAGTAATGGCTTATTTCCTAACAACGGCTTGCATTATGATCCGGTCATTAGTGGAACGCTGACTGCAATCGGGGGTTTGATAGTTATATTCCTGTGGGGTAGAGACATTAGCTAGGTTCAGGTATGCTACGCTCAGCAGTTAAACAGATCTTTTCAAAGTTATCCATCTACATTAATATGTAATGAAGATCAGTAATGGACATTATGGCAGGTAAACAATAATGCGTTATTTTAATGAGATGAGCGTCATCCTGGAGCGTATTGATAGTTTAAGCAGCAGGGTTATTGAAACAGACTATGGGTCTATTGAATATGCAAAAATAGGAAATGGTTACCCCGTTCTGGCTGTGCATGGAAACGCTGGTGGATTTGATCAGGGTCTGATGATGTCGGATAAAACCATCGATCCAAAGTTCCAGGTTATCTCGGTTTCACGGTTTGGTTATCTGCGCTCATCCATGCCCTCTCAGGCCAGCGTAGCAATACAGGCCGATGCCTTTGCTTCTCTTTTGGACTCCCTAAGTATTAGGAAAGTGGCTATCGTCGGTTATTCCGCGGGTTCTGCATCGTCCATCCAGTTTGCCCTGCGCCACCCAGATCGTGTCTCGGCACTTATACTCGTCTCTCCTGCGGCCCCCGGGAAGGGCCCTATCATGTCCAAGCCCATATTCAACATCTTCTTTAGGAATGATTTTATTTACTGGGCGACCATCACCTATTTCCAGTCAATGGTGCAGAAATCATGGGTTGGCGTGCCCGAGGAATTTATTCTTACCAGGGAATATGAGGCTGAACTCAGGGATATACTGTTCCACATCCTGCCTGTGACTAAACGGGTTGAGGGAAGTTTATTTGATATTTATACATCATCTCCAGAGATATTCAACAGTTTTAACAGTGAGGACTATCCATTTGAGGATATTAAAATACCAACATTGGTGATTAGCGCTCGAGACGATCCATTAGCCCTCCATGAGAATGCACAGACCCTGGCGAGGAGAATCACCAACTCCAAAATGCTGATTCTGCCAGATGGTGGCCATCCCTTTTTAGGGCATGATGAAGAGGTTAAATTGGAGATTACGCGGTTCCTGGATATTAACGTTCCCTCAGTAGATAAACACTACGTAGAAATCAAAGGAAAAATAAGGAATGGAGATATTTTTAGAAACAGTGAAGATAATGTGGGGAGAATATTAAAAATAAGGAGATGAACTTATGACTGAAAGAGCAGGTAAATACGCCAACGTGAACGGGAATGAAATGTATTATGAAGTCTCCGGCAAAGGCGATCCAATTATTGTTCTGCATGGCCTTTACATGAACATCCCATATGGGGGATATCATTCCTAAGCTCGCAAATTCTCATAGGGTTTACGCACTCGAGCTGCAGGGGCCATGGTCGGACCACTGACATTGACCGACCCATCACCTATCCTAACCTGGCAGACGATGTTAACTGCTTTTATGGACACGTTAGGTCTTAAGAAAGCTGATGTATTCGATTATTCCATGGGTGCTATAACGGGGCTACAACTTGCCATCCATCATCCAGAAAAGGTAAATAAACTTATATCTTGCTCAGGTAGTTATGATATTGAAGGACGACAGCCGGAGTTCAAGAACTTGATTCCACAAATGACCGTAGAAATGTTTCTCAATACGCCATTCGCTGAAGACTATCGTAAGCTTGCCCCTAATCCCGATGGTTTTCCCGCACTTGCCGAGAAGTTGATAGCTCTTCAGAAGGAACCAATGGCATGGGAAGAAGATGTTAAAAAAATTGAAACCCCAGTGCTGATCATTGCTGGTGATGCAGACGGGACAACACTCAAACATACGATAGCTATGTTTCAGTTACTTGGTGGTGGTGTTATGGGTGATATGGACAAGCCATTACCAGATTCACGTCTTGCTATTATGCCAGTAACATCCCATACCGCCGTCATTACTCAAACCGATCTTTTAATCGCTTTCATCGAACCTTTCCTAAAAGGAGAAACACCAAAGGATTTATGGAATAGACTATGGCAATGGGATGAATTAAATGCTCTGCTGGGAGTTTTAATGTAAATCAGGTCAAGCGTGGGTGTAACGATTCTTTTTTCATTCCTGCTCTTGATCCAGATGGTTCAACTGTTTGCATTCACAGATAGCATTATCACGGGTCTTTCGTAAGTTTAGCGCGTTTTAACTTGATTTACATCGATCATTAGATGGTGATCATTAGTTAAAAAATCGATTATGAAACTGTTTATATAGAAAAACTGTTTTATAGAATTATTTTTAAACCTAAACTTTATAAACATAAGTTCCAAACCCTTAGTTAGTGAAATAGGAAATGTACTTCCGGTTACAATATAATGTTTCATTATCTTCGAATGTTAATAAAGTTAGGTGAATCCATGGAAAATTTAGTATTGTTAATTGTAATTTTTGTTGTAGCCATTATCATAGCCATTAAGTCTGCTGAAATATTTATCGATAATTTGGTGGATGTAGGATCAGCTTTAGGAATATCTGAAATTGTGCTTGGTGTTACAGCATCAGCTATAGGATCATCTCTTTTGGAATTTGGATCTGCAATGACCGCCATATTTACTGGTAATCCTGAAGTGGGTTTGGGAGTTGTTTTAGGTGCTAATATATGGAACATCGCTGGGATACTTGGTATTGCAGCCATATTTGCAGGTACCATGAAAATAAATTCCAGGGATATAACTAGAGATGGAATAATGGCACTCTTAACTGCCGTAATTTTCATGATCTCTATTTACTTTACAGGTAAAGTGGATATAATAATTTCTGCGGTAATGATTACTGCATATGGTATTTATTTGTGGATATTGATTAAAGATCAGAAAAATGATTCCCTGGAAGATAAGGACAAAGAACGCACCCCCATTAATAGTAAGAATGTCATATGGGTAGTATTAGGTATAATGGGACTTATACTGGGATGTCGGTTGTTGGTTTATTCTTCACTGGAACTGGCAAGTTTATTTAATGTTTCAGGAATGATCATTGGATTAGTTATACTCGCCCTGGTAACAACAGTCCCCGAACTTATTGTTACAGTTACATCTGCAGTTAAAGGCCTGCACCAGCTGGCATTTGGAACCATACTGGGAAGTAATGTATTTAACATTCTGATAGGGGTAGGTGTACCTGCAGTTTTTACCAACATACATGTAGAGGAAATGGCTATAACTTTTGACGGCCCGGCACTCATATTTATAACGATACTACTGCTGATATTGATGAAAAGAGGCATGAAACTTACCAGGTATGAAGGAATAGCTTTAATATCAACTTATGTAATTTACATCGGAACAAGACTACGTTTTATGGTTTAAGAATCTGGTATATTAATTATTCAACTGTATGGAGAATGAAGAGTTTCTAAAGCGAATATTGATTGGACTTGAAACTCTATTTATTTTTTGAAGAAAAACTTATAAAAGAGAAAATCCTTATTAAAGTTTAATAATTATAGTAATTTTGGAAAAGTATTTAAATAATGATATACATACCTGTATGTATTGAATTGGGGTGTGTATATGGTT
>MVQY01000116.1 GCA_002067325.1 Methanobacterium sp. PtaU1.Bin097
CATATATACTATGGCTCCCCTTTTTAAGAGTTCTTCGGTCAGTGCATATCCGATACCTGAATTAGCACCGGTTACTATACAAATCTTGTCTTTAAAGTATTCTATATTGGTCATATTATCCTCTTTTAAGATCACTTGAAGAAATAAAAAATAAGAGGGGTTATTTCCTCCTCGCCAGTCCTAACCCACCTATAAGCAGTATTAAAGCCGTTAACAGGTAGGTTACTGGTGTTCCTGTGTTTTTCATACCTATGACATCAGTGGGTGCTTCCAGGATGGTTACGAAGGTCTGTACTGTCTGGTAATCTGATGCAGTTACCGTGGCTATGCCTGGTCCTTCATCACCCCTTAAGATCGCGGTGGCGAGGCCGTTGACCCAGTCTACTGTGATTATTTTGCTTCCTATGTTACCCAGGTTAAAGGATCTGTTTGATGTCCTTTTTTTCATAAATTTTTCACCCCCCACTTATAGAAAGACAAGTGAGTATTAAATAGTTTATATTATTCTTATCTTCTTTTTTCCTGCTTAATCCCCTTAACTACTACAAAGGAGCCTTCTCCAAATCCTTTTTTTACAGATTCTATGTTTTTTAATTTTTCCTTTGGTTGGAACAATGTTTGTCTAAAACTAAAATCTTTAAAATTGGCTTTTTTCATAATGGATATGACTTCTTCTACTGAATAAAATGTTGCATCCTTGTAAAAGGTACTTTCATTTTTATGTTTTTCATAAAATTGCCCTAGTGGACTATTAGCATCTATAAATCCGATTATTAGACAGCCTCCAGATTTTAGAACTCTATTAACTTCTTTAAAGGCTTTTTCAACATCATCCAGAAAACATATTGTAGTAACCATTAAAACAAAATCAAATTGTGAATCTTTAAATGGAAGTAGTTCAGCAACTCCTTCAACGAATTTTATACCTCTTTTTGTTGCGATTTTTCCTAATTCTTTGGAAGGATCGAGGCCTAATTTGATGCCAAGTGGTGCTGCAAAGCGCCCACTACCTACACCAACTTCAACACCATTTTTACTTTGAGGTAACAACTCTTTAACTGCCTGCAGTTCTGATTTATAAGTAAATATGTTTTCGTCAAACCAGGCATCATATTTCAATGAATAACTTTCAAAAGGTTCTATTTTAACCATTTTATCTCTATTTCTTGTTTACAATAGGAAAATTATAATTATCTGTTTAGTTTCATAATTTATTAATCCATCTGAACTTGATCTCAGGGAGTTCAAAAAAAAATTATTTCATTTAATATAATTATGGTCTATGAGTGATAATAGTATGTCGATAAAAAAAACCGTTCAGGGGGATGTGAACCCAATGATTTACTGTGTGGCTTGGATGTATTATGACATTCTTTAGCTATACATATCAATGGTCTTTATATCTGAATACACAACACATTCTATTACCTGAAGCTGGTGTAGGATATCCAGAAGTATCGTTTGAAATGTAGGTGATTTAATTTTTTCAAAGAAGTAAAGGTTAAATCCGTTCTAAACAAGCTTAAAAGTCATGACGACTGGTTTTTAGTAGATTATACTGTGAATCCTTTCATGGGCTGTGCTTTAAACTGTACCTATTGCTATATCCATGGTAGTGTATATGGTGGTGAGGAGACCAGTGTTCTGCAGGTGAAGACCAATGCACCGGAGGTTCTATATAAACAGCTTAAAAACCGGGCCCGGAAGGGGGAGTATGGTTTTATAGGTTTAGGATCTTCTACCGATCCTTATCCTCCCATGGAAAAGGAACTGGAGATTACCCGGGAGCTTTTGAAGATAATTTACCGTTTCAAGTTTCCAGTAAACGTCAACACCAAATCCACCCTGATCTTAAGAGATATGGAACTTTTAAAAAAGATAGATGAAAAGGCGGTTCTGCCTAAGAGATTCCAGGGTAAATTGGACCACGGGATGATAGTTTCTTTCTCATTTTCTACGGTAGATCCGGTTCTGGTTGATATCTTCGAACCAGGGGCTTCTACTGTAGAAGAAAGGTTCGGGGCCATGAAGAAGTTCAGTGATGAGGGGTTCCTGGTGGGTGCCAATCTCATGCCAGTGCTCCCATTTTTATCGGATTCAGAAGAGCACCTGGATGAAGCGATTGGTAAGATAAAGGAATATGGGGCTAATTTTGTATTGGTTGCTGGTTTAACATTATTTGGGGACAAACCAAAAGACTGTAAGGTTCGCTACTACAAAATCCTGGAAGAATACTTCCCTGAAGTTTTAGAAAAGACAAAAAGGATGTTCAAGGATTCGTTTGCCCCTTCCAGGGATTATCAAGCAGTTCTCCACAAAAGATCTGAGAGGATATGTAGGAAATACGATATTAAAAGTAAAATAATCTAGATTAAAGTAATAGATATAAAAAAAGTAGAGATGATTAGAGTAACTATATTATAATCTAATTTTTAAATGAGATATCATGAAGATTGGATTTATTGCTATCATAATTGCAGTGATTCTGGCTGGTGTACTGGGAGCTTACCTGTTGACGTCAACTGATAATGATGCATCATCATCAGATGGCCTCAAATGGGAAACAGATTTCAATTCGGCTTTAAATACAGCCCAAAATACCAATAAATTGATTATGGTAGATGTCCATGCTCCATGGTGCGGTTACTGCAAGGAGATGGATAAAAACACCCTACAGGATGCCAGGGTAACACAGAAACTTTCAAACTATGTGCTTTTAAAAATCAACGGTGATGAAAATCCAGAATTCATGAAAAGATATCAGATCTACAGCTATCCCACTATACTAATCTTAGACTCCAGTGGAAACCTGGTAAAAACCATTTCCGGATATCAAAGTCCCGAAAACTTCGTAAAAATGATATAACTAAGTAAACAGAATATAGGATTAAAAAGATGCTTGATTATTTAATTTCTTTCTCTGCCGGAATAGTATCAGTGCTATCTCCCTGTGTTTTACCACTGATCCCAATAGTGGTGGGGCATTCTCTTTTAAGAAAGGAGCTCAGTTACACCATTTCCTTTGTCGGTGGATTTTTTTTGTTATTTGCCATCATAACCATTTTGACGGTACTTTTTACTGCGGCAATAAATCATTACTTGTTCTACTTTAGAATATTAGCATCGATCTTTCTGATTATCCTGGGAGTAGTCATCCTTTTATATCCCAACCGATTTAGCGTCGGCCATTCCACCCATGTGGATAAAAATGTTTCAAGCTCATTTATCATAGGATTAATAACATGTTTAGCCTGGTCTCCCTGTTTTGGACCTTACATAGTGGCAGTAGCAGCTTACAGTGCATCTACTGGTGATATAATTTACAGTATTGTTAATATGCTGTTATTCTCCCTTGGATTCTCATTTACCCTGCTGATCTTGGCATTTGTACTATCAAAAATGAATTTAGAAAAAATAATAAAATATTCATCAGGGATAAGGATGTTAGCCGGTATTATAATTGTAATTGCAGGAATTTACCTGTTATCAACCCAGTTAGGAATAATATAAAAAATTATGGATTAAGAAGGTATGATGGAAAAATTCTGAATTAATTAAAAATTAGCTATTGATTTTAAAAATAAAAAGAAAAAAGAGAAGAAGTGTTTAGAAGCTGTCTATAACTTCTCCTAAGAGTTTGATGGATTTTTCTTTGTCAGGACCGATTGGGGAACCAGCTACGTACTGGGTCACACCCATTTCTCCGAGAGCTTCGATTTTTGGTACGAAGTCTGCGGGGGTTCCGACTACAGAGAATGCGTCCATGAGTTCGTCTGTTACAGCACCTATAGCTCCACCGAAGTCACCTTTACCCAGGAATTCTCCGAATTTAGCACCGGTGTCTGGGGCTAGGCCGTGTCTTTCGAATACTGGTGGTGGGGAACCGGCTGCGATGAAGGCTACAACTATTTTTGCTGCGCCTATTGCTTTGGCCTGGTCGTCGTCTATGGAACAGCAGGTGTATGCTGCTACATCTACATCTGCGATTGATTTTCCAGCGGCTTCTGCTCCTTCTTTTATGAGTGGAACTGCTGCTTCAAAGTCTTTTGGGTTTGATGCGTTGATTAAAGCACCGTCTGAGGCTTCACCAGCGGTTTTGAGCATCATTGGTCCCTGTGCACCCATGTAGATAGGGATTTTTTCCTGTACTGCTTTTACACCCATTAAGTTGGCACCGGTTTCGGTTTTTCCACCAGACATTAAGGTGCTCATCATGGTTATAGCATCTTTAATGGTGCTTACAGGTTTGGTCCATTCAATTCCTAAGGCGTCAAAGGTAGCCTTGTCACCAGGACCAATTCCTAAGGTTGCTCTTCCGTTGGATATTTCATCTAAGGTAGCCACTGCTGATGCAGTTATGGCGGGGCTTCTTACGTAGGGGTTGGTTACACCAGGACCGAGTTTGATGGTTTCGGTTCCTGCGGCAATTAATGCCAGGGTTTCGTATACATTTTTATTGTTGTAGTGGTCTGTTATCCATGTGTATTCAAAACCTACGTCTTCTGCTAGTTTTACAAGCTTTACAATCTTTTCTATAGGTTCGTTTGGAACAAATTCGATACCGAATTTCATGATTTATCACCACTTTTTTAATCTATTTAGACTATAAAAATAATTTGTGATTTGATTGTAAACGAAAAGTTTAAATAGCTGATCCCAGTTTGACTTGATTTGTGGATTAACGCTCTTTCAAATATTGTATACAATAATATATTCCACTCAAATAATTGAAAAATCTATCAAATCCCTTAAAATCTGATTATTCTTGTGGTTATTTTACCGCTAGTTTTAAAAAGATGTAATTCAATTTAAGAATAGATGATATATCATGTTTGCATTTTTCTGTGCAAATAACTGGCTATTTTTTGTTAAACAGGTAAATAAGCATTTTTTACACCTGCTATTCTGGTGAGATAGAAAGCTTTATTATGTATACATAATATATTGAGAGTTACTCACGTCTGTTGTTACGTCTATTATATTTTGCATTAAATTCTAAAAAGTTTGTAAAACGACAGCCGTGGAGTATAATATGTGCTACCATATCAAGGCGTAAGCCGGAGTATGAGAACATCACACAATGAAGGTCTAATTTCCATTGGTAGCTAAAGATAATGAGGGCTCAAACCCTTGCGAAAAGCAAACGTTTGAGTTTGATGTTGGTTTT
>MVQY01000117.1 GCA_002067325.1 Methanobacterium sp. PtaU1.Bin097
CTGGGACTGGCGTCCAGTGAATTCAGTAACTGGCGCAGAGATAGAAAGAGAAGACGAAGAAAGAAAAATTCAACCCGGACCCTGATCTCCCTTGAAAACGAAAGGAACATGGAGCTAGTTAAAGAGTTCTGGTACAAGTTAAATGATACAGAAGAAAACGAAAGAGATGAAGACCAGGAAAAAATCGGCCTGGCCCACCGGCTGATAAAGATGCCCCTGCCCTCATGGAACCAAGTGATGTGGAGTAAACAGGCACCATTACTCGCCATAAGCTTCACCGACAAGGAGATAATAGAAATATCATCCTTCTACAACTGTCTGCAGAAGCTGAAATCCATCTATACTAAACTTTTAGACTTAGACGCCAAAGACAGAGAATACAACAGCACCTATGCTGGAAATGGAGTGGACTTCTCCTCCATACCACGTTCAAAACGTTTCCATGAGGAAGCGCCTGGATTATGGGATGAATTTGAAGATATAACCGTGGGATTGATTGAAGAGGGTACACCACTCGATCATACTATGAACTAAGTCTTATTTAAATAATTTAACCCGGGTATGTGCCCTTTTTTTATCTACTTAAATTTTTATTGTACTCTTAAACTCTATATCTGGGCTTAAAATCGGTGTGTTTGGTAATTAAATCCCCAGGGACAGGAGAACTCTCATTCCAGTATTTATCGAGTTCAAATGAGAGTTCAGTTAACTGGCCTAGATGTCCCATAACAACCACTTCCACACCCTCATTAAGACTGTACCAGTACCAGTTGGCACTGCCCAGGAAGAAAATTTCATCATCGACTAAGATGACCTTGGAGTGGAGGTTTTCTAGGGATTTCGCCTGGAAATTTTTGAGATTCTCTCTTGCCAGGTTCAAAGCAGAGAGGGTTTTACCATCTATCACCCCATCATCTACTCTGACCACGAACTTAACCTCAATATCTTTATTCGTTATAGAATCAACGATTAAACGAATGAAATAAGCATCGAGCCAGGGTCCTACTATGAAGATGCTTCGCTCTGCATTGGAGATACTTTCTTTAAGTTGGGGTATGAGCTGGCCTTTGGTCAGGAGTTTCAGAATATTAGATGGTTTCCACATAATTTACCTCAAAAAATACTTAAAAACCATGGATTTTGATTAATGATATTAAATCTCGATTTCTATCCTGTTGAAGTTGACTACAGGTTTTTTGGCGTTCTTGGGGCCTTGTTCCAATTTGAGAAGTCCAGTTTTAGCTAATTTACTAACTTTAGGCTGGACTGATTTGATGTCCTTATTCAATATATGGGATAGATTTCTTATGGATTTGGGGTGCTCTTTTTTAATTATATCTAATAGCTCCAGATCCGACATCTTGAGGTCTGTATCCTTCAGGAATATAACATCCTCGGTTTCGATAACCTCATCTGGATGTTCCAGATAGTACAACCAATCGTCATAATCAAGGGGGTATAACAGATTGTCAGGGTCCTTTTTTATTAACCTCTGTAGATTTTCCATTGATCCGTATTTATCCTTTAATTCCTGGATAAATTCACTCCCATTCCTCCTTTTAATAAGTTTTAACATCATAATCCCAACTCCCTTCTCAATTTTGATTCTATTAATCCCCCTTCTCTATGGATGTGATTACAGATAATATTGAAGATTATATCCGGGTCTTTAATTGGTATAACCTTTCTATCTGGATGTACATGAACACCATGATAATAATTATCCACTTTAACTTATCCGGCATCACTATTATAGCCCAACCACGTGGAGCCCTACGATAGTGAACCCTGCAGTCCCCTATATCAATCTGTATCCTGTTTTCTCTCTTCATGTTAACCTATACAATTCATCATATTTATATATGCGTTGGTATGAATACCATCACTTTGTTTTGATAGTAATATAATTATATGCTATTATTATTATTTTTAGTATCTACCCACATAAATATTCCGATAATTATTTACATGAATGTATAATTTATTTACAGTGATTGTATGTTGACCAAAATCTTCGGAGAATGTTCCCAGGTAAAACTGGTTGATTTTTTAGTAGCCCATCCCTGGTCTGAATTTTCTAAAACTGAACTGGCAGACGGAGCCCAAATAGCCAGGCCCACTGTATATAAATTATTAGATAAATTAATCGAGGAAAAATTAATGGTAGAAACCAAGAAGGTGGGAAATATCCAATTATACCAAACCAACAGAGAATCACAAGTTGTTAAATATATAAGCTCATTACAGGGGTTACTCGCCGACCTGGAAGTGGAAAAACAGAAAAGATCAACCCAGGAACCTTTGATAGAAATCGAAGATGAAGAACTGGATGAATTGTTAGGTTTAAAAGAAGAAGAGAAACCTGACAAAGAAGGAAAATCTTCGAGTAAAAAAGGGATACATGGTGGTGCAGAGTTAATTACATAGGTAACGATATTAATGAGATATTTGGTGCTTATCTTTTTTCTTTAATTTTCCAAGCACCTTTTTGAGATCCAGAGAAAGATTGATAGTATAAGACATTTAATCAGAAATGTCCTTATCCATCTCTTCTATAGTTTTGTAAGAAACGTATTTTCCATCTTCTACTTCTTTCCGAACCCTCTTCAATTCTTTCTTAAATTCGGATGAAATTTTCGGGTTCGTCCCAGGATTTGTTATTATCATCTTTGACTTTATCCGGGTGCTTTTTGTTAAATTTCTTCATCGCTTCCATATTTGTAACTCCTGATTATAGTAATTACTTGAAGATGATTTGTAATAATTATTATATAAAAGTTATGTCATGAATAAATTATTAATATAGAATTAAAATATTTATCGAGAAATACACTGTTATCTGATTATTAAAGAACCATGCTGGAAAGTCGCGAATGATACAAAAGGTATGGATGGGGTTTTCATGATGAAATAACCGATTTATACTATGAATTCTATTCAGATGTATTGAGTAGAATTGATTCCTTTTTAACGGATTACTTTCCGTTTAACTCTCTTCTAGGATGTAAAAAATGGGTCACTAAAGAGATAAACAATTTTCTTAAATAATCCATCTGGCCTAGATAATGAGTCATAGTGTCGCAAGTTTAAATTCCCGACGCACCGGGGTTACTAGATAAAAAGCCTAATGTATTCTTTCTATCCGGTTTACTTTATCAAAGTCCTTATCAAAGGTTACTACCTTTTTTATGCCTAATTGCATCATAGATTCAACAATAGTACAATCTGTAAATGATAAATCACCATTAAATTCTAAATATGTTTTCATTATTTTAGTATTATAATTACTAATTTCCGTTTCGTTAAATATGGTACAAGTATCTCTTAAATAGTTATATGCTATTTCACAGGTACTCATATCTGTTTTCATACCGAGTAAAGTGATTGTTTCATTTAATACAGCTTGACATATGATCCTGTCTTTTACAGGTATTTTTTTTATGAGTTCACTTGCTCTTGTAAACCAATAATCTGTTTTGATAAAAAGTCCCAAGAAGAAATTAGTATCTATGAATATCAACTCTTTTTATCCCCTTTTTTGTATAAATCTTCCACTAACTTAACGGCATTTGTTTTTTCTTTTAAGGATACCATCCCGATTACATCATCATCAGTGACTTTTTTTCTGAAACTCAGTTCTACTTTTCCCTTATCATTTATCGTCCATTCAATTATATGATTTTTAGTCAATCCCATTGTTTCCCTTATTTTTTTAGGAACTACGGTTTGAAATTTGTCGTAAATATTAGTTTCAACTTTAATCATGGTAACCACTGGAGAATAATTATATATTTCTTACTATTTATAATTTCTTACAATCCATCTCTACCTTACACTTGGTAAATGAATGATAAGCTACGAAAAGTTCAGGGATATTAATAGTTCAACAAGGCGGCCACACTAATCGGGGTAAAATTCCTGCATTCTTTAATACCTTCCGCTAGGAAAAGAAAGTCAAATGAACTAACAGAAGTATGGGTGTAGAATCGTTGAAAAAGTTACAAGATGATCTTTGGTAAATACCATCATAATTGGTAAAATGGATGAAGAACTAAAAAAGCTCAGGGCGGAATTTGGGTTTAAGCAAATCCTTAAAGGTGAAGATATAAAACCAGAATACCGTGTAAATCCGCCGCTGAGATTATAGTAGGCCGAATAGTTTGAGAAATCTTTAATTGGTGTTACTATCCTTTTTTTTAATTTCGTTGGTTTTTTTAAGGTAACTCAGTTGACCACAAAATTTAATACTTATATTCTGTATAGTATTAAATAAAGTATTGTAAATATGGATATTTAAATTGATCAATGCAAAATTATATTGAGGTTATTAATAATGACGGGGAAAAATGCAATTAAACTTTTTGAAAACCAAAAAATAAGGGCTTTGTGGAATGAAGAGGATGAAGATTGGTATTTTTCAGTAATTGACGTTGTAGGAGTCCTAAGTGAAAGTAAATCCCCATCAGATTACTGGAGAAAGTTAAAACAACGTCTTAAAGAAGAGAGTAATGAAACCGTGACAAATTGTCACAGGTTGAAACTTCAAGCAAAAGACGGTAAAATGAGGTTAACTGATGTAGCGAACACAAAACAATTATTAAGGATCATACAGTCCGTTCCTTCACCTAAAGCAGAACCATTTAAACTTTGGCTTGCAGAAGTTGGAAAAGAACGTTTAGATGAAATAGCTGACCCTGAACTGGCGATGGAAAGGGCAATAAACACATACAGAAAGAAGGGTTACAGTGAAGAATGGATCACACAGCGACTTAAAACAATAGAAATCCGGAAAGACTTAACAGCAGAATGGCAACGATCCGGAGTGGAAGAAGGAATTGAATATGCCATTTTAAACCACCTGGTTACATTTTACACGGCCTAAAAAATTAAGTATTTTGAATTAGATAAATAATGTTTAA
>MVQY01000118.1 GCA_002067325.1 Methanobacterium sp. PtaU1.Bin097
TTGTAGCCTTTTGTGTTGGCGATGGCAGTTCATTACTACATAGGAGATAATAGTTCTTCTTTTGCTTTTTTAGCATCCTCATAATCAGGATCAATTTTTAAAGCTTTATCAAAGCACTTAATTGCTTCTTGTTCTTTACCTAATTTTGCCAATGTATAACCCTTGTAGTACCATCCCTTTATATCATTTGAATCTATCTTTAAAACTTGATTAAAGCATTTTAAAGCTTTTGAATGTCTTTTAAGTCCATTGAACGCAACACCTTTATTTCCCCATGCTCCTATATGCTCTGGATTTAATTTTAAGACTTCATCATAACATTTGATAGCTTCCTCAAATTTTTCAAGATCTTTAAAAATATTACCCTTATTATACCATGATTTAAAGTAATTAACATCAATATTCAACGCATTATTATAACATTCCAACGCTTCATGATACCTTTCAAAATTACTCAAAGTGAGACCGTAGTTGTACCAAGATTTGGGATCGTTTGGATTTAATTCTGAAGCTTCTTTAAAGCATTTTAAAGCTTCTTGAGATTCCCCAAGTATTACAAGGGTAACCCCTTTATTATACCATACTTCGTAATTTTCTGAGTCCCACTTTAAAGATTCATTATAAGATTCCAAAGCTTCTTTTTGTTTTCCAAGCTCTCCTAAAGTTATACCCTTTTTAAACCATGACATTGCATCCTTTGAATTTAGTTCCAAAGATTTATCAAAAGATTCTAATGCTTCTTCATATCTTTCAAGATTTAGAAGTGCAGAAGCTCTGTTATACCATGCTTCAAAACGTTCCGAGTCCAACTTTACTGCCTTATCAAAACACTCCAAAGCCTCCTGATACTCCCCAAGATCAGCAAAATTAACCCCTTTAGAATTCACCGAACTTCCCTTGAACTTATCTAATAAACCCATATAAAATCACCACGTATAATCTTTTATTTAGGCCATACTCCCTCAGGCCAACTTTCATATATAGTATAACCAGTAACAAAGCTAATACCAGCAAGTCCATGAGCAAGATCAATTGATCCACCAATTATATCACCAGAAACTAACTTACTAACACCCGACTGAGTAACCTCAACAAATTTAGCAAATATTTGATCCCACCCCAAAGGTTTGGGTCCACTTGCAGTATATCTCTCAAATTTTTCTTTATTTTTAATAACACTTTCTAATTCTTCATTTGTCCATCCAGTTGCGAGATATGACTCGCCTAGCTCTATTATTTTATTAGTGAGTTCGGTATCACTATTTTCAGCCATCATAAGCAGCAAATAAGTAGCTTTCTCTTGAGCTTCCTGCATTTCTTCAGGTGTTGGTGCTCTATCATCAGGTAAAAATAATGATACGGTTCCTATCCATAGTGGTGTTTGATTAACTTCTGCATCATGTATTTCTTTCATTATTCTGAGTTTTTCTGGTAATACATATAACACGAGATAGGGTTCATAAAGCATAGCAGCAACTCCAATTGATACTCCAATGAATGCCCCTCCATAAAGTAGGGCTGTCCCTACACCTAATCCGAAAACACCTGTACCTGTACCGCCTATGAAAGCAGATCCTGTACCAACAGCTTCAGCACTAGCAGCACCTGTAGCTATACTACCAATAATACCCAGCCACACTGGCTGAACATTAGGATCGGTGCTGTTTAGTTTTCCTGCTAATTGGATGGTGTTAGTGGTTAGTTGATCATGGAAACAGTAAACACCATAAACCGATGAGGTCATGACATCCCGCACAATACCGGTCGCAGGATCGAGCATGAGGACAAAATCATCTATACCTTTCACTTTAAACACCACATAACCGTTACTCATGAAAACCTCCGGCGAACCTCCATTTAAGATTAACTGACCTAAAAAGGAAGTTACCGACAGACCAATGCTGCCCTGAATAATAGAACTCAAAACCTGTTCCTCCAATGGTGAAATCGCAGACGAACACGCAAAACGGAAAGCCCAAACACTGCTTGGATCACCTGTAACCGTCATACCCATACCATGATCACACTGCAACGTAAGAACAGTCTCGTAAGCATCATCAACCACCGAAACCATAATCGGAGTAGTACGACTCCACGAAACATTAAACTCCGCCGCAGCCTGATCCGCCACCATATCATGAGCTTTAATCAACAACAACGAAGCCAGAAAAGTACCATAAGCAGCCCTCATAGCACCTGCCGGATAGGAGGATGCTTTTTTCAACCAATCCTGCACAATAGTATCTGTTACTTTGGTGGTAGCGATAGCGAAACTTCTCACTCCTTCATATCCCACATCTCCCTCTTTTCCATAACCATCAAGATACACCATGGGACTAATCCTGACAATGGGGCTACCTCCAAAAGACTCCTCTAATATATTATTGTTAAAAGGATCAATTAATGATACCTGTTGGGCAAAATCACTGGGATAAATAATTACAACTTCAATGGGGTCTATGAAGTCCCAACGATGAGCCTTAATGAAGTTGATGTCATTATTCGTGAGATTTTTACTCTTTTTAACCCAATTTAAAACATATGCTTCCTGTTGACTATCTGTAAGCGCCGCAATCTGAGCATCACTGAATCCTGTTTCATTTTTAAGTATCGTATACAATGGAATATTATTAGCTAATGGTGTTAAGAACAGTTCATTTATATAACTGATCTGAGTGAAAACATTAGCAGTATAAGAACTCTTATAAGTAAGATAGGCCTTGTTAACCACATTCTTACTTGAAACTTTATTTCCATTAACAATCAAGTCCACTTCCCCCTTGAACATTCCAGTAGCCTTCCAAAGCACACTAACCCATGCTGTAGAAGTGTTCAGGGGTAATGTGTAATTGAAATTAAGAGTTTTATTGGTGGATGTGTCTATAGCTGTGCTTAGAACCGTTATATTGGCATTGGCAACCCTATCTATACTGTTAGAGATATTCTGTCTGTCCACTCTGGTCGAAACAGTGGTCATTCCTGACTGTAGATTAGGATCCAGTACTAGTTTGGATGTTGTTTTCCCATTTTTAGTGTGACCTATAGTTGTTATGGTTCCTTTATTTGTGCTGAAATTAACCGGTGTTCCATCGGGAACATGCCCATCCAAGGAAGTATCATCACCATAATTATTTCGAGTTAAATCAGCAGTGATGGTTGTTTCATAGGTTTTACCACCGGAAACTTTATAAGAAGTAGGTATGGCAATCAGTTCTAACCAGGGATCGTATAATACACCGCTACCTTGTATGTAAATATCACTCCCTTTGCTGGATGAAACATGGGGAGTGTTAGTACCCCACCAGTTGTGGGTTAGATCTACACCAAAATCGTTACTTTCAATGGCAAATAAGCCATGTTCACCACTTCCAGTGATTCGGTTGAACTTAACAAAATCCGAATCGGACAATCGAAGATAAACCCCATTTTTAGCACTATTTAATACTGTGTTTTCAGAAATAACATCATGATATGTATTGGTTAATGAAATCCCATGCTGATTATTTGTTATGTTATTTTGGGTTATGGTGTTTTTACTTGATGAACCAATTTTAACTCCATTCCCATTTCCTGAGATATTGTTCCCAGATACTGTGTTAAGGTTTGAAGTATTAACTATATCGATACCATTTCCACAATTGGTCACAGTATTTCCTAGTATCTCATTGTTCCCGGAATTGCTGAGATAAATCCCCGAGTTACCCAGGTTTTCGTTGGTAGATATTGCGTTTCCATTGATTGTACAGTAATCGGCTTGATATAAAAATAAAGCATAGGGACTTAGATCTGCATGATCACCAAATCTATCAAAATAAAAATTTAACGTGAGTCCCTGTATCGTCGAACCACTACCATCGGCAGTCACAGTGAATATAGGCTCATTAACCAACGTATTCCGTATTATAACTTTATTACCCGGAACTGCCATTATATTAAGACGTTTATTCACCACAATATTTTCACTGTAATTTCCCGTTAAAACTTGAATGGTTTGATCATCTACGGTTAACGGATCGTCTACCGCAGCCCGGATACTGGTATAAGCCTTTCCAGTGTTAATGTTACCCACTGGAGCGAAAATATAATGCTCTGTCACAACATCGCCCTGGTTACCCAGGTTATCTACAGGCACAAACTTCAACGTAGTAGTACTCGAAATAGTGATGGGAACGGTATATCTAGTGCTGGAGGTAGTAGGATTACCACCATTAAGTGTGTAATAAATCACTGGATTTGGATCAGAATTGTCTGTCGCTGTTAAAGTCACAGTTTGAGAAAGGTTATAGACACCACTTCCCGGGTTGGCGGTCACAGTGGGTGGAGTGTCTATGATGTAGTTTCTGGTTTGAACCGCAGCAACATTACCCACATTATCCCTCGCCATAAACTTCAACGTAGTCGTGCCAGAGATAGTAATAGGAGTAGTATATCGAGTGCTGGAAGTAGTAGGCGTGCTACCGTCAATGGTGTAATAGATAGCAGGATTAGAATCAACATTATCTATAGCGGTTAAAGTCACACTTTTAGTAGTATTATAAACCCCTGTTGCCAAGTTAGCGGTCACCGTAGGTGGTGTTTTGTCGATAGTATAGGTTCTAGTTTGAACTGCAGCAACATTACCCGCAACATCCCTTGCCATGAACTTCAACGTAGTAGTGCTGGAAATGGTGATAGGGGCAGTGTATCGGGTGCTGGAAGTGGTAGGATTGCTGCCGTTAGTGGTGTAATAGATAGCAGGATTAGAATCAACATTATCTGTGGCGGTTAAAGTCACACTTTTAGTGGTGTTATAGACTCCGGTTGCCAGGTTGGCGGTTACGGTAGGTTTAGTAGTGTCTATGGTGAATTTGCTGGTGAACGCTGTGGTTAGTGTGTTGCCCGCTGTGTCGGTGATGCCGCCCGTGGGTAGAGTGATAGTATAGGTTAATCCATTTATATAGTTTCCATTGCGTGTTAAGTTTAGTGTTTTACCGTTTATTACCTTGTATAATGGATCTACCGATACTCCATCGGCGTTGGTGACTTTGATACTAGTAAA
>MVQY01000119.1 GCA_002067325.1 Methanobacterium sp. PtaU1.Bin097
GTTGCCCCTGCGATATTTAACTTGGTTAAACCCTGCTGGATGGAATTTTTATTGGCATTTGCAACCACGATCCTGCTTGAAACTTCGGGGTGCTGGTCTATGAAATTCTGGACTGTGTCTGTATAAGCCACTGCCAGTACCTTCTTATTAGGATCTTCCAGGGCGTGTTCCAGTTCGTGTTGCACATCATCAGCTGATGCAAATTTGTACACAGTAACATCAACACCCATCTCATCCACAACAGATCTGGCCAGTTTACCTGTGCTGTTATCAGCTATTACGATGTTTGTTTCACTGGTGGTTACATGCACCCCATGGGCGCTCACTGGCACCATGAATGCAGCCATTACCAGTATGAAAGCTGCTGCAGATATAACTCCTGATTTTGTAAATATACTCCTAGATTTTACATCAATCATTTTCACCGACCCTCTAAATTTGTGGTACTTCTCCTACTTCTGGTTTCAGTTTAAACAGAGATAAAATGATGAAGATATTTAAAACACCCTCCACAATTCCCACAAAAAGATAGAAGGGAACCAATGTGCTTAGTAACACATCGAGGGTGGCCACTCCGGCAAGTAGCAGTATAACGATCTGAGATATGGTGGCAACGATTATTCCCACGAAGGTCCCTGAGAAAATACCCAACCTTTCATCGAGTTCTGAGGTGAATTTGTAGAAGTAATAGGTTGAAAAACTCATCATAATTCCCATGGTAACTACGTTAGCCCCTAAAGAGGTAATACCTCCCATTCCCAGGAATAAGAACTGTACTATGAAACATATGAACGCCACAGCCACCCCACTTAAAGGGCCTAAGAGAATAACCACCAACGGTATCATAAATAGGTGTACTGGAACACCGAAGGGTGATGGTATTGATATCGAGGATGCAGCGAAGGTCACCGCTGCCAGGATGGCGGTGTTTATTATTATTTTCTGCTTATCCTCAGTCTTTGAAAGTTTAAACGTATATAAAGTCAATAAGATAATGGTTAAAATCCAGTAAATTGCAGCCTGCCATAATGGTATCAGGCCGTCAGGTAAATGCAAATTTATAGCCTCCTATTTAATGATTTACAATATGTTTAAGACTTAAAAAAATTAATCAGTCTATTTTAAACAGAAAAATTATAATAAAGTTTAATTTTCCGTGCCAAAGAGTCTCATTTGTAATTTGCTTAGGGTTCCGCCTTTCTTATAAGGGAAGTACATGGCAATTAATCCAACAACCACAATTAACCCAATCATGGCCACCGGCCCCCCTGAAACATTACTGGCGGACCCATAAATATCAACTGAACCTGTAGATGTCCCCTGGTATCCCGACAAGCCTGTATTATCTGAAGAATCTGCTTGACTACCGGCAACGGGTTGATCCGATTGTCCCCCTCCAGATGTGCTGCCAGGATTATTTGAAGTAGAACCAGATGAACTTGAGCTTTGAGAACTTCCAGAATGTCCACTGGAACCTGTGTTGCTAGAACCAGTACTGGAACTGTCCGTGTTAGCACTACTCGCACCAGAACTGGAACCCCCAGTGTTAGCACTGCCGGTTCCAGGGTCTGAGGGCTCTTCTATAGGAGTCCCATGTCCTGGATGTGCAATGACAGTCCCACAAATAGCTAAAGCGGAAAGCATTATAAATATCAGGAGAATTCCCTGCCTTTTCTTATTTATAATAACATCATCTCCTTCAATATTATTAAAAACTAGGAGTAATATGATATATATGATTTGTGTTATTACAAATCATCTGAAAATCTTTTAAAAAGTAATAAAACGAAAAAGTTAAGTTATCTATTTCGTTTTGGTAGAAACAAGACAGCCCTGTTATTACTAATTTTCAAAAAAACATATCAATTGTTATATTTTAATTATCAAAAATTTTTAAGCACCTGAAAAGTGGAATTTAAGGGTTTTCTTGCTTGAAACCACTTAATAAATTGCAATGTAAGAGGTTACTAAAACCATTTCAGTATTAATAAAACAGGCCAAATAAGCCCCAAATTATTAATTATAGGACTAATTATTACGATTTTTCCCGTTGTCTAAAATATTGTAATAACATAAATCTTATATAATGTATTACTCGATATAACGCCGTGATGAATATATATTCTATATATGTATTCAAAAAAATTTAAAGGAGGTGAAAGGATGAAAAAACAAGGAGGAATATTAATATTAGCAACTATAATGGCAGTATTGCTCTGTGGAGCAGCTTCTGCAGCTGGAAATTCATCTACAGCTGAGGGTGAAGGTAGTCTCTGGGTGAATGTTAACTATGAATATGATGATGATATTATAAACCCCAAAATTAGCATAACTGACTCTAATAATAACAGTGTAGCTTATGATAAAACAAAAAAATCAGACACCCTCTACAAATTAAAATTTACATATGCTGGTGTTACCAATGGAACCCTGTTTAAGGTGATGGTACGCGCACCAGGCTATATAAACCAAACTCAGAAGATCGCAGTCGATGAAGATTTCGATGGATTCGCGACCTTCAACATGAAAGCCACCAAGAACTACAAACTCGGAAGGGAAGTAACAGCCAAAGCAGACAAACTACTGAAATTTTCATCAGCAGATGATGTCTTATGCATAACCACTGCAGGTTTAGCTTACAGAAACGGTACCACCACTGAAGATTGTTTGGAAGGTATCCTCAATGGATCCCATGGCGAGATCAGTTATGGCCAGGGAAATCTCCTGACATTTCAGTCAGTCAGAACAGATCCTGTGGATTTCTGTTTCATCGCAAGAAATGGTAGTAAATTGACTGCAGCTTTCTTTAAAAACGGTACATTGACCCCTACTTACTCTGGAACTTTTTCTTCAATTGATCAGGAATTATGGGACGATACTATTGTTCCTAAACTAGGTGAAAATGCATTTGGGTACGTAAGCCTGGCAAACGCCTGGAAAGAAGGGCTTTCCAAAGACATCCTAAGACAGGCTGCCTATCACGGACACGTCTGTCTAGGTACCATAAGTGGACAGGCCATGATCAGTGTTCTGCTCAAATACTACCCCCCAGGTGTATATGGAGATGACGGAGAACTGGAAGCAACAAGTTACAGGGCGGTAGGTGTTCCTGGTAACTCAGACGATGATGCCTACATATATTCTCTGGACTTAACCACCGGAAAACGTTCATGGGTTGGTTATGACACTGCCGAAGATAACATGGTCGGATTCATCCGATGGTGTGCAACAACCAAATTAGGAACCCTCATAATAATGAGGTTCAACGAGGATGCTGTGGTTAAACAATTCAAAAAAGAAACTGGTATAACCGCATATTCTGGTATTGCCGCTGAACTAAAGTTCAATGCATGGTTAGTCAAAAAGTTAGAAAAAGACCCCGACTCCCTAGTGGAGATACTCTATGTTTTCGAAAATATAACCCCTGAAATTCATAACAACCTAACTGGAGGAGTAGACTCCAAAAACGTTGTATGTGACGCTCTAGGACTGGACATGGAATACATATTAGGTCTGGGCCTGACTAACGTAGCAAACTATAGAGTTGCAACCGACTACGAAACTGGAAACCTGACTCAGAAACAGATCAAACAGATCGGAATTAATGCTGCTAACCAGGCCCTCGCCCTATTTGCCGCAGATGGTATCGATCTGGAAAAAGACGACTATGATCTCACAGTCTTCACCACTGCCGGTTACGTGCGTGTCAACGGACAGGTAATGGACATGACCATGGACGGAATCTACCAGATCCTAGGATCCAGACTTTCCAGAGCAACTCTACTACCCGTACACAATGCAAGATACAACCCACTGTACTTCCAGTTCAGCTTGGAAAGAAATGGTACCGTGATCAGCAAAACCCTTTATTACGACCCTGAAACAGGAAAATTTACAGCCAAAAATGAATCAGCATGCATCATAGACCAGGTAATCCTTTATGACCCACCATACGATGCCTTAATGGCATGGTTATGGCACAACCACGTCTGTGGTGGTAGTTCACCCGGGTACCTAGTCACTAACTACGTCTATGATAACTTCCCTATTGGAGAAGACGAAAGTTACGCATTTATAGGTAATTCCATAAGCTGCAGAGATGACATCTACTCATACCTGTTAGGTGTTTCTGCAGGTGCAGGAACCTACTTCAGCCAACGAATGACCAAAGACACGACTGGTGATCAAATTGGAATCCTCAGTATTTATGATAGTAAAACCAATACCAGAAGAGTGGTTATTATTAACTGGACTGGTCCGCAATTTGCTAAGGGTTCTAACTCTTATGAGGAATACATTAGACTTTACAAAGGAGACTTCTCCTCACCCAACCTGATCTCTGCACCGACGATAACCTTAGCTGCAGATACATGGGTAACTGAAGAAGAGTGGAACAGAATCATTGCTGGAGGAGAGGGATCTTTCAATGCTTTAGAGTACATCAAAGGCTTACCGGTCCGCACCAAGGAAGAACTCATACGTATCCAGGGAGGTTCACTAGTTCCTGATGATGGTTCAAACTCAGACGGAGATTCAACATCTGATGGAGATTCAGATTCCCAAGATGACACCGGATCCTCAACAACACCCCCAGGTTCTGATGGAAACAACATTGTCCCAAGTGGATCTGTTGGTGTTACAGGCCCTGTAGTAAATGCAGCTAGTGAAACAGGTACTGTAGATGATGCCGGAACAGATGACGCTAGTAAAACATATGAAATCACAGAAACCGGACCAGCAGGAACTGAAGACAACACCCCATGGACCACCTATGCCGTGGTGGGAATTATGTCAATTCTGGCTTTAGCCGGTATTGGATTCTTCTTCAAAGGTAGTATCCTAAACAGGTAATACAAAAATTTTCCCAAATCCTTTTTTTTTAATTTCTTTTTTTTTATTTAAATTAACACTAAAATTGTTATAGTGTGAATGTGCTTGGAATGATTATACGGATTTTAGGTGGATATAGAATCAGTAGTATTATCTTTTAAGATAAATAACAGGGGTAAACTCACTTTTACAGTTGATTCTGCCCTGGAAAGTGAATTAACCCTCTCTTAACTATTAAAATAGCAATCATAAATCGCCCAGAAGGTAGAACACCCCAGCCCAGGCAAAGAAACATTAAGTACCTTGCTGAGCACCAGGCCAACCATGCATCTGATTTATCTTTAAATATCTAATTATTCTTTAAAGCTATTTAATAACGAATTATCTTTTTAAATAGACCAACAACCTTCTTAAACAGATTCAGACTGTTCTTTTTGAAATTTTCAACGAACTTGAAGGTGGTAAACACCAGAAGGACAATTATGAGGGTGATGATCCATATCACCAGGGATACTATCTTTTTCCAGGGCTCATTCATGGCCACGATATCCATGTCCCTCTGGGTTATAACCTGATTTTTTAAGGCTACGGAGATGTTCTTCTCTATTAACTCTGTTTTAACATCAAAATTGGTTATTGTACCTCCTAAAACCTCCGTCAAACCCATCTGGACTGGATAGTTAACTGAATAATCAATGGTGATGGGCACTGTTTTACCTTTAAGTTCGGTACTGTTGGGTATGTTAATTCTATCGATGGTTAAGACCATCCTTTTATTTATGGGATCGTTGGAGCTGTACTTGATCTCCGATTTGGTACCCGGCCACTCATCCACCCTCGTATCCGTGGGCTGCCACAGGGACATGTTTTGGGAGTTGGTAATATGGGGTGCTATAAATAATGCACCATTATGCAGGCCCTGAATGGAATCCTTACCCAGATCTAATTCCACGCTGAAGTGTCCACCCGGGGCAAGGTAGCCAGTTATGGTGGCGGAGTTCTGGTTAAATTCCTGTAACTCCAACGCAGGGGGGACTAAAACGAACCAGTAAACTGGTATGCTAACGAGGATACCCACGCATATAATGAATATTATCAAAGATCTGATATCTTCGATTTTTAAATATTTAACCTTCATTTTATCCAGCTTTCTTTTTATAAAAATAATCTGTGTTTTATATTCTATGTCCTTTAGAATAAATATAATAACATTTCTATAAAACGCAAAATAGAAAGCCTTTTAAATATCCATGGGAAGGGTTTAAATCTTTCCAGAAAAGCTTCAGTAATGGGCTGTTTCGGGATGGGCCTGCTCTATATATTTTGTTTCGAAGATTTCTTTCCTATTTAAGCTGCCCTGCATGTATTCTAGGTCTTTAAGTACCGGGATAAATTTGAGAGTAGATTTGATGTATTCTTCCGGGAGACTGGCACAGTATCTGGGCGAGATCTGGAAGGTGTTGAGTATGAATTCTTTACTGACCGTCCCCATCTCCTGGAGCACTATTTCTGCTGCAACATCTGTCTGGGTCCTTATCAAGTTACAGGCATCTTCATGGGCCTTCAGAAAGTCCAGGATGTAATGAGGATTCTCTTCTATTAATTCCTCCTTAACCACTATCCCATAGCTTGGATTGTAGGGCCAAAGCTTGTAAGGAGGAATGATAATTTGGGAGTGGGCTTGCTTTGAGACTGCCGTTGCCAGGGATGGTGTACCCACTCCTGCGGCGATTTCACCATCTTCCAGTGCTTCTGGTATAAAGTCTGCCCAGGTATAATTTTTTACCTTAATATCCAGGCCCTGGGTTAACTTTCGTATGATGATATCGTGTATGGAGCCCCTGGTGGGGGTGCCGATATTTTCACCTTCAAACTGACCTAAAACGGATGACACATCCCCTAACTCATCATAAGTCTGGTAAGAGAGTGATCCAATCATGACAGTGCCTTCTACATGTCCACCGCCCACACATTTAATTTCCAGGCCGTTTTCAATACCCATCATCACGGGTGGCAGGCCGATGTATCCCATATCGATTTTTCCCCTTCTGAATGCTTCCATCATGGCCGGGCCAGTGGCATATAGGGTCCAGTGGAGTGGATAGTTTTCGAGATAATCTGAGGGCCTGTTTTTCAGTATAAACGAGGTGTGGTACAGGGTTGACAGGTAACCGATGCGCATACTCTTCTCCATTTTAACAATTGTTATATTTTATTTATAAAAAAAATTTAATACATGGATGGTGATTAACCACCGGCGATGGTCTGGAAGATCACGATTTCATCATCCCCACCAATGGTATCCTCTGATTCCAGGGAATTAGCATCTTCTCCATTTACTAGAATCTTAATGTAATCTTTAAATTCTCCATTTTTTGCCAGTAACGCTTCTTTAAAAGCGTTTCCGTATTTGTTTATTAGTAAATCAATTAAACCTGATAAATTTCCTGTATAATCTATTTCTAGGGTTTTTTCTCCTGTTATCTCTTTAAAACGTGCTAGAAATTTTATATTCACCATATCAACTGTCTCCTTAATATTACAAATTTTTGTAGATTTTTTTAAATCGAGTAATTTTTCTATAATTATGTTAATATACTAATATAGTCGTCAACCATAACATATATAGGTTAACGATTGTTATAAAATAAGTGGTGTGTTTTTATGGCTATGAATGAAGATATGATGGATGCAATTGAAAAGGATAATGTGGTGTTTTTATCCACCTGCTCAGATGATATGCCTAACGTGGTTCCCATTGGATTTGCAAGGCCCTTAGATGATGAAACAATCCTCCTGGTGGATAATTTCATGAAAAAGACCCGTAACAACCTGGAGAAAAACCCCAGAGCCGCACTGGTAATCAGGGATGCTTCAAAATGTCCCTACCAGTTTAAAGGGACTGTGAAGATCCACACTTCCGGTGAACTCTTTGATGAAGCAGTTGACTGGGCAACCAGTGTAATGAGCAAACTCTCCCCTAAAGCGGCCATCGTATTTAAGGTGGAGGAGATCTACTCAGTACAACCCGGTCCTGATGCCGGAAATAGGGTTTTCTAATTTTTAATCTTTTTTTTAACACCTATTTTTCAGTGGCTAATAATTTATAACTATTTTTCAAACTCCGACTTTCATAACGATCGTTAAGTTTAAATAACTTTTTGTAAATAAGTTACTATCGTTACATTTCTATGGATATTCAAAAATTCTGTTGATAAAAAAATTAATTTGATCCCAATAAAGGGATGATTTCAGAGGAAGATAACATGAAGGTACTTATCGCTGATAAAATAGAAGAGAAGGGAATAAGTATACTTGAAGAATTTGCAGAAGTAAGTGTTCAAACTGACATAACTAACCAGAAACTCATCCGGTCCATAGGAGAATTCGATGCAGTGGTAGTTCGAAGCAGGACCAAAATCACCAGGGAAGCTATAGAATCCGCGAGCAGGCTTAAATTAATCGCCCGTGCCGGTGTGGGAGTGGACAACATCGATGTGGAAGCAGCCACCGAGAGGGGAATAATGGTGGTCAACGCCCCGGAATCAGCATCCGTCACCGTGGCTGAGCTAACCCTGGGCATCATAATCACCCTCACCCGGAAGATATCCCAGGCTGATAAATCAGTGAAGGAAGGAAAGTGGGAGAAAAGTAAATTCATGGGAGTAGAACTCTTTGGAAAAACCCTGGGAATAATAGGAATGGGCAGGATAGGTGAACAGGTCGCTGCCAGATTGAAAAGCTTCCAAATGAAAATACTGGCCTACGACCCCTATATAACCGAGGACACGGCTTCAAAATTAGGAGTAACCCTGGTTGAACTGGATACACTGCTTAAAGAAGCGGACATAGTAACCATACACGTACCCCTCACCCCTCAAACCAGGCACTTCATAGCCCGCAAAGAACTGGAATTAATGAAAGAAAACGCTTTCCTGATAAACTGTGCCCGGGGAGGTATCGTAGACGAGCATGCCTTATATGATGCCCTATCTCAGGGCAAAATAGCCGGAGCTGGTATGGATGTGTATGAAAATGAACCCCCAACAGGTAACCCTATTTTGGATTTGGACAACGTGGTTGCCACACCACATATCGGCGCATCCACCAGGGAAGCGCAGCAGAACGCGGCCATAATAGTCGCTGAAGAGATAAAAAAGGTCTTCAATGGAGAAGCACCCAGTAACCTCATCAATCTTCCAGTTCTGGACTCGGAAAGGCAGACAGCTAAATGAGATTAAATTCAAGTATTTAGGACCTTAAACATTCCTTTTTTTACATAAATTAAATAGTTATAGAGAATTAATGGAGATTATAGTGTGAAATATGATTTTGACTGTGTATACGACAGGAAAAAGACGGACTGCTACAAGTGGGACTTAGCTCCACATTTATTCGGACATGAAGATGTCATACCCATGTGGGTGGCTGATATGGATTTCCCCACCGCCCAACCAGTAGTGGATGCTTTAAAAGAACGTGCCGAACATCCTTTTTACGGCTACACCCATCCCGGCCCCAGCGTTGTGGACTCTGTAGTGGAGCGCATGAAAAGAAAATTCAACTGGGAAATTGAAGGAGAATGGGTGGTTTTTACCCCTGGAGTGGTCCCTGCCCTGCACACCGCCATCCGAAGTTTAACTCATCCTGGAGACGGGGTTATAATGCAGCAACCAGCTTACCATCCCTTTTTCCCAGCAGTAACAGGAAGTGGATGTCAAATAGTTAACAACAACCTTAAACTGGTGGATGGCCGTTACTATCAGGACTTTGAGGATCTGGAAAATAAATTCCTACCCCAAACCGGACGCCTGCGCCGCCCACCACGTATAAAAACCATCCTATTTTGCAATCCACATAACCCGGTGGGACGCCTGTGGAATGTGGATGAAATAACCAGAGTAGGAGAGATAGCCCTGGATAATGGTATTCCAGTTATTTCTGATGAAATACACTGTGAACTACTATTTAAGGGGTATAAACATACACCTTTTGCTACTATATCAGAGGAGTTTGAACAGAACTCAATAACCTGCATGTCCCCTAGTAAAACTTTTAATCTACCGGGACTTGCAGTCAGCTCCATCATAATACCCAACAAAAAACTCCGGGAGGGTTTCAAAGAAATAGCATCTGGCATCGTGTCTGAACCAAATTTATTCGGTTTCACTGCCCTGGAAGCCTCTTATCGCCATGGAGATGAATGGCTTGACCAGGTCTTGGATTACCTGCAGGGAAATCTGGACTTACTAATGGAGTACACCGAGGCGAACATTCCAGGAGTAAAGATTATAGAGCCCCAGGGATCCTACCTGATATGGATCGATTTCAGGGGATTAGGAATGGATCCACTGGATTTAGGAAAATTCATGCTCGATGAAGCCAAGGTGGCATTGGAGGATGGATTTATATTTGGAGAAGCAGGAAACGGCTTTATGAGGATGAACATAGCCTGTCCCCGTCCCATCCTGAAGGAAGCACTAAAAAGAATTGAGCAGGCTGTAAATAATTTATAGATGGTTGAATAATTTTAGTATATCTTAAGGATATTCAAAATACTAACGTGATATCAAAAATTTAAGAGGAAAAATAACAATGGTGTTTAAAGTGGCTGTAGCAAGTAGTGACGGTAAATATGTAAACCAACACTTCGGAAAGGCACAGAACTTTTTGATATTCGAATTTAACGAAAACGGAGAGTATGAGTTTTCAGAGCTCCGTGAAACCCCTCCCCGCTGCGGAGGGAGTGATGATTTAAAGAAAAGAAGTCTGGACATGTTCTCCGATTGTAAATTCCTGCTGGTAACCCAGATCGGGCCAGGAGCTACAAAAAAATTAATGGCTCAGGGAACTAAGCCTCTATCCATGCCAATGTTTATAGAGGATGCCTTGAAGGAGCTTTCAGATTTATACAAGAACTGGTAAAAAAAGAGGGATTACATCATGTCTTATAAGGTGGCTGTAGCAAGTAGTGACGGTAAATTCATAAATCAACATTTTGGCTGGGCCCAGCAGTTTATGATATTTGAGATTGATGATGAGGGTGAATATAAGTTCCTGGAGTTACGGGAGAATACTCCGGCCTGTGATGTGGAAGGACACACCGAAGATGCCATGACCCGTAGCGTAAAATTAATTTCTGACTGTGATGCAGTTTTAGCCAGCCAGATCGGCCCTGCCGCAGTCGATATATTAGTTGATAATGGAATAGAACCGTATATGGCCCCGACATTTATAGATGAAGCATTAAAAGAACTTGCTTCCATGAAAAAGGGTGCCAATAAGGAATAAATTCAATGGAACGAAATTCAATTATCATCCACTTAAGATGAATTTTAACATTAATTAAAAAAAGCTAGTTTCACCCTTAACATACTCCCTAACCGAAGATGAAGTCGATCTTCGGTTAGTGGAAGTATATTTTATGGCAGAGTTGACTTAAAATTTTTATGTTTTATGGAGGTCTAAAACATAACAAATGTGGGGTTCTAACCGGTTTACAGGAGTGATACATGTGGCAGAGGATGATCTATTTCTGTTTTTTTGGTTAGAAAATACGACGCCGATAATACAGGATTGATCTCGAAAATTCCTTATTATCTGGTCATTTTATTGTTCATCAAGGCCTTAAAAGATGGTGATAGGTTTTATGGTTCATTATAAGGCCTTGATTGAACATTACCACGGATTTTATGGACTAACTTATTTATCTACACATCTCCAACACTCCTATGGAGCTGATTTTCTTCCTTCCTTCGATGTTTTAATCCAGAATTTTATTTCATTTAATTCTAGGTATTGGTGACAACATGGAAGGAGGGGGTGAATTAACCATCGCTATTATATAACGATCGTTATAATCAACCCCTGATATAACAATTGTTATATTTCTATATAAAGTTTTCCATTGCAACCAATTTTTTCCGATGAAGAGCTCTGAATAAAATAAGCTATTTATTGGTTGAAAACCATAATAAAGGTAGAATAAACATTAAAATCACCAAAAAAATTTTAGATTTAAAATTCAGTCACCCAGTGAATGATATGCAATATACAACACTTTCCCACTTACTTGAAGAAAATTCCCCAGTTCATATGAATTTAAA
Organism: Methanobacterium sp. PtaU1.Bin097; assembly: GCA_002067325.1. Classification (GTDB taxonomy): domain Archaea; phylum Methanobacteriota; class Methanobacteria; order Methanobacteriales; family Methanobacteriaceae; genus Methanobacterium_A. Next base: position 11,937 of record MVQY01000119.1, read on the forward strand.
GAAACCTGAAGTTATCCACAACTCCCAGATTCCCAGGGGAGACGGATACAACAGTTTTATAATAACGGCTGAAAATCATTCCGGAACACACATCGATGCCCCGGGCCATTTCATAGACGGCGGTAAAACCATCTCCCAGTACCGGCCAGATGAACTCGTCTTCAACAAACCAATGATTCTGGATGTTATCAAAGGTCCAAATGAAACAATCAATCTACAGGATGTTCATGAGGTAAATCTTAGCGATGTTGACTGTTTATTCTTCCGCACTGGATTTGAAGTATACCGTGATGAGCATCCAGAGAAATATCTTACAGAAAACCCGGGCATTTCACCAGAAACCGTGAGCTGGATAAGAGAGAATTACCCCAGGATACGCTGCCTGGGAATAGATACCGTATCCATGTCCAGCTACCAAAACCCAGAACCCGGCAGACAGGCCCATGTAAACGCTTTCAAAGAAAATGAAAAGCTGGGAGAACCCTTACTTCTAATCGAGGATATGAAACTGGGCAACATAAAAACTGAAGAATTAAAATGGGTGATGGTGGTTCCCTGGCAAATTAAGGGAATAGACAGCGCCCCCTGTACCGTGATAGCCAGATTAAATCTAAACCAGGAATAATGTGAAGTGAAAATTGAGAATTAGGATTAATGAGTTAAACCATCAGGGTTAAAATGAAGTTAGAAATTAGAAAAATGAAGCCCGATGACCGGAATCAGGTGTCAAAGATATACGATGAAGGAACAGATACTGGAAATGCCAACTTCGAGGTCACCCTACCCCCATGGGATGAATGGATCCAGAAACAGGTGCCAGGATGTAGTATCGTGGCTATTAAGAGTGGTGATATTATAGGATGGGGATCTCTAGCCATATACTCTGAAAGAGAGGTCTACAATGGAGTGGTTGAAGATAGCGTATACGTAATCAAACAATATAGGAGAAAGGGAGTAGGAAATATACTGCTTGAAAAATTAATTGAACTATCAGAGGAAAAAAGTATCTGGACCTTACAGGCAAGGATATTTCCAGAAAATGGTGAAAGTATTGCCTTACATAGAAAACACGCCTTCAGAACCGTGGGAACCCATGAAAGACTGGGTAAAATGGATAACCAGCGGCGGGATGTCACGGTCCTGGAAAGACGCAGTAAGGAAGTAGGATTATAAAAAAAGGCGGAGAGATAAATAAATGGAATCTAAAGAGGAAGAACATAAAAAGGCCATGATGCAGCAGGAAATCGACATCATCAAGAATATGAGCAAGATCAAACATAAAATCGCCGTAATGAGCGGAAAAGGAGGTGTTGGCAAATCCACAGTCGCGGTTAACTTAGCCGCCGCCTTTGCCAAGAAGGGATACAAAACCGGTATAATGGACGCTGATCTACACGGCCCCAACGTACCCAAGATGTTAAACCTGGAAGGAACCGCTTTAAAGTCCAGACCAGAAGGGATAGTACCCGTCCAAACAGAAGATGGCCTGAAAGTCATGTCTGTCGGATTTTTCCTGCACTCCCAGGATATTCCTCTTATCTGGAGAGGCCCCGCCAAAACCGGTGTATTGAAACAGTTCCTGGCAGATGTCATCTGGGGTGATCTGGACGTGCTAATCATAGATGATCCACCAGGCACCGGAGATGAACCCTTAACCGTCCTTCAGAACATACCCCTAGACGGTGTCATCCTGGTAACCACTCCCCAATCAGTGGTCCAGGAAGACGTGGTAAGAAGTATTAACATGGTTAAGGACCTGAAAATCAAGGTAATCGGACTCATCGAAAATATGTCCGGATTTATATGTCCCGAATGTAAAAAAGAAGTAGATATATTCGGTAAGGGCAACGGAGAACAGGTAGCAAAGAGGTTAGCTGTGCCTTTCCTGGGGAAACTACCACTGACTGCCGAAGCAGCAGAAGCCTCAGACCAGGGAACACCCATCGTAATTAAGGACCCGGAATCAGAGATTTCAGTGAGAATAATGGAAATCGTGGATAAGATCGAGGCAGAGATTATAAAATAAATGTTATCATCTATTTACTGGCTCAACGCACTTATTCTCCTCAAATTTTCCACAACTTCCACCATGGCATCCGCCACGTTATCCGCATCCTCCAGGGTATTATACCGGCTGAAAGTGAAACGCACTGAGCCATGGGCCCTTTCATGTCCCCCACCAATTCCTAAAATAACATGACTTGCTTCCAGGGTACGGCTGAAACAGGCAGATCCGGTGCTCACTGCAAAACCCCTCATATCCAGATGGAGGGTTATGGACTCACCTTCCACCAGTTCAAAGGTTATGTTAACGTTTTGGGGTAACCTTTTCTCCCTATGGCCGTTCAGGATAGTTCTGGGAACTTCCTTTAAAAGCCGCTCCATCAGGTGGTCCCTTAATTTTTGAAGCTCCCTGTTTTCAGCGGGTGTTACCAGTTCAACTGCCTTGGCAAAGCCAACTGCACCAGGAACATTTTCCAGTCCCCCGCGCCGGTTTGATTCCTGGAATCCGCCGTCCATCCATTTACGTATGGCTGTCCCCTTACGGATATATAGACCTCCAATGCCACTGGGGCCGTGTATGGTGTGTGGGGAGACGGATATCAGATCCACCGGGACTTCCTGCACATCCAGGGGCAACCTGGTAAAGGTGTGGGTGGCATCGGTGTGAAAAAGTACCTTCTTTTCCTGGCAGATTTCTCCGATAGACTTGATATCCTGAACAGTACCTATCTCCTGGTTAGCGTGCTGTATAGAGACCAGGATGGTTTCATCGGTTATGGAGTCCTTTAAATGGTCAGGATCAACCAGTCCATCGCCGTCAACGTCCAGGTAGGTGACTTTAAATCCTTGTTTTTCCAGGGCTTTAGCAGAGTTTAAGACAGAGAAGTCCTCTATTTTAGAGACGATTACATGCTTGCCTTTCCCACTTTTAGCCTGGGCCACGCCCTTCAAGGCCCAGTTGCTGGACTCGGTAAATCCGGAGGTGAATATGAATTCGGCAGGTGGGGCTCCTAAAACATTAGCTATGGTTTCTCTGCTTCTTTCCAATGCTTCACGGGCTTCTATTCCCATGGAGTAACCGGTTTCAGATGTGGGTATGGCGTATTTTTCAAAAAAGTATGGCTTCATCTCTTCAAAGACTCTTTCATCCAGACGGGTTATGGAAGAGTTATCCAGATAAGTGTAGTTTTCAAACACCAGTCTCACCTAGATGAAGAGGTTTATTTCTGATTCCCGGGCTTCATGGATGTAGGTGCCCACTGCTCCGTATTCATCTATGAGTTCCTCTTGGAGCTCCTCTTTTTTGACGCCCATTATTTCCATGGTCATTTCGCAGGCTATGATCTTACCACCCAATTCTTTATAATCCCGCATGAGTCTTTCCAGTGATGCTACGTTGGCCTGTTTCATCCGGCTCTTAATCATCGACTTGCCCAGTCCACCCATGTTCATCTTGGAGAGGGAACCCTTCTCTAACCCGTCCTTTTTAAGACGTTCTAGACCCCAGAAGGTGAAGTATAACGATGCTTCCATTCCCATGGATAGTGCCCCGTTTCCTATTATGAGGGCACTGTATATTTTGTCCATATCTCCGCTGTGGACTATTATGGTGGTTTTTTCTGTCATATCATATCCTCCTATCATCATCTGCGGATTTTAATCTTCCAAACTCCATCCTTTTCTTCGGTATCTATTATTTCCAGGCCAAAGGCTTCGGCAACCATGGGTATCTCTTTTTTGGAAGCCGGATGAGTGCCGGTTACTTCCACGATATCCCCTGGAGATGCTTTTCTAAGTGCTTTTCGCACTTCCACTAAGGGTACTGGGCATGTTTCTCCTGTCACGTCTATTTTTATTTCTTCAGCCATTTTCTATCACCCCTCTAGATTAATATGAGATATAAATTGAATTTTTGATGATTCAAGTTAAACTGAAAAATTAATATTAATTATGTCCCTGAAGAGGCATAAAATTTTATATTGGAATCATTTTTATTGATTTTAACGAAATTCAGCCGTGTAATCTTGGAAACAAACGGTAAGTAGAACTTAAAGTCATGGCCGTTGTTGCTATAAGTGGGTTTAAAAAGCCAATGGCCGACATGTTCTGTATTTTATATTTTCAGCGGCCAGAGGAATTTTTAGGATAAAAAAAAAATAATTTTTTAAATTAGCACTAAACTTTATCATGGATTAATAATAGCATCTAACTTTATCATGGATTAATAATAGCATCTAACTTTATCATGGATTAATAATAGCATCTAACTTTATCATGGATAACTAATATATTTTATCAGGTACAGGCAGAAGGTTATATGCCCAGGGTACTGCCCAGTCTAAATATTTGAATGTTACATTAAATGTTTGAATGAGTTACGTTAAGATTTAATCACGGAATGATTTATCATGATTGTAATAAGAAGTGATAAAGAGGATAAGGGAGAGGATAAACCAGGGGGCTCAGTTTTATCCATCTTCCCCATAATAGGGATCTTCATACTGTTATTTCTTGTAATACCCATAGGAATTGTTTATCTGGCCCAGTTACCATGGAGTCTGTCACCTATATTTCCTTATGGAATTTTACCTGGAGTTATTCTGATAATTACGGGTGTATGGATTATATTTCGGGGGATTAAGGGTTTAAGGTTAAGTCATGGTGTTGCAGGATACGACCAGGGAGATGCCCTGGTAAACACGGGAATTTTTGCCTACACCCGGAACCCCATGTACTTTGGGGCAATCCTGTTGATATTGGGATGGTTCCTGGTTTCTGCATTCACATTCATATTAATCAGCACCATACTATTTTTTATAGTATTCTTTATCGTTGCCAAATCCGAAGAAAAACAGTTAGAACAGAAGTATGGTAAGAAATACAGGGCATACAAACGTAAAGTACCCCTATTTTTTCCATATAAGGGTAAAAAATAAATTTAAATGTGGAAAAGTTGGATTTATGCCTAAATGATTCTCCCTTTTAACATAGCTATTTGTAAAAAAAAATTAGTGGGTAATAAAATGTTAACTGGCCATATTACACGCCACCTTCATCGTTTTGTATCCCTTCAGCTGTAATTCTTTGCTCTTCAAGTATATGATTTATCTAAGTTGAACCCCAACTCATCAATTCATCTAGCATCAAAGGGTTCAGGCACATTTTTCTCCTTATTTTCAATGGCTTTTCTGGTAAGGTCCCGGTAAATATCACTTGTTTGGAAATGTTTTTTATTCATTTTGGAGCTTGGATAACCCATTGATCTTGTCCAATAATCATTAAGAGTTTATAACGATAGTTATATGATGGATTGATTTAAATCCTACAGTGTCCAGTGCAAGTACTCCTCCTGCTTAAAAGATGATTGGTGTTTGAAGCTCGAAATATGGATAAAATAAGTATAACAATAACCACAAATTTGCAGTATAAAAAAATAAATGCAATGAAATAATATAACATTCAAACAGATATTTATGTGTAAACCCTACATCAAACCGGGAGTGAAGTGGGTATGAAATGGAAATGGCCAGTAATCGCTATTTTTCTGGCTTTGATAATCGTATCATCCTATATATATGTAAGCAGCGCCGCTTCTGATGATGAATATGAATTTTTAGGCAGGCTCAGCTTCGTTAAAATATCAAATCCAGATATATACGAGGGAAGCCCTCATTCGAGACTCGCTGCAGAGTATGCAAAGGAAAGAGGCTCAAACACAGTTTTACTTCTCCATTTTGCCGGTCACACCGGTGGGCAGAGCTATCCCAACTACCTGGAGGGTGATGTCCTGGTGCTGGAACTGGGATTTCAGGATGGTGCCACAGACTACAAGTTAAATAATTCCATGGACTGGCTCGTGAACAGTGCGTTTACCATGGTTCTTTTTGGAGTCCCTGATGACAGATTCAGGTACGTGTCCAATGGACATGTCTTCTACAATTTGACTGATGCATTAGACTACCTGGATAAGGTAGCTGCCCAGCACGGACAGGAAGGTAAGATAGTGGTGGTTTACCATGGAACTGCCAGGGGAGGAAACCCGAATATAATGTTGGGGGACGGAGTTCCCCTGTACTATCAGATGGCCTGGCTTAAGCACGGAAGACTGGCTGCTTACTATTATCTACTTTTTGGAATGCTTTTCCCTTACTATAACAGTCCCTATGCATCCTACGAACTTTTCAATGCAGAACAGCTTCAGGAACTCTATAACGATAATGGTTTAAATCTGAAAACCGCACCTTACAGCTATTATGAGCTTAGAAATTATAATGGATAGGATATTCTTATAATTGAAGTTATTTTGGTTTAAAATATGTTTTCAGGGAGTAGTAATCCACTTTTTTGATCGAACTTTTATAAAAAGAAAAGAATATAACAATCGTTATATAACTATAGTTATAAATATTAGTTAATAAATAGAATATAAGGTGAGAAAATATGGTGAAAATACCAGAATTGAAAAGGGGAATCGCCAATGATTCCACAGAACTGATAGGAAACACTCCTCTGGTAAGACTTAACAAAATAACAGAAGGAGTAAACGCAGATATTGTGGCAAAGTTAGAATCTTTCAATCCATTAGGAAGCGTAAAGGACAGGATTGGAGTATCCATGGTAGAAGCTGCAGAAGAAGCCGGAGCTTTAAAGGAAGGCTCCATTATAATCGAACCAACCAGCGGAAACACTGGAATTGCCCTGGCATTCGTCGCCGCAGCCAAAGGATACCGGTTAATACTAACCATGCCAGACACCATGTCCCTAGAAAGGAGAAAGTTACTGGCGACCTTAGGGGCTGAGATAGTTCTTACACCTGGTGCAAACGGTATGCCTGGTGCGATAGCAAAGGCACAGGAGCTTTTAGAATCAACACCAAACGCTGTACAACCACAGCAGTTCCAGAACCCGGCAAACCCCAAGATACACAGGGAGACCACTGCAGAAGAGCTCTGGAGAGACACTGATGGGGAGATTGATATCTTCGTATCTGGTGTGGGTACCGGTGGAACAGTTACCGGTGTTGCCGAAGCAATAAAAGCAAAAAAACCAGAGTTTAAGGCAGTTGCCGTAGAACCTAAAACCTCCCAGGTACTGGCTGGAAAAGAAAAAGGACCCCACAAAATACAGGGTATCGGTGCCGGATTTGTCCCAGACGTTTTCAAACCAGACTTAATCGATGAAATATTCCCAGTAGCGGATGAAGACGCAGGTGCAACCTTACTGAGACTCGCTAGAGAAGAAGGAATACTCGCAGGCATATCCTCAGGAGCAGCAACCTACGCCGCGCTTCAACTGGGTAAAAGACCAGAAAACGAGGGTAAACTCATAGTGGCCATACTCCCGGATACCGGAGAAAGATACTTAAGTGTGGACTGGGTGTTTGAAGAGATCTACAAGGCCTATCCCGATACCATACCACAGATATAAATCAAATGGAATGGATTTAATGCATAACAAGAGGCATTAAATTTTATTTTATTTTTAACCGAAAGAGAAAACAAAACATCTCAGAAACAGGCTATCCATCTAAAAGCAGATATTCTAACACAGGATGACCGATAAAACAATTGTTATATATATCAAAATTTACATATCATATTTTTACAAAAAATGAAATAAATTTAAATTCAAAGGAGAATTTAAACATGTTTGAAAGGATAAAAGAGGATATGCAGACTGTTCATGCCAGAGACCCTGCAGCGAGAAGTTCCTTAGAGGTATTCTTCCTTTACCCTGGATTACATGCCATCTGGTATCATAGACTGGCCCACTGGTTCTGGGCCCGCAACCACCAGTTTACAGGCCGATTCTTTTCAGCCTTGGGGAGATTGTTTACCGGAATTGAAATCCACCCCGGTGCAATCATCGGTAGAAGAGTGTTCATCGACCATGGAATGGGAGTGGTAGTCGGTGAAACCGCAGAAATAGGAGACGACGTGCTGATCTATCAGGGTGTGGTTCTGGGCGGTACCAGTCTGGAGAAAGTAAAAAGACACCCCACCATAGGAAGTGGTGTGGTAATAGGCTCCGGAGCAAAAATAATAGGTAACATCAAAATAGGTAACTGCTCCAAGGTAGGAGCCGGCTCAGTGGTATTAAAATCCGTCCCCGATGGATCTACCGTGGTAGGAATACCCGGAAGAGTGGTGCAGGAGCAGCGTAAATGCGCCATTGATTTAGACCATGGCAAACTTCCAGACCCCGTGGCAGAAGCCATAAGGTTGATACTGGAGCGACAGGATGAAATGGAAAAACAGATAAGAGAACTGGGCATATCCGCGGATATACTCAAGATGAATGGTATTAAGACCAGGAAGACTGAAATGGAAGAGATATTCGCTGAAGGGGCAGGGATATAAACTTAATTAAATCTTATATATATTTAATAGTTCAAATAAAGCTTATACATATATAATAAATTCAAATAATAAAAAATGGGATTAAAAATAAAGATGAGAGTGATATAAAGTGCGACCACCATGTGAAATAATTGTATGGTATGTGATTCCCAGTATCAGATCAGAACTGGCCAAAGAACTCTTAAACCTGGGCATGAAACAGAAGGAAATATCAGAAGTACTGGACATAACCCAGCCAGCCGTCTCTCAATATATCAGTGATAAGAGAGGACACGGTATTAAATTCGAACCCGAAATTCAGGCCATGATCAGGGAATTTGCAATGGATCTGGTGCAGGGAAAGGCCAGCCAGATGGATATCATACCTAAGATGTGTGAGGTATGTAAGAAAATCAAGGCAGAAGAGGTAGTCTGTCAGTTACATAAAGATAAAGATAATATACCAATTAACTGTAACGCCTGCATGGGATCACATGTAAATACAGTATAATTGGCTTTTATTTTTAATTAGACTCTAAAATTTACCTTTATCTTAAATGGTATTTTCATCCAGTTATGATAGATAATCTAATTTTAAAATTACAAGTTAAATTAAATGTAAATCTGGATATCATAAATATTTCATTATGAACCATGAAATTTACATACAACTGCTGGTTAATTTTATAAATAACCTGATAAAAATCAGCATATTTAAATAAGATATAGTATTAATATTATACTAGGTGATTAGTATGGGTGAATTACCAAAAGCTCCAGTTGGGAGACTAATAAAAAATGCAGGTGCACAGAGAGTCAGTATGGATGCTGAAGAAGCATTAGACAAAGCATTGGAAGCATGGGCGGAAGATGTGTCCATACAAGCAGTTAAATTTGCAAAACACGCTGGCAGAAAAACAGTTAAAGCATCGGACATCGAAATGGCTGTAAAAAATCTGGGATGAAATTTCCCACATTTTTTTATTTTTTTCATCTACTACGAATTTTCAAATCATAGAAGAACTTTTAATCCCCACTTTTAATAATATAAATACCAATTCTATTTTTTAAATGGATATAAACTGATTACCATGTGTGCTATTGCCGGAATACAGGGAGAAGAAATATCGAATCAATTACGTGAAATGTTAGAAACTTTGAAACATCGTGGAGAGGATGGGAGCGGTGTTTTTTCAGGTGATAAACTTTCATATGGAGCTCTGGATGAGATGGAGATCCCACGAGGGAACTTTGCACTGGGACATAACCTCCTATCCATAGTGGGTAGAGAAGTGGTACAGCCCCTGGCAGATGGTAAATTAGTATTAGTTTGTAATGGGGAGATATACAATTTCAGAGAACTTAAAAGAGACTTCCACCTACAAACCAACTCAGACTCAGACTGTGAAGTAATACTCGCTCTAATCAAGAAATTCTACACCGGATCACTTCGAGAAGCTCTAAAAGAAACCATAAAATACCTGGAAGGTGACTATGCCTTCGCAGTCTATGACGGTGTAGATCTGGCGGTGATAAGGGACCCGGTAGGTGTAAAGCCAGTCTACTATGGGATCGATCAAAACCGTTATGGAATAGATCAAAAACTACAGGCCTTTGCCTCCGAGAGGAAAGCACTGTGGAAGATAGGTATCCAGGAAGTGGAAACCCTAAAACCGGGATACATGCTCTACAACTGGGAGATGGAGGAACTAGAAGAGAACTTTAAAGCCATAGCAGAAAGATTCAACACCAAATTTAACCAGGATTTAAGGGGTAAAACTGATGTTAAACCCTATTTAAAGGATAAAACAGCCATTAAACCCTACCTAAAAAACCAGTTAGAAACTAGACTGATAGATTCGGTGAAAAAAAGGCTCAGAGGCCTATCCCGGGTAGGTGTTATGTTTTCTGGCGGGATAGACAGCACCATACTGGCCCATCTCTCCCGTGAGATGGGAGTAGAAACCATCTTGTACACTGTGGGACGTGAAGATTCAGCTGACTTCAAATTTGCACATAAAAGTGCGGAAGATATGGGTCTTCCCATCCGTTTAGGTAAGGTGACCATGGACGATGTCAGAGATTACCTCCCCCGTGTATTAAATGCTATAGAAGAGTTCAACCTAATGAAATTAGGAGTGGCAATGCCAGCATACCTAGCCGCGGAGATGGCCCGTGAAGATGGGATCAAGGTCATGCTATCCGGCCAGGGTGCCGATGAACTCTTCGCCGGATACCACCGCTACCTGAAATTCTACCAGGAACAGGGAGAAGAAGCCCAGAAAAACCTTAACACAGATATAAATAACCTGTACCAGGTTAACCTCCAGCGGGATGACGCGGTGACCATGGCCAGTGGAGTGGAACTGCGGGTTCCCTACCTCGATCTGGATGTTATAAATATGGCCATGAATATACCTATGGAATATAAGATCAAAGGTGAAGACGACCAGCTCCGGAAGTGCATCCTACGGGAAGTTGCCCGGGATCTGGGCGTACCAGAAGAAAACGTAAAAAGACCTAAAAAGGCGGCCCAGTACGGTTCTGGCATTGATAAGATGCTTCGCCGGGTACTTAAGGATGAGGATATACTTAAAAACGAAGATATCAAGTTTTACATTTAACGATAATCCCTAAAAGCAGAGAGGAGTGTTCGTAAATTGAAGATTGAAAAGGAAGCAGAGATAATCCTCGAGAAATTCTCCAAGGTACTGGAGAACATAAAAGATCTTGAAGAAACCCATTACATCGTGGATAATGTTAATTTATCACGTGAAGATAAGGCACAGGAGAAAAATCCCGAGAAAATCCTTCGAAATGCTGATGTTGATGAGGAAGGAAATCTCATAGCAGAGAAAGGAAAATGGGTCAGATAAGATGAGGTTAAAACTGGTATTAGAACTTTTAGATGTTCCAGGCCAGCTCCTGGACGCATTAAATCCCATAGGGAGATTAGGAGCTAACATAGTTGCTGTAATCCACCAGAGGGATGTTAAAACAGAAAGGGGCACCGTCCCTGTACAGATAACCATAGAAGGGGATAAAGATACCCTCAACGAAGTTTTAAACCTGATAGAAGAAACCGGGATCGAGATCATAGAAGTGGATGGAATCCTGCGCAAAGAGAAGATAACCACCATATTGGTGGGTAACATAGTCGATCAGGACCTCAAAGACACAGTCAACCTGTTAAATAAAATAGAAGGTGTGATGGTAGCCGACTTAGACCTGAAGATGTCGGATCA
>MVQY01000120.1 GCA_002067325.1 Methanobacterium sp. PtaU1.Bin097
ATCTCTGCTATCTTCAACTTCTCCCGGGCGGCTTCGATGATCATCTCTGAAGCGAACTCCATTCCTGAGCTTTGAAGTTTCAATTTATCCAGGGCTTCCCTTCGAATGGCCCTCATCCCACAGTGGGCGTCAGAAACTCCTGCTTTAAACAAGGCGTTCAGTAACCAGGTGAGGAATGGGTTGCCCACGTACCTGTGCAGGGCGGGCATGGCTCCCTTCTGTATATCTCCCTTGAGCCGGGAGCCCATCACCATATCGTAATCTCCAGTTAAAAGTGGCTGGACAAATTCATAGGTGGTGTTCAGGGGATATGTGCCGTCTGCATCACCCATTACAATTATATCTCCCTTGGCTTCTTTAAATCCCCTTAGATAAGCGTTTCCATACCCTCTTTTTTCTTCACGGACCACCCTTGCTCCGGCATCAGTTGCTTCCTGGGCGGTGTTATCTGTTGATGCGTTGTCAACCACCACTATCTCTGCTTCCAGTCCTTTTTCCTTTAATTCGGTAAGTGGTATTGATTTTACTGTTTTACCTACTATTCCTTCTTCGTTAAGTGCGGGGATAACAATTGAAATATCCATTTAATCATCACTTCTATTTTTTTGAGTTTCTGATTATGTACCGTGAAAATTCAGTAAATTTATCTGGTTAAGTCTTTTAAAGTGCTATTATTTAATCTATCCTATTTAATCATGCGCTCTCAAAATTAAAAAATAAGTATTAATCAATTTTATATGAATATTCTGATAGTTTCGATTAACAATTGGTCCCAACTAACTCTTCAATTCCCTTTACTTAAGCATTCTCTTAAATACTGTTTCAGCTCATCTCTTACATTATCATCCATTAGAGCTATTTCTATGGAGCTTTTGAGCCATTCAAAGGTGTTTCCGATGTCGTAGATTTTCCCGTCGAATACGTAGCCATAAACTGCATCCAGTGATCTCATGGCATCGGTGAGCTGTATCTCTCCTCCCACCCCTGGTTTCACATCCTTTATATGGTCAAATATTTCCGGGACCAAGATGTATCTACCGGTTATGGCCAGGTTGGACGGTGCCTCCTGGAAGGATGGTTTCTCCACCATATCCTCTATTTTATAGACAGAATCAGAAAACTGGGTGCCCTTTATGATACCATATCTTTCGATTTTTTCATCAGGGACCCTCTCTATGGCGATGGTGCTGGCTTCGCATTTGTAGAAGGCATCCATGAGTTGTTTGGTGCAGGGAACTTTGGATTGGGCTATGGTGTCTCCCAGAAGAACAGCAAATGGTTCACCGTCGATATGGTTCTTGGCAGTTGAAATAGCGTCTCCCAGACCTTTCTGTTTCTTCTGCCTCACATAATATATGTCAGCCATATCAGAGATGGCTTCTATCTCCCTTAGGTTTTCTGTTTTCCCACTGTTTCGGAGGGAGTATTCCAGTTCAAAAGACCGATCGAAGTGGTCCTCGATGGATCTTTTACCCTTTCCAGTTATGATCAGTATATCATCAATTCCAGAAGAAACCGCTTCTTCCACTACATACTGTATTGTTGGTTTATTAAAGACAGGGAGCATTTCCTTGGGCTGTGCCTTGGTGGCAGGTAAAAACCTGGTCCCCAGACCCGCAGCCGGTATGACAGCTTTCATTTTTTGATCACCTTTTAAGCACGTATTGTATAAAATTAGTATTTACTCACTAATTAACATTTCTATTCACTAACTAATATTCCACTTATTATTGAACAGGATAATAATCTATTAATTTACAAATGCACCATTGAATTTTCCCCTATAATGAATCTATGGCCGTTAGGTAGGTTATTTTCCTTAGATTCTATATGGGAATGGTTACCTATCAGGCTGTCCACGATCCTTTCATTACATTTAATAACCGCGTCACCCACCACGATGGAGGATTCTATTTCTCCACCAATTATTACGCTATTATCTCCAATAGATGTGTAAGGTCCTATATATGCCTCAATCTCACAGTTTTCACCTATGGTGACCGGTCCTCGAATCACACTGTTCTTCTTAACAATTGTGCCTTTGCCAATATAAACCCTACCACTGATTTTAGCACCCTCTTCAACTTCTCCATTATCCTCAGATTCCAACACATCCAGTATTAAATGGTTAGCGTCCAGGACATCCTCTGGTTTACCAGTGTCCTTCCACCATCCCTTAACTATGTGGGAATCCACCTTAAGTTCTGTGTTTAAAAGATCCTGGATGGCATCCGTGATCTCCAGTTCACCCCTCCAGGACGGTTTGATCCGGGATATAGCATCAAAAATTGAGGATTTAAAGAGGTAGATACCCACCAGGGCCAGGTCGCTTTTAGGATGCTCTGGTTTCTCCACCAGGTTTATAACGTTCCCCTCATCGTCCAGCTCTGCAACACCAAACTGACGTGGATTATCCACCGGCTGCAGGAGTATCCTGGCCTGGTAATCAGATTCTTCGAAACCTTCCACGAATTCCTTTATACCTGATTTTAGTATGTTATCTCCCAGGTACATGATGAACGGGTCTTCACCCACGAAATCCTGGGCAACAACCACTGCATGGGCTAAACCCTTGGGTTCCCCCTGCATTATGTAAGTGATATTTACACCAAACTTTGAACCATCTCCCACTGCCTCTTTTACCTTTTCTGGCATGTTGGTTCCCAGTATAAGTCCTATATCTGTTACGCCGGCTTCTTTAAGATCCTCAATGGCATAGAAAAGTACCGGCTTATTTGCTACTGGAATAAGTTGTTTAGGTCCTGTATGTGTAAGTGGCCGTAAGCGGGTGCCATGGCCTCCGGATAAGATTAATCCCTTCATTTCATCACCTTTTTCATTTCCTTTAATCCATCTGTTGTGTTCAATAATTTTATATCCAGATCATTTCGGGCTTTCTCCACGGATAATGAGGAATCCATGGGTCTTGGAGCCGACCTGATTAAATCTTCACTTAATATAGGGTTTATAAGGGTTTCATCCAGTTCAAATACCCGGGCGATGTTAACTGCAAAGTCATATCTATTTATTCTTTCATCCCCGGCGATGTGATATACCCCCTCTCTACCCTTAGAGTAAATATTTAAAATTGCTTCTGCTGCGTTATCTGCAAATGTGGGGGAGTTATATTCATCAGTTACGATGTTTATATCGTTCCCCTCTTTAAGTTCACTTATAACCCAGGTTACGAAGTTGAAGTTGGTATGCCAACCATACAGTACACTTACCCGGGAGATAGCGTATTCTATATCAGAATTTTGGATATATTCCTCTCCTTTAAGCTTACTTTTAGCATAATAGCTTAAGGGATTGGTTTCATCATCTTCCTGGTACATCCCCTTTTTCCCATCGAAAACGAAGTCCGTAGAAACGTAAATCAATTTAGAATCTGTTTGATCACAGGCTTTTACCAGGTTCAATGTTCCCTGGGCGTTTATCTTATCTGCTTCCCCCTGGTGGTCCTCACAGTAGTCAACGTTGGTGAGTGCTGCAGAATGAATAACCAAGTCAGGATTTAAAGAGTCGATTTTACTTAACACGTCATCCTTACGAGTTATATCCAACTTAACTGCGTCATTTCGTGGATTGGTGTTGTAGGTGGTAATTATTTCATAATCACTGTTAATGGTGGCAAACTTGCTTCCTAATAGTCCGCTTCCACCGGTTATAAATATTCGTTCCATGGTAATGTTTAATTAAGCATGAAATATATAAAATTTTTTGATAATCCAAATTATGTTAAGGTGTTTTTTTATGATTGATGGTGTTAAAACAAAAAAACTCAGAGTCATACCCGATGAAAGGGGCTGGCTCATGGAAATACTGAGGAATGATGATGATATTTACCAGGAATTCGGACAGGTTTACGTAACCACCGCCTATCCCGGGGTTACCAAGGCCTGGCACATGCACAAGAAACAGACTGATAACTTCACCTGCATCCATGGAATGATGAAAGTGGCCCTTTACGACGCCCGGGAAGATTCAACGACCTATGGGGAGTTGAATGAATTCTTCGTAGGGGAGAAAAATCCCCTGCTCATCAGCGTCCCCCCATTTGTTTACCACGGCTTCAAGGGAATTGGTACAGAGACAGCATACTTCATAAGTGTGCCTACCTTACCCTACAATTACGATGAACCTGATGAATTCCGCTTGCCACCAGATACCGATGAAATTCCCTATGACTGGTTGTTGGAGCCCGGAAAGAGCCACGGATAAAACTTGAAAATTAATTGAAAATTAAATTAGGGGACTCAAATGAAAATACTCATAACAGGCGGGGCTGGATTTATCGGGACCAACTTCGTGCACTACATACACGAAAACTACGACTACGACATCGTAGTCCTGGATAAACTTACTTACGCAGGGAATAAAGATAATTTAAAGGATATCCTCCCGGATATCCAGTTTATTAGGGGTGATATCGGTAACGAGGAAGATGTTAAGGTGGCCATGAAGGATTGTGATCTGGTGGTGAATTTCGCTGCTGAAACACATGTGGATAGATCGATTACAGACCCCAGCATATTCGTTAAAACTGATGTACTTGGCACATACAATCTGCTGGAACACGTTAGAAAGTATGATGTGGAGAAGTACCTGCAGATCTCAACTGATGAAGTATATGGTAGTATAGAAGATGGATCATTTACCGAAGAAAGCAATATTGATCCCAGCAGTCCCTACTCTGCCAGTAAAGCAGGTGGCGATGTACTGGTAAGCGCCTACCATAAAACCTATGACCTACCCGTCCTGATCACCAGGAGCAGTAACAACTACGGACCATACCAGTACCCTGAGAAGTTGATACCTTTATTTATCCTGAACGCAATGCAGGACAAGCCACTCCCCGTGTATGGTACAGGAGAGAATGTGAGAGACTGGATATACGTAATGGACAATTGTTCTGGTATCGACACCGTCTTGAATAAGGGTGAATTTGGTGAGGTCTACAACATCGGTGGTGGCAACGAAAAAACCAACATCGAGATCACCCACATGATACTGGACCTCCTGGGAAAATCAGAAAGCCTGATAACCTACGTGGAAGATCGGCTAGGCCATGACCTGAGATACTCACTGGACTCCACTAAAACCAAGAAACTGGGTTGGAAGCCCGAGTGGAGCTTTGAAGACGGTCTGAAACAGACGGTTGAGTGGTATAGGGATAATCGGGATCTGTTCATTTAAATTCAAAATAGATTTTTTTTAATCTTTTTTATCCCTAAAATTGGGATATTTTTTAACTAAAATATTTAGAAATTCCTGTTTAGACAAATTATATATTTTCAAAGTTTTATGCTGGCTTTTAAGTCCGGATACTATTTCTACACTTGAACCTGTGAGTTCTGTAAATTCCCTAACGATTTCCTTGTTAGCCTTTCCCTTCTGTGGAATTGATTTAATCCTAAGTTGAATTTCATCTCTCCACTCATTATAACCTGATATACTAAATTTATCTGAATTTGGAGATACCTCAATATCCACCAGAACCCCTTCTTCAATTTCTTTCACTGCCTGCATGAGTATACCACATTATAACTGATTAAAAAAGTATTATGATTATCTTTTTGCCTTTTCATGCTATATAATTGAACTCATGAAATGGGATAAGATTTAAATAGAGAGAAATAAAGAAGTCTGTATGCTCAAACCGTAATTTTCAAATGCAGTTTAGCAACCAGCAGGGGTGGTCGAGCGGTCAAAGGCGCTAGGTTGAGGGCCTAGTGGGGTAGTCCCTTCGCGGGTTCGAATCCCGTCCCCTGCATTTTATTTTATTTTTTCACTTTAATTCAGGGTCATCAACGATAATAGTCACTTTTAATTCCTTTTCCTTCTTTAAATCATCTATTAACTCCTTATTGAGGTCAACTGCAGCTTTATCTGCATTTATCATCAGTGTCCTGCTGCATCTGAATTTACTTCTTCTGCAGACCATATCTGTGGGGTGTTTCAAGGTTAAATCAGGGTGTCCATATCCCACTATCTCGTCCTCTGCATTTTCCGTCTCTAACACTACTTTTATTTTCGTGTTTTCATCCCTTATGGCTCCTTTAAGTTCCAGAGGGAGATCTCCAAGTTTTACATCTGACTGAACGCCTATGATGCAGTCGCCAGCTTTTGTTATATTTTCATCAGTGGTTACTTCGAATGTGGATTTATGGGTGGAGGTGACATTTTTATGCCCCTTTGCATGTAAGACGTATTCCATATTTATCACTTCTAATAAATTTGTGTAAAAATTCTCAAAAAGAGTTTAATGACCTTGGAAGTCGGTTTAAGTTAAATATATATTATTTTAATCTACATAATATTACTAGATCTTGATATTTAAATGTGTTTTCATCCTTATGGAGGTGTTTTCATTTGGCCCTTGAATTTTCAGCATCCCAGGAGTTATTTATACTCATATTCGCCATCCATTTCACGCTGATCATAGAGAGAGTTCACCAAAATTATAACCCTTACGATACATACAGCGCCTGGAAAGGCATTCCTCACGCCATTAAACGGTTGTTGTTGTCCTGGACAATCCTGTACATATTACCCCTCCTGCAATTTGCTATTTTCTTCATCCTCCTGGGAATATATGAGGTAGATTTTGAAATGACCATTCGTGGAGTGTTCAGCATCGTTTTAGTAGGTCTTTTATCCTTCTTTGACTTTGGTTACTACCGAATATTTGAAGCAGCTCTCTACTACTCCCCAGACTCCTTCTTCACCAAGGAAGAGCAGGATAAATTCCTTGAAAAGGAGCGTGGTGAAGTCCGGGCCCACCTTATTCCAGGGATCTGCTACGTGGTTGCTACCGTTATAATGCTTTTAATATTGATTGCTTGGAATACGATTTAGTATGGTTACAAAAACTATCTTAAAGGGCACCTACTGTCTCCTGATAAATCTGGAAAAAGACTCCGTGATTAAGGTTGGAAAGCTCGGTGAGCTGGACTTCAAAAAAGGAGGATACGTATACGTGGGTTCTGCCCTTAATTCCCTGGAAGGAAGGATTAAGAGGCATCTTTCACATGATAAAAAGTTACACTGGCACGTGGACTATCTCTTATCGAATAGAGATGCGGAGATCGTGGATGTTATATACACAGTCTCTGAAGATAAAATAGAATGTAAAATAGCTGAAAAAATTGCTGAAAACGGCATTGGAATAGATAACTTCGGCTGTTCTGATTGTAAATGTTCATCACATTTATTTTACTTTGAAAAATTAGATGATTTAGAGAAATATTGCTTAGAAAGCTATGAAAAATTAGGTTTGTCCCCACAAAAATTCAAAAAAAAATAAACCTAATTTACCTAGTAATTAAAACAAATGAATTAAGGGTATGTTTTCCTATAAACCCGTTTATGGTGGTCATAATCATAAACAATCATCAATCTATTCTTTTTATCCACTTGGAAAACTAAAACATGCGATCTGTTAACATGAACTCTTTTATATTTCTGTAATGGTGCTCTTAAGTTTTTACAATAATCAGGATTCAATTCAAGAGTTATTGCAACCTGTTTAATTTTAGCTATAACATTATTATAGCTTTTAGGATCTTTAACTTTTAGTTTATTTAGAATAGACTGGAAAGCAGGATGGAAAGCTATGTTATACATGAAATCTAAAGAAAAACAGCATTTTATTTTATTCTTTTATAAATAAATCATCTATATTTTTAATTCGAATAGGCTTCTTATTGTCCTTTTCAATTCGCTTAATCTTTTCCACATATTCAGAACGTATTTCAGGCTCTTTTTCATCTTTCTTAATAATGTTGTGAGTTTTTTTCATTTTATCCTTCTTAACATCTACATGACTTTGCATATATCCTTACGCCTCCATCAAATAGTATAGTATTGTGTGGCCCTCACATTAAACTTTATCTGTCATATCAGATTTAAGTTGTCCTCAATAATTTTTAAGACACTTAAACCAAGAGGTACACAACATAATTATTATTTAATACAAAAATAGTATTAAAAACTTATCTATCAAATTCATAAGAACTTGATAAATAATAAAATTAAATGCTTTGAAATCCTCTGAAAAACTCATCGAACTCATCCACATCCATAGGCTCGGGGACAACGAAGTCCTGGTTTTCAAAAATAGTTTGTGCCAGTTCCCGGTAGAGTTCTGCCTGTTTTGAATCTGGAAATTTCTCCACCACGGTTTTGGCTTCTATTTCGCTTTGTTGCACCAGTTCA
>MVQY01000121.1 GCA_002067325.1 Methanobacterium sp. PtaU1.Bin097
ATTAATCAAAACAGACTTACCAGCACCACTCCTACCGAGAATACCCAAAACAGCACCCTCCTCGATATTTACGCTTAAGTTCTTCAAAACTGGTACTTCGTTAAAAGATTTGGAAACATTCTGGATTTCAATAAAATTCATCTCTAATCACCTGACTTTAATCAGACCCACATAGCGGAGTATCACATTTAGGGCATTTTGTGTTTCTACAGGGTACTGCCCTGGTTTTAAGACATTCAAAACCACATTCGGGACATTTACAGACTCGTGGTGGTCCCGCCCCTAATCCTTGACCCCCGTAAGACCTTCTGCTTAGGAGTGTAACGTCTTCACTGGAAGAGTCCACTTCCTGTAGCTCAATAGATATGTCCTCTGACTGGCAGTCCGGACATTTATCATATTCTTTTCCGGGATTTATCCATTCAAACCCACATGTTTTGCATTTATACCTGCTTTCATCGGTTGAATAATCTTGTCCAATGATGACAATACCTTTCCCCTCAATTAAAGCTTCAGATATCTTTTTCCTTGCTGAAACTAAAATTCTGTGGAAGGTGGGCTGTGATATGCCCATCAATTCTGCTGATTTTTTTTGCTGTATATTTAGATAATCTCTGAGTCTAATTGCTTCAAATTCGTCGATATTTATTTTTATAGGAAGTAAATCATCTATATCATCTTTTTCTGGTCTAAAACAGCGAATTTCTGGGTCTTTTAGAATTCTTCTGAATCTACGAGGTCTTGGCATAAGATGAATATATATTCAAAATTAATATTTATAGTTTATGATATTGATTTCCCACCGACCAGTTTAATCAGAGTAATCTCACACCTTGATCCCAGTCTCATTGGAGGCCCCAACGTACCAGTACCCTGGGAAACATAGAGATATCCTCCTTCATCCCCATATAAACCCCGGATGTATGGAAAAGGTAATCTCACGAAGTAGTTGAATGGGAAAAACTGGCCGGCGTGGGTATGTCCTGAAAGCTGCAGATCAATTCCTGCTGCCTTCGCAACTTTAAATTCACTTGGTAAGTGATATAAAAGAATTGTAGGCTTATCTCTGTCGAAATTAATTTTTGGAAGGGTTTTCTGTAGATAATGTCTATCCCAAGAGAAGGGCACACCCACTACCTGCAGGTCTTGCAAATCCAAAACTTCATTGTATAATATATTAATAGGGGTCCCACTTACAAAATCTGAGACCTGATCCCGGCCCTGATAGAAATCATGGTTACCCATCACAAATAATATGGGGGCTTTAATTCTTTTGAAATCCTTTAAAATATTATCTTCCAGTTTTGATGACCCGTCAAACAGATCTCCAGTTATAAAAACAATATCTGGATTAAGATCTATTATCTTATCCATCATTCTTCTAAGAAAACCCTGTTTACGTATTGGTCCAATGTGGACATCACTGATCTGCACTGCCCTGATGTTATTTTCAATATTTAAAGGTATAGTTATCTCTTCAACCTTTAATCGGGTTACGTTAATTATTGCATAGACAGTTACAACAAAAGCGACCAATAAAATGACTATTCCTGCTGTATAAGCTGGTATATTTATAAAAAATCCCAGTATCAAATATACTGCAAACATGATCAGGATGTAAGCAACCATCCCAGTCCAGGCAGCGGAAACTGCATACAGCGTCCTGACCAGTAAATTAGAAGACCGTGTTAACAACACCAAAGAAACTGGATGAGAAAAGCTTACAAGTAAAAGAACCATGTAATATAATCCAGTTTGTTGTATATTAAATGTAAAACTAAAACCTGAAAAGATAGCGAAGTTTATGATCAACGCCATAAAAAGATATGGGATGGTATTCCACATAACGCGGGGACCCTTCATATTAAGCTCCATTAAAAAAAAATGATGGAATAAAAATCCCTATTTTTTTACCACACCGATAAGTGTGCCATCAATTATACAATCAAAATTTAATTGTTCATCCCAACCAGCGTCTTTAAACATGTCCATGTAACATAAACCAATGAGTTTTCCATCCTCATCTAATATATTATCAATCATTTCCTGTACTTCTCCAATTTTTACATTGACTTTGGGCATGCTGAGTCCGCCTAAAAGGGCCACTACATCTGCTTTTGGATCAGCTGGCCCGGTCAGTTGCATTCCCTGGGGTGTAAGCTCCAACTTTCGAGCACTGCTTATGTCTGTTAATGTGACAAACACCGATTCTTTATCCCTAACCGCGTATGCAAAAAGTTCTGCAAATGGGGTGCATACACCAGGTGCTCCTGCAAAGGTTATCTTCTTTGCATCGGCTACTTCTTCTTTAAATGCCATTAAATTTCCGTTTAATCCTTTAAATTCCTTAACATTTTCCATTCAATTCACTCCTGTAATTTAAAAAAATAAATAAATAAATATCCAAAATTAAATGATAGATGTCTCTGGTAATAGTTTAACCAGAGTATAACCGTACATCATGGATTTATGTATCTCTGAAACATCCGCCAGGCGGTAATCATTCACCACCACTTCCTCCACCTGATCATGATACCTATCATAGTCCAGCTTAACTCTCACCCCATCTAACTGGCTTACCACCGGGGCTGGCGAGTAAACCTGCTTAATAGCCGGGACTTGATATTCTATCTCCGTTTTTACCAGGATAGAGGGCACTATAGGCGGATCATCAGCCATGTCCAATCTCTTCTGGTCAAGTATTCCCTCCACCGCATTTACCAGATTTCTAAGGGCTCTGATATTTTCTCCCCTCTTCAATCTTCGGGGAATTCTTCCTAAACCATTGATATAGGCATCAGCGCCTGGTATGTCCTTTACATCAATTTTTGGAGCTCCAGTAACCACTACCGGTATCTCTATATCATCAAAAAGGTGTGTTTTATTCAAAATACACTCCCTAAAACTTCCCAGGGCGAAGACAGCCAGATCATGTTCCTCTATGAGTTTCTTCTCGTCTTCAGAGATACAGCTAATACCCTTACCAGCGCCTCTTTGAAGTCCGATCATGTTATCTTTAGCCCCGTAACGTCTCAGGTATTCTGAAATATCACAGGCAGAATGGGGGAGATGCTGCCGGGCCAGGGTGGGGGAAACGATGGCTATCTCAGTCCCAGCCATAGGGGCTATCTTTACTTTCCCCAGGAGTTCTTTAGCTTTTTCTTCAACTTTAGCAACATCCTCCATGGGGACTGCCAGGGTTAAAACCAGATCCATCTGGCTTACAGTTTCCTGAAGAACGAAACCACCCAGGTCCTCGATAAGTTCTACCATTTCCTCATGCTTATGGATTCCACCAGTGTAAGTTAATGTTTCGTACATACTTTACCTCTTAACGTGAACTTACAAATGTTTATTCTATAATCTATCAACTGGTCTTTCTTTCATATAAATAATTATGAAATCGGACATTTAGTCTTAACCATTCATTAATAAGAGAAAAAAAGTTGCAAACACAGGATCATGGATAAACGAATTACAAAATAAAGAATATCAAATATTATATATAAGAATATAAAACGTAGAATGGAACTCAAATATTGGAATCACCAAAATCTGATTGGATATTTTTGCTAAATATATGCTTTAAAGTTTATATAAAAAGATATTTCTTAGTCCCTAATAGTAAATCTTATTATAAATAAAAATATTAAATCAAAATTATTAGGCTGTTTGTCTTGATTTAATGGAGGTTTTTTATGGAGGAGTTTCTGGATCTGGCCCGTAGAGGGAAAAACGATTTATGGCGTTATATCATTGGAATTATCCTGATCTTTAGTTTTTATCTATTAGGAGTAATTATACCTTTTATTGTAGCATTGGCCTTTGGTTTACCTGTTGATCTGAAAACATTCCAAATAATTGGTCTAAATCAATTGGGCGAATTTCTGTTGACCATGTTCACTTTTATTACCTGGGTGATTGGTATATTCATCGTGGTTAAATTTTTACATAAAAGGCCTTTATTGTCCTTGATCACTCCTCAAAAGAGTATTAAATGGAAAACTGTTTTATGGGGATTCATTCTATTCTTTGGACTCCTGATCCCGGTTACAATAGTGGAGTACATCTTGGGACCCTCAGACTTCCGGTTTAATTTTAATTTGTACAGTTTTCTGATTTTTCTGCCCTTTATATTGATACTGATACCTATCCAAACCACCACTGAAGAACTTTTTTTTCGTGGGTATTTTCTGCAGGGAACGGGTCTTTTAATTAGGAATTTCCTGATCTTAGCTATTGTTAACGGAATAGCTTTTATGCTGATCCATCTGGGAAACCCAGAAATCTCAGGGGGAGTTTTGATGATGATCTATTATGCTTTTGTTGGTCTTTTTCTGGCCTTCATTACCCTTAAAAGCGGTTCTATGGAGCTGGCCATAGGTGTACACGCTGCCTTTAACCTATTCTATTCACTAATATTGGGTTATAGCAACGCGGCATTTTCAACCCCGTCAATTTTCATAAAAGGCAGCATGGATCCTCTCTATACCCTGATATCCATTATTGTAGTGTCAGTTTTATTTTATCTGATTGTTTTCAAATACAAAAGCAATCTACTAAAATGAGATGATGAAACGAGTATTGGCTCCTCAAATTACTCTATTAACGTTTTAAAATTTCAACCAAAAATAAAATACACAGAATA
>MVQY01000122.1 GCA_002067325.1 Methanobacterium sp. PtaU1.Bin097
GATGAACCCACCAGCGGTCTCGATCCCAAAGGAGCTTTCCAAATAATGAGATTGCTCTGCAAACTCAACAGAGAGGGCATCACAATTATTATAGCCACCCACGACGTGGACATAGTTCCCATCTACGCCCATGAAGTATACGTTATTAGTGAAGGAGAGATCCTTAAAAAAGGAACACCCAAAGAGGTATTTGAAGACAAAGAATTAATAAGAAAGGCTAATTTAAGACTTCCCCATATAGCCCATCTTTTTGAGCGACTTCAAGATGAAGATCAAATATCTTTCGGAAAATCGTATCCCCTCACCATAAGTGAAGCCAAAAAAAGAATAGTTGAGAAAACCAGGGATAATAAAAAGTTTAATTGACTGAATAAATATCCAAGTCCTAATTTTGTGATTTTATGGTATGGATGATATTTCAGTGGCCATGAGTATTACTGGCTATATAAATAAATTAGAAAAAGGTAATACTGAAAAATTTATTCCAAGTTTACAAGATGGTTGATATTTTCAGCGATGTTGAGTATTACTGCATTTATAAATAAACGGAAAAAAGTATTAAAAATATTTTAAGGAGATGGTTTAAATGGATATCGCATTCGGAGGAATAACAGCTATTACATCAGGAGTTAATTGGCTGTTTATAGTTTCTGCATTTGTACTCGGTGCATTGCATGCATTCGAACCGGGCCATGGGAAATCAGTCATGGCAGTGTTCGTCATGGGTACCGATGCTACTGTGAAAGATGCTACATTACTGGGACTTACCGTGGTCTTCTCCCATGTGATCGTTGTCATCCTGCTTGGAGTTGCCTCCATATTCCTCTTAGAGGCGTTGAACGTGGATACAACCCACGATGTCATGAGCGTAATAGGGGGAATCATACTAATAGTGGTTGGTATTTGGATAATCAGAAAATTCTATCATCCTTATCAACATCACAAACACCACATAGACACAACGAAAGGTGTGGTTGCAATCGGATTGTCCACAGGTTTAATACCCTGTCCTGCAGCCCTGGCCGTTCTCCTCTTCAGTATCGGGAACAACCAGATCTACAGCGGCCTCACCTACGTTCTGGTTTTCAGTGCTGGTCTGGCCATAGCCATAACTCTTCTTTCAGTGTTTTTTGTTAAGGGAAGAGGATTCATCCAGGGTTATCTAACGAGCAAAACCGTGAATAAAATTCCACTGGTAAGTGGGGCTATCATAATTATAATAGGATTGATTACATTGTTACATCCCATAATTGAATATATAACCAACCTACATCTATAAGATATCAGCATTCAAAAATATTATCCATAAATTAAATTCGTTAGATTCAATTTCAAAAAAAATTTAATCTCAAATTATCCATCAAAGGTGAATCAATGAATGTAATAGAAACTAAAGATATCAGTTACAGTTATCCAGACGGTACTCTCGCCCTGAAAGATGTGGAATTCAACGCAGCTAAGGGTAAAATAATCGCCCTTCTAGGACCTAACGGGGCGGGTAAATCCACACTATTTCTACATTTCAATGGAATTTTAAAACCCAATAAAGGAACAGTCCGGGTAAACGGAGAGCCGCTCAAGTATGATAAGGCAGGACTGATGAAGGTCCGCCAGAAGGTGGGCATAGTATTCCAGAACCCTGATGATCAGTTGTTTGCACCCACCGTAATGGAGGACGTGGCCTTCGGACCCATGAACATTGGTTTACCTGATGAAGAGGTTGAAGAGAGGGTTAAAGAATCCCTGGAAAGAGTCGGTATGAAGGGAATGGAGAACAAAGCACCCCACCACCTGAGCGGGGGTCAAAAAAAGCGAGTGGCCATCGCCGGTATCCTGGCCATGCGTCCGGAGATAATGGTCCTAGACGAGCCTACATCTGGTCTGGATCCTAAGGGCGCATCGCAGATCATGCATCTACTCTATAATCTGAACCAGGAAGGTATGACCATCGTCATCTCCACCCATGATGTCGACCTGGTACCCTTATATGCCTATAACGTGTACATCATTAGTGAAGGGAAAATCATCAAAGAAGGAAGTCCCCTGGAGGTCTTCGAGGATGTGGAAACCATACGTGGGGCTAACCTAAGACTACCCCGTATAGCCCACCTCATGGAGATACTGGGAAAGGAGGATAAACTACCCTTCGATAAACCCTATCCCCTAACCATCGGTGAAGCGAGGAGAAGGATCCTCAAGGAATTCGATGTGAAAGGGTAAAATGAACTCTCACTTTATTGAAGAACTACTCCATAACCCTTATAGCCCTGGTGGGACAGGAATTGGTGCAGAAGCTGCAGCCAATGCACTTCAGGTCATCTACTTCTACTGTCCAGTCTTCAGCTGGTTTAATTGCTTCCACCGGGCATAGTGAAATACACGCACCACAATCTATACATTTTTCTTCGTCTTTTTTAACCACTTTATTTATGGGGTTGAGGTGGATTCCCTCTTTCTCCATGAATTCTACGGCCTGTTTCTGCTGGGTTCCGCTGATTTCAATGAGCATTTTACCTCCTTTGGGGGTTATATCTGCCCGTAGGATGTTAAAAGTGATATCGTAGTTTTTCACCAGATTGGATATGATCGCTTTATTTACTATGCTTGGAGAAAATGTGAGCCATGCTTTCATCTTTAATCACCACCTATCAGTCTGGAAATATCCTCTGCTGTGACCATTCCCTTCACCCGGTTGTCACTATCTATTACAGGTAGGCCTGAGATCTTATTTTTATCTATTCTCCGGGCGATAACATCCACTGGTTCTTCCTCCCGGGCTATGATCACCTTTTTGGTCATGACATCCGTCAGTTTATTTTTACCATGGGCCACGGCGTTGGCTACGTCCCAGGAAGTCACGATGCCCAGGAGTTTATTTCCCTCATCTACAACCGGTAAATGGTTTATGCTGTTTTGCACCATTCTCCTGGCCACTTCACTGATGGCATCCGTTGGATGGGCTAGTATCAGGGCTTCTCCCTTTAAATCCTTGACCAGTATACGTGGTTTCTGGATCTCCAGTGGCTTAACAGTTCGGCCCTTATTGGGCAGTTTCTCCACCGGGATAGTTAAAAGGAATTCTCCCTTATCTATCCATTCTTTGAGCTTCAGGGCTATCTCTAATGCCTTTTTCTGGCTGGATAATGGTGAAGTCGGTACTTCCACCCCGTTTAATTCAATTACTCCGCTTTTAAGTTCATGGTAGTTTGCTTCCCTTACTATGGGTTTGCTTCTTCGGGGCACGCCATAGTCTACTATGCGGCAGGTGATTTCCTCATCACTGATGGCAGTTCTCTGGGCTAACTCTTCATTGAGTATGGGTATGGGTATTCCTGCTCCTACGTAGAGTGTGGATCCGTACTTGGGCATGGTCGCTCCCCGGACATAGTCGGAGTGCATCTCCTTCATGTTTCCCTTAAGCATCAGCGTCCCGGCAGTTGAAACCGGCACCCCATTTCTTCTTTCCACTTCAGTGGCGAACTGGGTTCCTTCCCCTATGATGTAGCCCTGGGTTCCGCAGAGGAATATTCTACTACCGGTGCCTATGGTCTGGAAGTAGGGGTCGTTTAGTAGTGGGCTGAGTTCCCCGGCGCTGGAGTAGCTTACATTGCCCATATTCGGTAGTAAGGTGCCCATGTAAGTGTACAGTGTTTCATCGGTGGAGTTGGTTGCCGAGGAATAGTTCTGGTAGCAGTTACGTGGATTGACCATGATTGCTTCGTTTATACTTTCCAGTGTTATCTGGGTTTTTATCTCGGTTAGGGGGTAGCAATCGGTACCGTATGCTTCTGCAACGAGTTCAATCTCATTGCCCCGAATAAGGTCCTCTATTACATGGGATCCACCGTATTCTAAGCCAATATCCGGGTTACGGTTGGGCTGGGTCGCACCCAAGTAAGCATCTACAGCGGCCAGTCCTGAATAGGCTTCCACTCCATTTAAGTATGTGCGGGACATTTTTATGGGCGGATCGCTGTGGCCGAAGTTGAGGAATGCTCCTGAGGAGCACATAGCGCCGAATGTTCCGGTTGTTACCACGTCAATTTCTTCTGCGGCCTGTTTTGCACCATTTTCCCTTACTATGGCTGTCATCTCGGCGGCGGTCACCACCACTGCATCTCCATCCTTGATCCTTTGGTTTATTTCACGAACAGTTTTCATAATATCCCACATCCGGCCCTTAATCTATTACTCTTTTACTTAATTAATGGACTATAAACTTAATGATAAGGTTTTAGATGTGGGTCGTTGGTAAGATATAAGGAACTCTAGTTAACAATTGTTAATTTCTTTTATTGTATTTTAAAAGTATGGGATTTTAAAAAAGTTAGATGATTTAAAATAAAAATAGAGACGATTTAAAAAAAAGTAGGGGTGGGAATCACATATTCCCCTTTTTCTATCCATTCAAGATATTGTTCAATTCATTTTTAATGTTCTGGTTCTGGAATAACAACTTCAGATTTTCCTGAACCACCGGATTCTGCAGCCACTGGTATATTTGGGCTTGTACATCCTGCCTCTGCAACCACTGGCTTATCTCATTCTGCACATCCTGATTCTGTAACAATTGAGTTATCTGATCCGGATTCTGCATTATCTGGTCCTTAATATCCATTAAATCCTGGTACAGTCCGGGATTTTCTTGTTGTAGCTGTTGGGCGGCACTGGAGTCCGCGGCGTAGATGGGCATGGTGCCAAGCATCACAGCCAGGATGCATATTATGGCTATTTTTTTCATTTTCTATCACCCAAAATTCTTTTTATCTATTTTTTCCTTTTTTGTGTTTATTTTCTATTTCTGTTCTTTATTTCTATTTTTGTTGCATTTTTAGTTAAATGCATTATCACATTATAGGTTTAAGTATAAAAGTTTATGCACAAAACAGGCCCCAGAGGATTACTTTCCAAGTTTTGGGTATTATCCACAAAGAAATAAAATATAAAATACTGGTAAGCAACTAATGGTGGAAAACATTTTTTATACTTACCATTGATTTCTTGATTTTAATCCTAAATTTTAATAATTACCACGTATAAAAATACAAGTTGTACCCTGAAAACTTGATAAAATAAATTTCATTTTATATAAAAAGGAATAACACTTTAGGGGGAAATAAAATAATTAAAAAAGAAGAGTATTCATTTGACACTGATTTAATCAGGAAAATACTAACTCTTTTAGAGGAAAAGGCAGATTACCTTGACTTGCGGATTAGCGAAAGTTTAAACAACGTTATAGTGATGAAGGACGGGAAGGTTCAGGAGATAACATCCGGTAATAACTGGGGTGGATGTGTACGCGTATTAAAAAACGGTGCATGGGGTGTTAGCTTCACTACCAACCCGGCTAAGATGGAAGATGCAGGTAAATCTGCACTTAAACTCGCCAATGCTTTAGATAATGATGTTAAACTGGCAGATATAGAACCAACCCATGACAATGTGAAGTCTAAGGCAAAGTTAAAGTTGCAGGATGTATCCCTTGATGAGAAAAAAGAATCCATGTCCGCTGCAGAGAAGGCAGCTAATCTGGAGACAATTGTAAGCACCACCGTCAACTACGTGGACGGGGAAGGTACCACCATCTTCGTCAACAGCGAAGGAACCGAGCTCCAGATAGAAGAAAGCAGAGTAGCCCTGTTTATGAACGCAGTAGCTGCTTCTGATGGGATCATACAGTTCGGGCATAAAAGCACCGGCGGTGCCGCAGGTTTCGAAGTCATACAGAAAGAAGACCTGGAAAAATTCGGAAGAGTCACGGCTGAAAAGGCGATACGACTCCTTAAAGCGGAACTACCACCCTCCGGCAAATTCCCGGTGGTCATGGATCCGGAACTTACCGGTGTATTTATACACGAAGCCCTGGGCCATGCATCAGAGGCTGATCTGATATTACAAAATGATTCCATACTAAAAGGGAAGATGGGCACCCAGATAGGCTCATCCCTGGTAACCATCATAGATGATGCCACCATGGACGCCTTTGGCTATTATCCCTATGATTCAGAGGGTGTAAAGACCCGTAAAAATATATTGGTGAAGGATGGTGTGCTGAGGTCGCTTTTAAGCTCCCGGGAAACAGCATCTCAGCTGGATATCACCCCATCGGGGAACGCCCGGTCAGTTGTAGGGGACCAGCCCATAGTACGGATGAGCAACACCTACCTCAAACCTGGTGAACTAAAATTTGAAGAACTCATAGAGGATATGGATAGTGGTATATATCTTAAAGGCTCCCGTGGAGGTCAGGTGGATACTGGTAAGGGAGTTTTCCAGTTCAACGCCGCTGAATCATTCCTGATAGAA
>MVQY01000123.1 GCA_002067325.1 Methanobacterium sp. PtaU1.Bin097
AGATTACTGGAAGGTTTCGAACCAGAAGGAATAGTTGCTGACCCAGTAGTTGAAGGCAAAGAATTCACCGGTAAATACATCAAGTACATTGGTGACATAGGAGTAAGTGGAAAAGGAACTCTATTACTTAACGCAGAGAAAAACAGACACCATCTCTAAGTTAAAAATCCTTTATCCCCTTTTTTTTATTTTATTTCTAGATTCAATTTTTTAGCTTATTTTTAAATAGATCAAGTTTTTATCTTATCAAACTAATATTATATTGAAATTATTTTAAGTTAGAAAATTTAAAGATAAGATTCTAAGTGCGATGATAACATGGAAGAAGAAATCAGTCTGAATAGCGATGATGCATTGGATTATATTAAAAATAACGTAAACACCTATGATACCATAGAATTATCCTTCAACCGAATATATCTCCCAGGTGAGGTACTGGATATTGAAATGGACGGGGAAAAAGAGATAGAAAGTTTAAGATTGATGATGCAACTCAACGGTGAACTGGTAAACGATACAATACAGGTAGATTTAGTAAGAATAAAGGATGATATCCTGGAAATCCGGCATATACAGGAAGAAAAATCTACCACCATAACCGTAGAAGCTCAAGAATAAATTTAAAATAAATCATCAATTAATTATATTAATTCAAATACAAAATAATTATAGAAGGGATTTTTATGGTGAAAAAAATAACCATGGACTGTGACGAGGCAGTCGAATACATCAGAAACAACGTAAAAAGATTTGACACTCTAGAATTATCATACCACAGGGTATTCACCCCGGGAGAGGTAGTAAACGTGGAAGAATACGACTGTGAAGAGGGAAAAAGCTGCAGATTACAGGTTCAAGTGGAAAGTGAACTGGGAAATACTGTTGAACTCGATATGGAAGAAATAAAGGACGACTTAATTGAGATAAAACACGTACCCAACGGTGCTGAAGGCACGACCGTTATCACTATCGAGGCATGCGACTCAGATATGGAATGAAAAAAGTAATTAATTGATTAAATCATTATTTTATTAAATATACTCATTTTTTTGGCTATGGCAGCTTCATATTTTAACCATGGCCAGGGCGGCGGCTTTAAAGCCTATGTATATATCTTTACCCAGATGTAAATCCAATTGTTCCCTGGCGTATTCTGTTATGTCCACGAAGAGGGTAATATCTTCAACAGCTACGTTTAACCGGACCAGATGATTTTTCAGTTCCATGCCTATGATTTTACCCGGGAAGATATTTCTCACACTTGATTCCTGGGGCTTTAACATCACGAAGATATCTTCAGGACTTATCAACACCAGAGCCCGATCACCGACTTTGAAATTCCCACGCAGTGGAAGTATAACTTTTTTCTCACCAAGGTATATTATGGCGATCTTGTTTTCATAATCTATCTCCTTGATGTAGCCTTCAATTTCGTTAACGTCAGCGTGCATTTTCAGTATACTTTCCACTTTTCTGTACTCTTTAAGGATAGCTTTACCTTCGCTGGTGAGTTTGCTTTCACCACCCCCACCTTTTCCCCCTCTCTGGGTAGATACAATGCTTTTGTTAAGTTCCCTTTCCAGATCTTCAATATACTTTAAAGCACTGCGATAGGGAATATCTGCCTTTTTAGATGCATTGGTTATAGAACCACATTCATCTATAAACTTTAAAAGAGTGAATTTCTTCTTATCAATCAATAATATACTATCATCAAATTTCAAACGATATTGTGGCCCATCTTTTGATCTGTTCATGAAAATCCCTCTATCATATTTAAATAATGACGGAAATTAGATTTAATAAGTAATTGTTTATAGTATATATTTTCCCAGGTTAGGATAAAGTTTTGGAAGAAAATTAGTCGCACCCTAAAATTACGTGGAGTAAGATCAATCGTTATCTATTAATTTAACGTTAACAGATTTAAAACTTAAATAAATTTCGTTACCTTTTTTAATTCCCAGCATATCCAGTGAACTGGGTGTTATTATTCCTTTAAAGCTAGTACCATGTACATCTACTTCTACCCAGACAGTGGGGCCTATAAGTACAACCTCAGTGACTATGCCCTTTAACTGATTTCTAATGGATGATACGAAGGGTTGATTGGAAAATATTATGTTTTCAGGTCTTATCACTACCATTACTTCTTTAAAATCTGTATTATATGTATCTGAGCTGTGTAAAATCAGATTTTTATCAATTTCTACATCGGTGATGCCCTTACTCCCATCAACCACCTCTCCCTGGAATATGTTGCGCACACCTACGAAGTCAGCCACAAAATCATGACGGGGCTTGGAGAAAACATCGGCCACCACACCCTGCTGTAGAATTTCCCCGTCTCTCATCACCGCCACCTGCTCAGCTAAACTCCACACATCATTGAAGTTATGGCTCACATGTATACACGTCGTTTGGTAGTCGCTTACTGCCTTTTTAAGTAAGTCCGTAAGGTAGGTGTGGGTGTTTACATCCAGGGCACTGAACGGTTCATCCATCAACAGAAGATTTGGCTCCACGATCAGGGATCTGGCTATGGCTGTGCGCTGTTTTTCCCCACCACTCAGGGTTTCCGGGTTTCTATCAAGTAAATGATCAATTTTAAGGCGTTTGGCCGCATCTATGACACTGGATTCTATAACTTCTTTATCTTCAATCCTCTTTTTCAGTCCATAAGCTATGTTTTCAAATACATTCATATGGGGAAAGAGGACGTAATCCTGGTAGATGATGCTGATACCTCTTTTTTCCGGGGTGAGATGGGTGATATCTTTACCTTCCAGGAATATTCTACCTGATTGGGGACGGTAAAAACCAGCGATAGTTTCTAAAAGCACTGACTTTCCGGAGCCGGTAGGCCCAATAATAACCATGTAATCTTCTTTCTCCAGGCCAAGGTTAACATCTATCAGGTGGAATTGGCCCAGGTTCACGCTTAAATTGTTAACTTCTAAAAACATGGCTTCAAACTCCCTCCATATCCTTATAGGCATATTTTTCCAGGACGAAAATGGCTATAAATGATATTACAACCAGTATGATGGCGGCAGTTATGGCGTTGTCAATATTTCCCAGGGATAAATTATAGTAAATAGCGATGGACAGGGTTTCTGTTTTTAGATAAGTTCCCCCACCCACCAGTAAAACCGCTCCAAAGGTCCCGATGCACCGGGCAATGGTGACCACCGAAGAAGCGAATATTCCACCTCTCGCGAGTGGTAAAGTTATATTTTTCAGTGTTTCAAATTCTCCATAACCTAAACTTCTGGAGACGAATTCATACCGGGGATTAACATAGTTGAAGGTTGAATAAAGTATCCGCACTGAATAGGGAAAGGCTACAAAAAATTGGGCGACGATTACGCCGGCGGTGGTGAATACTATGTCAATTCCCAGGTTTTGCAGCACGTTCCCCAGGAATTGATTACCGAACATCATCAATATGGCTATACCAAGCACAATTTCTGGAAAGGCCATGGGTAGATCTATTATGCTTTTTACCACGCTTTTTAAGGGGAATTCGTATCTGGCCAGGGAATATGCGGTGGGGATGGCCACCAGCATCACACATGATGCGGCGATGATGGAGGTGGATAGGGTTAATCTCAGGGCGAATTGTATCTCATCAGAGAAAAGTGCATTTATAAATCCTTCAAATGAGGGGATTAGAAATATACTTCCTATAATAATGAATAGGATACATGTAAAAATAAAAGCTATGGATATGAAGGATAATTCCAGTTT
>MVQY01000124.1 GCA_002067325.1 Methanobacterium sp. PtaU1.Bin097
ACTGCCTCTTCAAGCATCTCAATTCTGACATGTGCCGGGGGCCAGGGGTCTCCTAATACATGTTCGTTCAGGTTCTCCCCTGATCCCAATCCCAGCATGAATCTACCGGGCATCATGGAAGCTGTTGTGGCTGCGGCCTGGGCAATGATAACTGGATTTATTCGGATGGTGGGGCAGGTAACTGCAGTTCCCACCTTTAACTTTGTGGTTGACTGCGAAACACCGCCCAGGGTGCACCATACAAAGGGGCTTTCACCCTGTTTATCTACCCATGGGTGGTAGTGATCTGAAGCCATGGCAAAGCTAAAGCCTGCTTCTTCAGCCATTTTAGCGTATCGCACAAGATCTAGAGGATTGGTGTCCTCACTGGATAATTTATAACCTAATTTAACCATATTTAATCTCCCATACCATAGTTGTTATTGCCGATTACTTTCCGGTTCAGCCAATAAAATCACCAGATAATATTTTGTTCAAATAATTATAAAAAAATTTGGCCAATACCGGCCTATCCAGGTTTAATACGGTTTTACATGAATAACAATTTTACAGGGAAGATCAATCATAAATTCCGGTTGAAATTTTACCTTTAAATGAAAAGAAGCACCAGTAAACGTTTATACTTTGGAATTTTCCAGTATAAAAAAGGGTTTGATTAAACAAAGCTGTAAGAGTGGGATTATCTAAATAGAAGATAAAACACATTATATTATTATTACGATGGTCTATTCTAACTCAGTTTCTACTTTT
Source organism: Methanobacterium sp. PtaU1.Bin097 (assembly GCA_002067325.1). GTDB lineage: Archaea > Methanobacteriota > Methanobacteria > Methanobacteriales > Methanobacteriaceae > Methanobacterium_A. The sequence continues at coordinate 751 of MVQY01000124.1, forward strand.
TTAATTATTTTTTCTGCTCTTGTAATTGCATTTTGGGCTTCGGTCATGGTAACTATTCCACTAATATCGTACACAGATTGGTGTCTTTTTCGCCTCATTCGATCTAGATACGTGGCATCTTCCTTTCCCAACATTACTTCCGCAAACTTGACCACTGCCCGGTGGGATTTCCTACGGGAAGGACGGTAACCTTCCTGAAACATAAGAGCCCGTATTGCCTGTAGGATGGAGTTGTACGCTATATTGAATGACCAATCAAAATCATTTTCGAGCATTTTTCGGGCTGATTTCAGATCCCGGTGTGCGAGTTGCAGGGAATTTTCCACCCTCTGGGGGTCTGGTGGTAATTTACGGATATAACCATCTTTTTCCAGTTCGTCCAGCATCTAAATTTCACCTATGATGATGATTTTAGGTTCTTTAATTATCTGAGTCAGTAAAGGGTCATTTTTTTTAAGTCTTTCCTGATATTCATCTTTACTTAGAAGGACATAGTTTATCTCGCGTGATAGTTTTCTTTCCAACGCGGCCAGTTTTTGGATTAACAGGTTTTCATCAATGTTTCCTACCAGTAAAAGGTCTACATCACTTTCTGGACCGGCCTGTAGAGATGCGAACGAACCAAATATAAATGCCAGTTCAATCTGGCCTAAGTCTTTTACATTCTCCGTCAGAAGATGTGAAACTCCTTCAGTTTTCATAACCATGCCGTAAAGCTCTGGATAAATAGGAAAATCCTGGTTAACACTGTAATATTTAAGATTACCCGTTTTTCTACTTACCAATAGACCCATATCTTCCAGATTGGAAAGCTCTCTTCTAACTGAGTTTATATTCTCCTGCACCTTATTGGTGATCTCTCGTACGTACATGTCTTCATTGGGGTTTAACATAAATAGGGTTATGATCTTACTCCGTGAGCGGGAAGTGAATAACTTCTCTAACATGTATAAAAATTGTATTCAATTGTATAAATAATTTATTCAATTTGTTACTGTTTCATGATCATATTTAATACTTATTTACAACTACTTAATAATATCTTCCCCTTATTCCATAATACTACTATATTTTTATCTCCACACACCTCCCTATGATGGCTGTCCTTTTTCATAAACGATCTGGTCATTAGGGATCGAGGATTGGATTATATTTACTGGTAATGGGATAGTCAGGAATGGATTATTCTGTCTTATGGTAGATAAACCAAGTTGTATGGTTTTGATGGTTTTATCGGAGTGAATCTGTCTAATCAGAAGTTAGATGAATATTCATAATAATTTATAATTTACAAAATCAGCACTAAAAGCATCAAACAGCATAATATTCACTGTCGTTTATCTGGACTTTTCGTATTATCCCTTTATTTTCCAGGGACATGATCAGGTTATAAACCCCCAGCATGCTGAGTTTTAAATCCCCATATAAAAGCGTCCCCTCAAGTGTGTAACGTGGAATGTGGCCTGTTTCATCGGTTAAATCTTTAATAATTTCTAAAGCCTCTATCTCCCTTTCTGATAAATCGTAGGTTTCCGCCTTTTTTATAGCCGGTTCACTTTCAATATTTACAGGCTCAGATACTGTATCCTCGGCTACCGGATCGATTGAATCTTCAACTGAATCTTCACCGGGGCTTTCCACCAGTTTAACATACTCTTCATTCTCGATGAATAGGATTCCCTGCTCCTCCAGGCTGAGCAGACTTCTCTGCAGTTCTTCAACTGATATGCCAAGGTCCAGTTTCAGGATGCCTAAAGGTACTCCGTCCGGGTATTCAATCTGGAAGTACTTTATTCGTTCGGTGATGATGGTTTCACTGGTCATTTTATCCTCTTAATTAACCTTTGATACTTCAGATACACCGTCTATCTTTTCTATCTGGAAGATGTTATCTGCAAAACTTTCCAGCTCCCTTTCATGGGAAACTATGATTATTTGGGGATAGTTCAGTTCGTTAAGTATGTCTCTGATTTTAAATAGCTGTTCTTTACTGAAGCCGTCGGTGGGCTCGTCCATTATGAGTAGATTGGATTTCATACCTGTGGAAACTTTCTGTACGATGTTGTTCAGGGCTAATCTGTATGCTAATGCTACGCTGGTTTTTTCTCCTCCACTCAGGTAATTTATTTCCTGCTGGAAGCCGTCCTGTTCAATTATAGGGGTGAATTCTTCGTCGATTTTCCCGGTTTTACTGGGGTCATCTATGAGTAGGTTGAACCAGTTTTTGAAGTTTTCATCAAAGTCCAGGTGAATATTCTGCATCACATGTTTTTCTATCACACTCAAGGTCGGAATCAGGTAATCAGTGAGCCAACTATGATAATTCTTGAGTACTTCTAACCGATTATGCAACGTCTCCTTTTCTTTTATCTCCTTGTCAAGTTGATGTACATCCTCGGTTAATCTTTTTACTAAAGTTTGAGTTTCTACCACCTTGTCATTGACACCCCTATACTCCTCATCGGTACTATCATGAAGGGATTGAACTTCTACCAGTTTTCTATCAATCTCAGGGAGCTGTTTAATTATTTCCTTTGACTTCGTAAGATTCACATCTAATTGTTTGATTTTGTCTGTGAGGGTTTCTATTTCCGACTTTTTCCTCTCTATTTTCTCTATATTTTTGTTATATTGGTATCTGATACTTTCTAAGCTTTTCTGTGCCTCGAAGTACTTGTTAAGTTTTTCCTGCAAATCCTCGAGGTGCTGGATGTACTGGTCAAAATTCCCGAAATCATTATCTTCCTGGATATTTAGAGACAACATATCATCAATATTTGAAATATTTCCCTCTACTCTATTTATTCTAGAGTTGACATCATCTAATTCATCAAATTTATTTATTATGGATTTATAGTTCGATAGTTCATTTCTAATTTGTTCTATGAGGGTATTATCATCTTCTATTTGCTCTTCACCCTTCTTCTTTACTTCATTTAATACCTTTATTTCCGAGTTTAGTTTACGGCTTTCCCTCTCCCTCTCCTCTTTAAGGTCTTTTTTATGCGCATCGTCCAATGGACTTCCACATATGGGGCATATTTCTCCTAACTCGTCCAAATTTTCAAGTTTATTGTTTATATCATCCAACTGTCCTTCTAATTTGTATATCTTCTTCAGGATGAGATTCACTTCTTTCTGGTGTTGGGATAGAAGATCCCTGGATTCTCTTAATTTCTGGGTCAATTCCTGATTTTCTTTGATGAAATCATCCCTGGTTTTATCCTTCCAATCCTCTAGTTTTTCCTTTATAACCGCCTTATTTTCTTTAAGCAGCTTTAACGTTGTAAACAATTCTTTACGATTCTGTACCGCTTCTTTAATCAGTTTAATTTTTTCTTTAAGTTCTTCCGGGCTTATGCTGGTGGGTTTTTCAATCTTCTCCAGTTTGTCCATTTCCGGCCTGAACTTTTCCTGATTTTCTATTTCTGTTTCCTGAATTTCATCTTGATATCTGGTTATTAAATCGTCTCTATCTTTGATCTGCTTTTCCAGGTGGGGAATTTCGTTTTCAACCTGTCTAAGTCTGAATTCAATTTCTTTAAGATTTACAAGCTTTTCTCTATATTTACTTAAGGCCGACTCAAGTTCAGCTCTTTTTTCAGTGCTTAGAGCCAGAACCCGATTATTATCAGTTAGTTTTCTGTTTAATTCTATTAAAGAGGCTTTCTTCTGTTCTAAGTCAGAAACCTGTCCACTCAGATAGTTTATTTTGTCTTTTATTCCATTTGAAATTAATTTGGCGTTATCTGCTGCAGTTTTATAGTCTTCAATACCAAAAGCCTTTCTGAGTGTTTCCAGTCGGGTGTCAGGCTTCTGTGCGAGAATGAATTTCATCTCCTCCTGGGGAGTGTAAACAGCATACCTGTAGATGACACTCTGGGCCCGGGGGTTTGGTGGTTCCTTGAAGTTCAGGATATCCAGGATCCTCTCCTTGATCTCAGATGGTGAAAGCTGCACCTTCCTCCCATCCGCACTTAGGAAAGCTTTATCCTGCCTCACCGAGTCATTATTACCCCTTACAAGTGTCCTTTTAATCTGGTACTCCTTTTCTTCCACATTAAAGCTTAAAAATACTGAACCCTTCTTAGACCCCTTACGGAGCAGGGCATCTCCCCTCTGGTTTCCCAGTCCAAAGAGGGCGAACTCCATGGCCATGAGTATGGTTGATTTGCCGGATCCAACATCACCCTCAAAAAGGGAGGTTCCACTGGGGAAGTCTATCTTCTCCTTCTCGTAGCTCCTTATGTTCTCCATCTGCAGTGTCTTGAAAATCATGAGTGAATGGCTCCGTTATTATTATTTTATTATGTCCTCCAAGCCCAGTACTGAAAGGGATTCGTTTAAAATCCTGAGGTTATATTCTCCCTTTTTTTCGTTGGTTTTCTGGTTTTGTCTTAATATTTTAAGCAGTCTGGTTGCCAGTTCCTTTCCATTAGTGCTGTTTAGTTCTTCTAATGGTAGGTCTATGTTTTTTAAGTTTTCCAGAAGGAGGTTCTCCTCTATTTCTTCTACAGTTTCGCCTTTAACCCTTATCTCCGTATATTCTCGTGAAATAAGGCCGTGGTAATTGATGCTGACGTGGAGGGCACTGGCTTCCTTCAGGTATTTTCTAACCTCCTGGAAGTTCACGTCACTGGTTTTACCACTGGATAATTCTCCTCTAACCTTTAAAACTATGATCCTTCCCTCTATTTCGCCCTGATTTTTTCTTCTTTCAAGTTCCTTTTTAATCTCTTCATTCATCTGGGTTGAATTCTTATGATCCGCGTTGAACTCCAGGTACAGGTATTTTACAAGCTCTAAAGGGTGGAATTTTAGATCCGCACATGAGTTGATGTGGTCGTCGTATTCTATTATGTAGAATCCTCTTTTCTCGCCTTTGGCACTTATCTCCAGGTCCCGGGGATAACCTCCGAATAATGGTCCGGAGTAGGTGATGACACCGTATCCTTCCAGTTTATCCTCGCACACCCTTTTATGTATGTGGCCCCCGGCGTAGTAGTCGAAGTTTCTGGGGAAACGTTTGATATCCATCCCTCCCATCTGTATCAGATATTCTGGCAGGATATTCTTCACTGACGTGTGATAGACGAATATTTTAAATCCATCTTCGGCCTCTAAACTCTTCCTATCCAGGATTTCATAGTAGGAGTTGTCTATGCCCATCTTCCTCCCGGAGATTCCTGTTAGTTTGGCCCCGGTTTTAGGGTCGATGGTGAATATTAACTGGATTTGTTCCCTTTCCTGCTCGTCCTTTACCACTCGGGCATTGAAAAGCTTCTTCATAAGGCCGCTTTCGGTGATAACATCGATGATTGAGGTCTGGTTGGGGCTGAAATCATGGCTCCCATAGTTTATATACACAGGGATTCCCTTTTCTTTTACCTGGCTTAGTTTCCCCACTGCCTCTTTAACAACACCCATATCTGGTAGGTTGGAATGGAATAGATCCCCTGCTATGATTATGAAATCAACTTCTTCTGCCATGCATATGTCTAAGGCTTCCTTGAAGGCCCTGAGTTCTAATTCTTTAAGTTCAGGGTATTTCTGGGCCCCTAAATGGCAGTCTGCTATGTGGGCAAATTTGTACATTTTTCACCAACTGATCTGTTTTATCAATCAAACAACAAAATTTATTCTTTCCTATCCAATTAGTTCTGTTTCACCTTCAACTTCCATCCCACCATCATAATTTTCCAGGTACTCATCCACGAACTTCTCAAACTCCGGCGTGTAGATGGGAATGGCGAATTTGGTAAATACACTACTTACTATTGCTTCACCTTTATCCAAGCTGGCTATGATTCGGTTATCATCTGATAGGTCCTGGCTGGCGCTGTCTATTATGGCCGATCTCTCCATGGACATCTCATTACCCAGGATGATCTTGGTGTTCATGTTGGCCAAAATTGCCCGTGGTATCACACTGGCCAGCTGAGTGATGGCAATCAGTCCCAGCTTAAATTTCCTGCCCTCCCTGGCTATGGTTCCGTATATGTTGTTTCCCATTCCACTTTCCAGTGCATCTCTACCCAGAACACGTGGTGCCTCTTCTATCACGATGCTGATTACGGGTTTGTTCTTAAGAACCTCGGAATTATAGGTTTTATATTTATTGAAGATGTTGCTGGCTATGATACTTCCTACAAATAGTTCCTCGAAGTCGCTGAGTTTGGAACTGTCGATTATCACTATTTTACCTTCTTCCAGTGATTCCACGATATCACTTATGGTAGATAATCCAGACTCCCCACCGACGAAGAGATTGCTCTTAAATACACACTTCTTCTCATCAGAAGAAGCAACATCCACTATGGCGGATACACCTAACTTGGTCTCTATCTTCCTCTTGAGCACCTTGGCTGTTTTTTCATCTATCCCCATGGGCCGAAGTACCTGATTGTCCTTTTCTTTGGCTATTTCCATTATCCAGTCCGGGCCATATTTGTTGTAGAACATCCTCATTGCTTCATTCTGGGCCTGTGAGAATCCACCTATTCCATTGAAGTGGTGTGGTCGTATCTTTTTCACGTTGATAGACAGGGTTAAGGCATCCTGATTACCACTGTCTGGGGAGTAGTATTCCAGCTTCTCACCCATTCGGGGATGGTCCCGCAGCCCTTTCCTCACACTGTCCCCAAAATATTCATTATGAGGATCTAAAACCAGAATACCGGCACCTTCAGAGTCAAGAATACTCCAGAGCATCACCCTTACCAGGTTACTCTTTCCTCGGCCTGTGGTGGCCGGTATGAAGATGTGGTGAGTTAATGATTTGATCATATCTATGTGTACGTTGACGTCCTTTTTCACGGTGGATCCGCTTCTTATATCCCCTAAATAGATACTATTTTTGGTGTCCTCTGGCTTCAGGAAACCCAGGTGTTCGTCAGTTATGGATTGGACATCGTTGAAGAAGGAGGGGGGTCTTTTGGGGCTCTTGGTCAGGTATTCTCCCTTATCATTTTTCTGCACGTAGAGCAGGCTCTTGGCTCGGGCCACGAGGTAATTACGCAGGTTAGGTTCCATCACTTCCAGATTATCCCCGTATCCTTCCAGTTTCATCCCTGCCGATAACTCTAAGGTTTGCTGTGGAATCTGGCTCCGGTATTCTATATCCTTTACCTGGATAATTGTATAATCTTGGTTTAGTCCTTCTGCCACCAGTAAATCCCCTAATTCCATGTGGGAGTCGCTTTTCTCCCTGATGTAGATGTCTTTTAATCCGCCCCCAACTATTTGACCGCCTTTCATTTAAATTTCACCTGCGTCGCTTTCTAATTTACCTAACTGTATCATAATTCATCTAATTTATCATGCATACTAACCGCTTTTATACGGGCGTTGAAATCTTCAAAAAACTCTGTTTTGGCCAGTTCAGAGTCCAGTATGAGTTTGTAGTTGTCTAAATCTTCCTTTCTTACCCTGGCCCATACATGTGCATCGAAAAGACCGTATGGATATCCTGGTATGGTTATATCCTTTGAATAATCTGCGATGGATGAAATTAAATCCACTATCTCTTTTTTACTCATGTTATCGGCTTGATCTTTCAGTATTTCAAACCGGAATGACGTACTGGCATTTCTGTTTAACTTAACCACCATTATAACTGCCTTATGTTCCTGTCCCTGCTTACTCCGGGCTATGGGAAAGTAGCACCATTCTTCAAATGGAATGTCATTTTCCCTGGCAAATTTTTCAATAGATGCGATAAGTGAATATCCAGTATTGGTGGTTAACCGGCATGATTTAGAAAGTCCGGTGAAGATGACACCCTTCTTTTTGGCCTTCTCAAATACTTTTTCCACGTACTTATTCTCATTTCTATGTGAAGTTTGAAGTGACCCATCCTTTATGATGATATCCCCATCTTCCAGTTCTCGTTCGATGACGTGTTCGGCGATGGTCCATTCGGCAAATCTCCGGGCCATGGAGGCCATCCTTTCCATTAAAGTTTTGTTTCCCAATCTGAAATCAGGTTCAAATGCCTTTACCTGCAAATCACTCTCAGAGGGGAGATATTCTATAAAATTGTGATCCTCCAGGGCATATTTGGTTTCAAAGCAGGTGTTCCTGTTTTCACGATTAAGGGTGGTGAGTGATAAAAATTCTATCCTCTGTGGTATACTGGATTTTAGAGGGAATGGTCTTTTATCCTTATATATGTTAAAATAAATCCTGTTGAGCTGAATGGAATACTCCGGGGCGGGATATATCTCCTGATTTCCCCCATCTATACTGCAGATTTTCCTGTCTGAACTTGTCTTCCTTATTTGGTGGAAATTTTCCTTGTGATAGGGAAATGTCTGGTAATTCTCATCATTAAAATAGGGATTTCCCAATTCACGCTTGGAGATATCTGAACTTAAAATCTGGGCTATTTCTTTGATACTTTTAATGATTTACCCTCCCCTTGTAATGGGCTTAATAATTAAGTATTCAGAAATGAAAGTTTATAATTGTTGTTATTAGTTTATATAAGATATTTGTTTTATCAATAAAACAGAATTTGGAGAACCAACTTAAACTGATACCAAAAATAAAAAGAAAAATAAAACTAAAATTTTAACCCTTCTCTTCCTGGTAACCCATCCCATCTCCCCTCTTCCAGGAGGCGTAGATCCCAACCAGGCATATTATGGTGAAGATTACGAAGGATATCTGGATGCTTGATAGGAGTGAGCCGTACTGATCTGGTGTTATCTGAACACGGCCGAGTAGGAAGGCGAATACCAGGGTGGCGATGCCTATGCTCATGGTCTGGCCTATGAGCCTCATGGTACTCACCGTGGCCGAGGCAATTCCATAGAACCTCTTCTTCACGGAGCCCATGATAACGTTGGTGTTGGGTGATGAAAAGAGTCCAAAGCCTATACCCAGTATGACCTGGCTGATTATGATCAGGATTAGACTGGTCCCTGGTGTGAGGAATACGAATCCAAAGAGCCCCAGTGTAACCAGTATCATACCCGCCGTGGCCAGTTTACGTGCTTCGTACTTGTCAGACATACGACCCGCCAGGGGTGCGACTATGGCCATCATAATGGGCTGTGCTATTAGTATTAGGCCTGCTGACTGTGGTTCCAGATCCTTGATGAACTGGAGATAGTAACTTAGAAGCAGGGTGACTGCGAAGGTTGCACTGTAATTTATAAGTGCTGCCAGGCTTGAAAAGGCAAAGGTCGTGTTTTCTGTGAATAATTTCACATTAAACACGGGACTTTCCACTTTAAGCTCCCAGCGGAAAAACACGACAAATAGAGCTATACCTACAATAAGGAGGATAACTCCCAGGATGGTGTTCAGTTCTGTGAATCCGTACATCAATAGGAGAAGCCCTACACTGTAGAGTACCGAACCAGTATAGTCAAATTTATCCCCTGCAGACTCGATCCATTCTGTGCGAAGCTTCCAGGAGACGAGTAAGATTACCAGAATACCAAATGGTATCATCAACAGGAAGAGGCTCTGCCATCCCAGGTACTGGGTCATCAAACCGCCCAGGAACGGTCCCAGGGATAACCCCACGTACACCGACATCACATTGATACCAATGGCCTTACCCCTTTCCCGGGGTGGGAAGACTTCGGTGACGATGGCCAGGCTAGTGACGAAGATCATGGCCGTGCCTATACCCTGGAGAATCCTAAATATAATGAGGAATATATCGGAGGGTGCCAGGGCACAGAGCAGTGATGAAACTGCAAATAGGCTTACTCCAAGTATGAATACCTTTTTACGGCCGTAAATATCAGAAACCCTGCCGAAGGGCACGGAAAATATGGCAGCCGCTAGTAAATATCCATTGGTAATCCAGTTTAAGAGTATGGCGTCTGAGCCGAAAAAAGCCCCAATGGTTGGTAGGGCTATGTTCACCGATGTCCCCATGAAGGGTGCAAAAAAGGCGGCGATGGAAGCCACCAGCAGGGCGATGATTTTTATATTACCATCAGAACTGGTTGGCTTTATATCACCATCAACACTGATTGGCTTTATATCACCATCAACACTGATTGGCTTTATAT
>MVQY01000125.1 GCA_002067325.1 Methanobacterium sp. PtaU1.Bin097
CTGGTTTTCGTTTTACATTACGATTATATGCCGTCTTCACTATTATATTTCTTTTGGATTTAAGTACAATAATTAATACTGATTTGCCGGATTTCTTGGGAAGTCTATAACAGAGTTTAAACTTTCTAGATTTTAATTTAGTTATTTTGGGATATCTTTTGAGTATACAATCATAAACCATGTTTCTATAAGTATTTCTTTGACTTTGTGCTTTTCTAAAGTGTTTTTCATCAAATTTGATAGTTTCTTCAGATAAATTGGGTAACACATCCTTATTAAGCTCTTCTAAAGAAATATCGATATAATTACCCCCTTATAAATTTTATATTAGTAATAATTTAATGTATTTTATTATTATATTTAAGGTTATCAACCAACATCATATAAGTCTGCAACCCCAGAGTTCGGAAGTTTCAGTTAAAGGGAAATGTTTAATTTGAAAATAAATGCTTCCATTAAACAAAGATGATTACTAAATAAATATAATCAACACAGAAAATATTAGAGGATAGATTATTTAACAGATCAATCCAATATTAAATAGTGAGAATAAATTCTTAACTGGGGGAGTTACTATACTGGCAAAACAAAGGTTTGTACTGGACACCACGGCATTTACCGATAATAAACTTCGGGATGTATATGGTGAAGGCGAGTTAAATAACACCGTGGACTATCTACTGGATGTAATAGCTAAATCAAGGATCAAACTGAATATGAGCTGCCATATGCCTCCCATAACCTATAAAGAGTTTTCTGAGTACATGGCCCGATACGAGTGCCCCCGGGATATCATGGTTAAAGCGGACACCTGGATAGTGAAAAAAAGCCCCAACCGCTACGACACCAAGATACCCTCGGAGATATTCTATGAATACGTACAGGACATGAGGGACCGGATGAACAAGGGGATGAGGATATCAGAAAACGCCATCTGGGAAGCAGCCGTGGAATCCCTGGTCATGATGTCCCGGGGAGAGAAAAAAGCCCAGATAGAGAACGAGATAGTGGGCAAGGCCATAGCCGACTTCAGGAAACGCTACAGGCAGGCCCTAAGAAAGGGAACCCTGGACAGCGCTCCGGACCTGGATGTGCTCCTCCTGGCCAAGGAACTGGGAGCAGGGGTAGTCGCGGCTGATGAGGGAATTAAAGTCTGGGCAGAGAGGCTGGGACTCAGGTTCCTCAGTGCCAAGTCATTCCCCAAGATGATGAACGAATACCTAAAGTATTATGAATAGAACTTACATTGAAACCCTCACCTTATAAGATCGGTAGGGGTAAAAATTATTTTTCTAAAAAAAAATTTATTCTGAAAAATTTTATCCAAATATAATTATTTCTAAATGGAGAACCACCAATGGACATACAAAGACCACGAGGCACGAGAGATTTTCTTTTTGAAGAAATGAAGGAGAGAAAAGAGATAGAAACCACCCTAAGGAGGGTGTTTGAGACTTATGGATATGGGGAGATTAAAACCCCACTGTTTGAAGATCTGGCCCTTTTCACCAAGAAATCAGGGGAAGGAATTGTGGAACAGATATACAACTTCCAGGATAAAGGGGGAAGGGACCTGGCACTCCGGCCGGAGCTAACTGCCCCGGTAGCCCGGTTATACATCAACGAACTGCAAAAAAGTCCCAAACCACTGAAGATGTACTACTTCGGGAGTTGTTTCCGCTATGAAAGACCCCAGAAGGGCCGGTGGAGGCAGTTCTGGCAGATGGGATGTGAACTCATCGGGGGAAAATCCCCCGAGTCTGAAGCAGAGATCATCACCATGGCCGCCCACTCACTGGAAGAACTGGGACTTACAGACTTCGAGATACACATCGGAAACCTGGGGATAATAAGGGGGATACTGGACCAGGCAGATGTTGAAAAGGGAGTCCAGGACATCATCATGGCCATAATAGATAAAGGTGAAATCGATGAGCTGCTTAAGACATTAAATGAGCTTAAAATTGATCCTAAAACCAGTGAAATACTCCTCACCCTGGTTGGCCTGGTGGGCCACCGGGAAATAATAAAGGAAGCATCTGAAGTTATAAAGGACAGCCCCGAGTCAGTTGAAGCACTGGAAGAACTGGAGGAACTCCTGGATATACTGGAGGCCTTTGGTTTCAGTAATTACACCGTGAACCTGGGTATAGCCCGTGGTCTGGACTATTACTCCGGGATCGTGTTTGAAATTTACGCACGCAGCTTGGGAGCTCAGAAACAAATAAGCGGTGGGGGAACATATAATCTAATAGAGATATTCGGCGGTGAGAAAGTGGAATCCACCGGGTTCGCCTTTGGATTCGATCGCCTAGTGGAATGTGTCAGACTATGTGAAGGGGCTAAATCCCTACCGAAAACTGTGGACGTCTATGTGGCACCCATATCCAAAGAACTAAAACTTAAAGCCTTTGAAGTAGCCCAGATACTCAGAAAAAACAGTATCAAAACCGAAGTGGACCTGATGGGCCGGAAACTGAAGAAGATACTCTCCCTGGCCAACAACCTGCAGGCTGATTATGTGATCCTGGTTGGGGAAAGGGACCTGGAGGAGGGTAAAGTAACGGTGAAGGATATGGAGTCTGGCAAGCAGGAACTGGTGGAGATTGAAAGTTTAGCCCAGGAAATTAAGGAGCTACTTAAAGCAGACTAATATTAAAAAGTATCGATTAAAATGAATATTCCAGAATTAAATTTCAGACTCAAGGTGAATGGTGAAGACCTTATCATCGCCGTGGTACAGGATCACAAAACAAGTGAGGTGCTCATGGTCGCCTTTATGAACCAGGAAGCATTGAAGAAGACAGTTGAAACTGGTAACGCCCATTACTGGAGCACATCCCGTGGTAAGTTATGGTTGAAGGGTGAAAGCTCCGGACACCTGCAGAAGGTCCAGGAGATATTAACTGACTGCGATGAAGATGCGGTGGTACTCAAGGTTAAGCAGGAAGGCGCCGCCTGTCATAAAGGTTATTATTCCTGCTTTTACCGGGAATTATCCAAAGAAAATGATGATATTAACTTGAAAATCGTTAAAGAAAAGGTGTTCCAGCCGGAAGATGTTTATGGAGAGAAGTAAGATGAAGATAGTTCCGGATACCAGTGTGATTGTGGATGGCAGAATCACCAAGATAGTGCAGGACCAGGAATTCACTGGATGTGAAGTGATAATACCAGAAGCAGTGATAGCTGAACTGGAAAATCAAGCCAATAAAGGAAGAGAAACCGGATTCAATGGTCTGGAAGAGCTTAAAAACCTGCAGAAACTCTATACTGATGGTGAGATTTCTTTGATGTACGTGGGGAGAAGACCCACCCTGGAAGAGATATCCCTGGCCCGTGGCGGTGAGATAGATGCCATGATCAGGGACACTGCCGGAGACCACGATGCAATACTGGTGACCAGTGACAAGGTGCAGAAGGAAGTGGCCGAAGCACAGGGACTGGAAGCAATTTACCTCAAACAGGAAATGGTCGGATACAAAGACCTGGAAATCGGGAAGTACTTCGACGACGACACCATGTCCATCCATCTCAAGGAGAACGTGGTGCCCCTGGCAAAGAAGGGCACTCCAGGTAATATAAAGCTGGTCAAGGTAGGTAAAAAACCCCTTAGAAGAATTGAAATCGAGAAGATGAGCCGGGAAATCGTGGAGAGAGCCAAAAGCGACTTTAAAAGCTTCGTTGAAATAGAGATGGAAGGAGCCACGGTGATCCAGTTCAGGGAATACCGAATATCCATAGCCAAGCCACCATTTTCCGATGGAATGGAAATTACAGTGGTAAGGCCAGTGGCCAGAGTCTCCCTGGAAGATTACCAGTTACCGGATAAACTTTTGGAACGTTTACGTGACACTGCCAAGGGCGTGTTAATAGCAGGGCCACCGGGGGCGGGTAAAACCACCTTCGCCCAGGCAGCTGCTGACTTCTACAGCAAAGACTTAGGGGCCATAGTGAAGACCATGGAATCACCCCGTGACCTGCAGGTAGGAGATGATGTAACCCAGTATGCTCCATTAGAGAAGGATATGGGTAAAACAGCAGATATTCTGCTCCTGGTCCGTCCTGATTACACCATCTATGATGAACTCCGTAAAACCAAGGACTTCCGGATATTCGCGGATATGAGGCTTGCCGGGGTGGGTATGATTGGAGTGGTACATGCCACCAGGCCCATAGATGCCATTCAGAGGATCATTGGCCGGGTGGAGCTGGGAATGATCCCCTCTATTATCGACACCACCATATTCATCCACGACGGAGAGGTGGCCGCGGTATACGATGTCTCCCTCACGGTGAAGGTGCCCACCGGTATGGTGGAGGCAGACCTGTCCCGTCCAGTGATAGAAATCAGGGACTTCCTGAACGGTGACCTGAAGCACGAAATCTACACTTACGGTGAACAGACCATCGTCATGGAGGTAAGTCCCACCAAATTCCAGAAGACACCCATCCAGAAGATAGCTGAGAGGGAGATCACACAGGAAATCAAACGGAGAATACCCCAGGCCACGGTAGATGTGGATATGAAGTCAGATAAACGGGCCACGGTCTGGATAGACGAGAAGAACATCCCCAAATTAATTGGTAAGAAGGGTAAAACCATCGATGATGTGGAAAAGAAGCTGGGTATCAACATAGGCGTGGAATCCCTGCAATCCCGCGCCCGGGAAGAGGAAGTTTCCAGTGTGGATGTGGAAATTGCTGGAAATTACGTGGTCTTGAATTTTGATAAAGAGTTTGTAGGAACACCCTTCGATATCCTGGTTGATGAAGATTACCTCTTCACTGCAACCGTGGGTAAAAAAGGAAATATAAAGATTAAAAAGGACATAGAACTGGCCAAAATCATACTAGATGCCTTGAAGCAGAACAGACCCATACTGGCCAGGTTAAGGAATGAATAAAGTTCAAACGGACGATTATCATGAAGATCAGCATCTCCACCCTACCATATTACCCCCAACCCCTGGAAGAGATCCTGGACATCTTAACTGAGTTAAATCAGGGGCACTGTGAAATTATAAACGAGTATCCCCACGATAACCTGGACTGCGATGTTTTAAACTCATACGATATAGAGTACACCATACACGCCCCCTTATCTGATATGAACGTGGCATCCCACAACCAGCGTATAAGAAATTCTTCGGTGGCTGAAATCAAGAAATCCATGGATACAGCCAGTAAATTAGGCTCAGAAGTGGTGGTGGTCCATCCGGGCCATACTCCCATCCTGGGGCGTAAATTAACCACGAAGATCATGGATTACAACCTGGAATCACTGCGGGAATGTTCCGGGTACGCCCGGGAAGTGGGGGTTTACATGTGCGTGGAGAACATGCCAGACATAGAAGGCCTGCTCTTTAAAGACTTAAATGAATTGGAAGAATTAATACTGGATATAGACGCTTATATGACATTAGATGTTGGCCATGCCCATAACAACGGTTTCAGTGTGGAGGATATGCTTAAATATTCCCGTATAAATCACATCCACCTTTCAGATAATGACGGCTCCTACGACAGCCACCAGGCCCTGGGAAATAACAACGATAACAATGGTTTAGACTTTAATGCCTTATTCGATGGCCTTAAAAAAGTTAAATTTGACGGTCAACTGGTGGTGGAAGTGGAAGAACCATCCGCTGTAGAAGAAAGCATCGACTATCTCACCAACCATTTAGATACCAGTGTTTTCAAAGCCTAGAATTTCATATTAAAAAACTCTTTTTAGGTGTAAGTGCATGTTTGAGGCAATTTTAGCTGATCATAATATTTATTTATTCTATTTAATCAACGGCGGCCTTGAAAATTCCTTCTTTAATTTAATCATGCCTCTTTTAACCAATTTTGGTAATTTTTTTGTCTGGGCCATCATATGCCTTTTAATCTATCTTTTTGGGGGTAGACTCGGCAGGGAAGTGGCCGTGCTTGGCCTACTCGCCCTTATTTTAAGCAATGTACTGGTGATCCTGTTGAAGTTCATTATAGCTGAGCCCAGACCCTTCTTAGCCCTACCCAACGTTGACTTGTTAACCCCTGAAAGTGGAAGTTCTTTCCCTTCAGGACACACAGCATCCGTTTTTGCTGCTGCAACAGCGATTGGACTAAAATATCATCAAAAAGCTAAGGGAAAAAAGTACTGGTTGATCTATCCCCTTCTCCTCTTTGCCATGGCGGTAGGATTCTCCCGGATCTATGTGGGAGTGCATTATCCCTATGATGTAATAGTTGGAGCCCTACTCGGAGTGATATGTGCTTTGATAATCCTGAAATATGAAGATAAAATTCTTTACAGTAAAATAGCCCATACAATACGTATAAATAAGATTTTAGAATTTAAACCCCGGGACAAATTGAGGAGAATATTTAATAAAACCAATTGAATAATGTTCAAATTTAAACCACCTAATCGAGCAAAAATATAGACGATTAATCTGCTAAAATTTAAAAAGAGAGTGGAAATAAGTAGCTGTATACATTGACCCTTAGTGGAGGCGGTTAATTCCATTTTAAGTCTGTACTGCTACCCGTTGGAATTAAAAATGTTTCTTAAGACGAATTTGAAGATCAATATTGATCTTAATGATGAAAATATTGTGATATCTCCAACGATTTCCACTGATAATCTATCAGGTATTAATAGTATATATATGTTTTTATATGGAGGAGTTTTTTTTGTGATTTGATTTAGGTAAGTTATGTGATGGGAACACTCTGTCAATTTATTGCCCACTCCAGTTGGTTAGATCAATATAAAAAATCATTTTATGACCTTATAAAATCAAAACAGAAGCATATAACATTTAAAAATAAAAAAATTGGTGCAACTATGTATGTTTTTTGTTTCCAGTGTTCACAGTACACCGATTCCTAAAGTAACTCCAAATAAAATAATCAAATTCCTTAAATATATCGTTATTTAAAATTAACATTAACTAAAAAATTTAGGGAGAGTTCTTCTTATGAAAATCGCAATAGTAGGCGGGACTGGAGATCAAGGCTTGGGATTAGCATTAAGATTTGCAAAGGCAGGTGAAGAG
The DNA here is from genome assembly GCA_002067325.1 of Methanobacterium sp. PtaU1.Bin097. GTDB lineage: Archaea > Methanobacteriota > Methanobacteria > Methanobacteriales > Methanobacteriaceae > Methanobacterium_A. Next base: position 7,047 of record MVQY01000125.1, read on the forward strand.
GTAATAATTGGCTCTAGAGATGTTAAAAAAGCATTAAATGCGGTGAACTTGGTTAAAAAAATGATCAAGGAAGAGATAAACAACATTCAAGCAGCCACCAATAGTGAAGCGGCTCAAGAAGGAGATATCGTTCTTCTAACCGTGCCTTTACAGGCCCAGATGGCAACCCTCAGCAGCATAAAGGATGATGTAGAAGGGAAAATAATAGTAGATGCAACAGTCCCCCTGGAAAGCTGTATAGGCGGTTCCCCAGTCCGATTCGTTAACGTATGGGAAGGTTCTGCCGTGGAAAGAACTGCAGAATTCCTGAAGGACAAAAATGTCCAGGTGATATCCGCCTTCAACAACATCAGCGCAGCCTCACTCACCAACATAGATTCAGAAGTGGACTGTGACTGCCTGATATCCGGAGAAGATGAAGAAGCAAAGACACTGGTAATGGAACTTGCCGAAAAGATACCCGGTGTCAGATCCATCGACTGTGGAGGTCTGGAAAACGCCCGTATAGTGGAAAAGATCACACCCTTATTGATAAACCTGAACATCAGAAACAGGATAAAACTGGCGGGAATAAGGATCACCGGTCTTTAATCGGAACATCTTTAACCATAACCAGATAATTCTATTATTATAATCTAAAATTTAAAACTTTGAGGCGGTTAAAACATATGGAGTACATAAAAAGAACAGCCCAGGAAATAACCAAACACGCCCTGGCAGTTATAGGCCAGATAGACAAGGTCCAGAAGGATAAGATGATAGAAACCATCATAAATTCTGACGCCACCTTCATCGTGGGCAGTGGAAGGTCAATACTCATTGGAAAAGCCTTTGCCATGCGCCTGATGCACCTTGGCTTCACCGTGTACGTGGTAGGAGATGTAACCACCCCTGCCATAAAGGAATCCCACTGCCTCATTGCCATATCGGGATCTGGTGAAACCAAGCTGGTAACCACCGCCGCCCACACTGCACAGGAAATTGGGGCAATAGTGGTGGGTATAACCACCAATCCCAATTCCACGCTGGGAAAATACATTGATGTTAATGTAAACATAGACAGTAAGTCTAAGGAACCATGGGAACACCCATTATCCACTGCACTAAAGGGTAACTATGATGATCTGGCACCTATGGGGACTTTATTTGAAGACAGCACCCATCTCTTCCTGGACGGGCTTATTGCCGAGTTCATGCATCGACTGGGTAAAAAAGAAGACGACCTGAAGAGAAGACACGCTACTATGGAATAATACTACACCACATAAAAATACTAATATGGAATATACTCATCACTATAATAATATGTATATAAAATCCTCCCCCCCAGGACGTTGAATAAATGAGAACGTTGAATAAATAGATAATCCAATTAAACCAGGTGTTAAATTGAATTCTGAGCTAAAAAAAGACCTGATAATTATAAAAGACGGAAAATCAGAGACCCTACACTTTAAAAGCCACTATGGTAACTTAACAGAAGAAGGTCTACAGCTATCCCTCATTGAAGCCCTCTATCTCCTGGAGAAGGATAAGATCAAGGTAAACCAGGACGGGAAGGAAGTATCCCTGGATGAGATGTACCAGATAATCCATGATAACGGATTATTTGCTGATTACCTGGTTTTCCGTGACCTGAGGAACCGGGGCTACATCATCAAAACCGGATTTAAATACGGGTCAGAGTTCCGTCTATACGAGAGGGGAACCACACCTGGTGAGGGCCATTCCAACTACTTAGTAAAGGTGGCATCAGAAAATGATCACATCCCCCTTAAAGACCTCTCCAGTTACGTCCGGGTGGCCCATGGAGTAAATAAATACCTTCTTCTGGCTGTGGTGGACCAGGAAAATGATATAACCTATTACAATATAGAATGGACCCGTCCTTAAAAATTTAGACAACCTCCATAAAAATTAAGAAATATTCATACATCCCTTTTAATAGATTTTATAGATGTAACTATTCACAGAATGATTTTAAAGAGGTAATAAACTTGATCGATCCATGGAGTTCAGCCATTATAGATTATGAGAAGCTGAGGGAACAGTTCGGAATCAAACCCTTCGCTGATTTACTGGATGATATAGAGAATCCCCATCCATTAATGAGGAGGGGTGTTATATTCGGCCATAGAGACTATGGAAGGATAGTCAAGGCCATGAGAGAAGGTAGTAGCTTTGCCGTGGTCACCGGGATGATGCCCAGTGGTAAAATGCACATCGGCCATAAAATGGTGGTTGACCAGCTCATCTGGTACCAGAAGAAGGGAGCAGAGATTTACATCCCCATAGCTGATATGGAATCCTATTCCGCCCGTGGGGTGGACTTTGAAACCTCCAGGAAACTGGCTGTAGAGGAATACATCACCAATTACATCGCCCTGGGACTGGATTTTGAAGATAAGGATTTCCACATCTACCTGCAGTCCGAGAACAAGGTAGTAGAGGACCTAGCCTATAAACTGGCCAAGAAAGTTAACTTGAGCGAACTCAAGGCCATCTATGGTTTTTCTAACAGCACCAACCTGGCCCATGTTTACGTCCCCCTGATCCAGGTGGCTGATATCCTCCATCCACAGCTTGAGGAATTTGGAGGCCCCAAACCAACCGTGGTCCCGGTCGGTCCTGATCAGGACCCACACATCAGACTCACCAGGGATATCGCCGAAAGGTTCAAATCAACCTACCACTTTATCTCACCATCCTCCACCTACCACCGGTTTATAACCGGGCTTACCGGAGATAAAATGTCCAGCAGCAAACCCAAAACCGCCATATTCCTGAGCGACCCCCCAGAAGTGGCGGTTAAAAAGCTTAAAACCGCTAAAACAGGTGGAAAAGAAACTCTAGAGGAACAGAAGGAAACTGGAGGTGTTCCCGAGGAGTGCGTGGTCTATGAAATGCTACTCTACCACTTAACCCCTGATGATAATGAGCTCAAGGAGATCTACAGGGACTGCCGGGAAGGGAACATCATGTGCGGGAAGTGTAAACAGAACGCTGCGGAACTGGTGGAAAAATTCTTCCAGAAACTATCCCTGAAGAGGGAAAAGGCCAGGGATATGGCAGAAAGTATCCTCAGCTGATATTTGCAAATATATTTATACCTGAGTGTTAACCATTAATAAACAAATCTTAACCAGACAATTAAATCATATGGGAATGGTAGCATACCATGAGAGATAAACATTCAGGATTTTTTATGGGTCTTCTAGGTAGAAATGAGATCTTTTTATGGGCTTCTGTATTGCTGTTTTTTGGCCCTATGGTAATCAGTTACCTGTTTGCCGGGTTTTTAGACCCAATTTTAGCCCCTTTGCTTGCAAATTTCCAGCAAAGAGTGAGTGACGGTACGTTGAAACTTGAAACCCTGTCTCTATTTATAAATAACGCCACTGTTGCTACTTATCTCTATATCGGCGGTATTCTGGTGGGTGCGGTAACCGCGTTCTTACTGATTACCAATGGGTTGTTCATTGGATACGTAGCTTCCAAGGTTCCCCTGGGGGATTTCATTATTTTCACCCTGCCTCATGGTATCTTTGAGGTTGTAGGGATTATACTGGCTGGAACAGCAGGTTTTAAACTGGGTAGCGTAGTCTTACATTTCCTAAACGATGTGACCAAGATTAAAAGGAACATATCCATAAAAAACCAGATATCATACCTTCTTAAAGTTAACTATGATGACTTTAAGGATTCCCTGGCCCTATTTATCATAGGTGTTATTCTACTTATCATAGCCGCATTTATTGAAGCCAATTTGAGTATTAGCTGGGGGCAGTTCATCCAAAGCGTGATATAGCCCCAGATGATCCATCTAAGAGTTACCCCCTTAACTTCTTATATTAGAGAAAAAATATACTAATTTTCAAATTGCCATTTTAAGAAAAAATTTTTAAAAGTGAAAGACTTTTCAAAAGTTTCTTTTATGGAAAATACATTAAACTAAAAAAATTACACCAAACTATATTGGAGAAACTAACGATGATTAGATGTATTTCATGCGGGGCAGAGTACGGCCTCGACGAGATAATTTACACTTGCCAGGAGTGTGATTCTATCCTGGAAGTGGTGATGGAACCAGATGTATCCAGAGATACATTCGAGTGCAGAAGAAACACCATGTGGAAATATAAGGAATTCATGCCCGTAGATGAAACCAGGATAATTTCGCTTCAGGAAGGTGGAACCCCCTTCATCAAATGTGATAGATTAGGAGAAGAGCTAGGTGTGAACCTCCACGTGAAAGTGGAAGGATCCAACCCAACCGGAAGCTTCAAGGATCGGGGGATGAGTGTAGGGATAACCAAGGCTGTTGAACTGGGTGTGGACACTGTGGGCTGTGCCTCCACAGGCAATACCTCGGCTTCACTGGCGGCCTATGCTGCCAGGGCCGGACTCAAATGTATAGTACTCTTACCCTCCGGAAAGGTGGCCCTGGGTAAACTGGCCCAGGCCATGTTCCACGGAGCAGAAGTCCTATCAGTAAACGGTAACTTTGACGAAGCCCTGGAGGCAGTGACTGCCCTGGCACTGGAGGGTGAGCTTTACCTTTTAAACTCCATAAACCCCTACAGATTGGAGGGTCAAAAGTCCATAGGCTTTGAAATAGTCGATGATCTGGGATGGAGGTCTCCTGACAGGATTATATTACCAGTGGGTAACGCTGGAAACATATCCGCCATCTGGAAGGGTATCCGTGAATTCTATGAGGCTGGATTCATTGAGGACCTGCCCCGAATGACTGGTATACAGGCAGAGGGAGCCTGCCCCATAACCAATGCCGTTCGAAAAGGTGTAGATAAAATCATACCAGTGGAGAACCCGGAAACCGTGGCCACAGCCATCAGAATCGGTGCCCCGGTAAGCGCCCTTAAAGCACTCCGTGCTATCTATGATTCTGATGGAACCTCAGATACCGTGACCGATGAAGAGATACTGGACGCCCAGAAATTACTGGCCAGAACTGAGGGAATTGGCGTGGAACCGGCCAGTGCTTCATCCATCGCTGGTCTCCGCAAGCTGGTGGAATCCGGTGAAATAGATAACGGAGAAGATGTGGTATGCATCGTAACCGGACATCTTTTAAAAGACCCCAACACTGCAATTAATGCCTGTAAGGAACCAGTTAGTATCGAAGCAAATATCGAATCCCTAAAAAATGTTTTAAAGGATTTGTAACCCATTTCTTACTGGATTTTTTTTAAAAATTTAACTTTATCTATTTTTTTTAAAATTTGAACTTTATCTATATTCTAATTTTTTCAATGTGACTTTTTATTTTATGATTCTTCATGAAGTGGCAGAATTGAATATGGATCATCACTAAGTGTCTAAATATCATTACAGATCACCAAATAATCACTGAAATATACGATAGATATATATAAGAGTAGGACAACAGAGTATAATAACAAATATACAAAAATGAGGTGATATTATGGCTGAATTACCAATAGCTCCAATTGGAAGAATTATAAAAAACGCCGGTGCAGAAAGAGTCAGTGACGACGCTAGAGAAGCTCTAGCCAAAGCATTAGAAGAACAGGGCGAAGTAATTGCAGGAGAAGCAGTAAAACTCGCAAAACACGCTGGCCGAAAAACTGTTAAAGCTTCTGACGTAGAATTATCCGTCAAAAGATTATAAACAGCTTTTCCTACTCTTTTTTCTTTTTTAAATTCTTTTTTATTTTTGTCACGTACTTTTATTTTCGTTGCATCTCCTCTTGTTTTCTTTTGAAATTTTAAATAGTAATTCCACAAAAATATTACAAAAATATCCATTTAGTGGGAGGTGTAGTTTTTTTTGAACCCAAAATACTTAACGACGTGTATTTTAAGCATTCTTTGCATTATGGCCATAATGGCCGGGACTAGTTTTGCAGCTGATATTAATGTTACGGTTAATGAATCATTCAACATAACATTATCCAGCAATCCATCTACAGGTTACTCATGGCGTGTTGATTACGATGAAACCTATTTAGAATTGGTTGACGATATTTTCCAGCCAGGTAGCGGTATAGGGGCTCCTGGTAATCGTACATTCGTTTTCCAGGCACTACAACCGGGTGAAACCAGTGTCGATTTTACCTACCGGGGACCTGGAGGAGACATCGCTAACACCACGACTTACAGTGTGTTAATTGCTGGAGTAACTCCTGCTAACAACACCACTAATAACACCACCAACGTTACCCCATCAACAGATACTGTACCCATGCAGGATACTGGGATTCCACTGGTTGTATTAACTGCAGGTGTTTTATCCCTGACTGCCGGAGTAATCGCGTCTAAAAGAAAATAAAAAGCATATAATTTTAAAACCCTTTTTTTATTATTTTATTTTTATCATCAATCTTAATTAACAGTAATTCCCACACCAACAAAGTATATATATCATCGTTACTAAACATTCGAATGCTAATTTTGAACCTAACTATATATCGTATTTCGAGTTTTAAAATTAGAATCAATAGACTGTATTTACATCTAAGCTGAATACTCTCTATTAAAGTCATTTAACTGATCGCGCAACAAACTTTTATATCTATAAATATAAAAGTAAGATCTGCCGATGGATGGTTAAAACCAGATGAAAAAGGAGGTAAAATAAATGGCAAAACCTATTTATGTTAAATTTGATGTACCAAAGGAAATAGCAGATAAAGCCTATGAGGCTTTAGAGATAGCAAGAGACACAGGGAAAATTGGTAAAGGAACCAATGAAGTAACCAAAGCAATAGAAAGAGGTAACGCTCTTTTAGTGTTTATTGCTGAGGACATCGACCCACCAGAGATAGCAGCTCATCTCCCGGTACTTGCAGAGGAAAAAGAGATACCTTACGTCTACCTTCCCACTAAAGACGAGCTAGGAGAAGCCGCAGGTCTAAACGTCGGAACTGCATCTGCCAGTATAACAGACGCCGGAGAAGCGGATGAACTGGTAAATGAAGTGGTGGAGAAAGTCGAAGAACTTAAAAAATAATCATCGAAAGTTAATAAGCCCTAAAGGCATAACTTTCCTATTTTTAATCGAAGGTGATTTTATATGGACGATGGAACTCCTGCTGAAGTAATTGAAGTATTAAAGAGAACCGGCATGACCGGAGAAGTAATGCAGGTAAAATGCAGGATACTGGAAGGAAGAGACAAGGGTAGGATACTTACCAGAAACGTTATGGGAGCCATAAGAGAAGGCGACGTTTTAATGTTGCTGGATACCATACGGGAAGCTAAGGAAATCCGTACACCCTAAATGTAAAGGTGTATTATCATGAGAACATGTTCATTCTGCGGAGAAGAAATGGAAGACGGTACTGGTAAGATGTACGTCAAAAAAGACGGTACTGTATACTTTTTCTGCAGCAGTAAATGTGAAAAAAACAGGATTAAACTCAACAGAGTCCCCAGAAAGGTTAAGTGGGTAAAAAAGTAACAGGGTATAAACATGAAGGAAAAGAGCTTTCTGATGCTTAAACCAGACGCAGTTAAGAGGAAACTCGCCGGTAAAATAATAACCAGACTGGAAGAAAAGGGATTAAAGATAGTCGCCGCCCGGATGCTCATCATCGATGATGACCTGGCAAAGGAACACTACGGCGAGCACAAAGAAAAACCATTCTTCCAAGACCTGGTGGAATATATAACCTCAGGACCGGTACTGGCCATGGTGATTGAAGGCAACGAATGTATAAGTCTTATCAGAAAAATAGTGGGCGCCACCAATCCTAAAGAAGCAGATTTAGGAACAATCAGGGGTGACTACGCCATTGACACTGGTAGGAATATCATACACGCCTCAGATTCCCCAGGATCCGCCGAGCGAGAGATTGCCCTGTTCTTCAGTGAAGATGAAATCTGCAGCTATACCCTGCCAGATGAAGAACTCATCTACGAAGAACCTTAAACCCCACTATTTTTTTACGAAGCTCACCCCTTTCTTATTTTAAAAGGATATTATTTCAGGTAATGTTAAAGAATTATTCAAGAAATGGATCAATTTCTAACAGAACGAATATATTCGGAGGAACACGATTAATTTGAAGATGAGATCACCCATAGTTTCTGTTTTAGGTCATGTCGACCACGGGAAAACCACCCTGCTGGACTTCATCAGAGGCAGCGCCATAGCCCAGAAGGAAGCAGGGGGCATAACCCAGCACATAGGTGCCACAGAGATACCCATGGAAGTGATCGAGAATATCAGCGGTGCTTTCATCCAAAAATTGGATATCAAGGATAAGATGCCCGGCCTGTTCTTCATAGACACCCCGGGACACGAAGCATTCACCACCCTACGTAAAAGGGGAGGTGCACTGGCTGATCTGGCCATATTAATCGTGGACATAAACGAAGGATTCAAGCCACAGACCTATGAAGCTTTAAACATCCTTAAAATGTATAAAACACCCTTCATAGTGGCGGCGAATAAGATCGATAAAATCTATGGATGGGAAGTCCACCAGAATTCCACATTCATGAAATCGTACCATGAACAGGCGGGGAGCGTGCAGGAAAAACTGGACACCAGCATCTATGAACTGGTGGGAATCCTCCACGAAGAAGGTTTCGAGTCAGAAAGATTCGACCGGGTTACGAACTTCGCCAAACAGGTAAGCATCATCCCCATGAGTGCCAAGACAGGTGAAGGAATAGCAGAACTTTTAACCATGCTCATGGGCCTGGCACAACAATACTTACAGAAACAACTGCAGATAGAAACTGATTCCCCGGCCAAGGGAACCGTTTTAGAAATCAAGGAAGAAACAGGACTGGGGGTAACCCTGGATGTGGTGATCTACGATGGGATACTCCGTAAAAATGATGTCATCGCACTGACTACCATAGACGATGTTATAACCACCAAGATACGCTCACTCTTAAAGCCAAGGCCACTGGAGGAGATCCGGGAGTCCAAGAAGAAGTTCCAGAAGGTGGATGAGGTGGTGGCTGCCGCTGGTGTAAAAATTGTAGCCCCTAAAATCGAAAACGTCATCTCCGGATCACCCCTGAGGGTGGCTAAAGCCGACTTCGAAGAGGTGAAAGAGGAGATACTCCAGGAGATCGAAAGCATCAAGATCGACACCCGGGAGATGGGTGTCCTGGTGAAGGCAGATACCCTGGGATCCCTGGAAGCACTGGTAAACATGCTCAAGGACCTGGAGGTGCCAATTAGAACTGCTGATATTGGTGACGTCTCCCGGAGGGATGTGGTCAACGCGTCCATCGTGAAGAAGGAAGACCCCCTGCACGGGGTTATCCTAGCCTTCAACGTGAAGGTGCTGCCCAGTGCGGCAGAGGAACTCAAGAACCTGGAGGTAAAGCTCTTCTCCGCCGATGTGATCTATCAGCTCACCGAGGACTACGAGGAGTGGCTCAAGGCAGCCGAAGAACGCAGGCGGGAACAGTGGCTGGAGGCTATAATACACCCCGCAAAAATAAGGATAATCCCTAAACTGGTCTTCAGGTACAGTAAACCAGCCATAGCTGGTATAGAAGTCCTGGGCGGTACGGTGAAGAAGGATTACAGTCTGATGCGAGAAGACGGCACTCCCATTGGTAAAGTGGAGAGTATGCAGGATAAAGGCGACAACCTGAAATCAGCTTCTAAAGGTTCGAAAGTGGCCATGGCCATAAAGGAAGCCGTATTCGACCGTGACTTTGAGGAAGGGGAAACCCTATACGTTAACATCCCGGAAAAACATTATAAGATACTGGAAACAGAGCTTAAAGGGAAACTGAGTGAAGATGAACTAGATATACTCCAGGAAATAGTGGATATAAAAAGGAAGGAAGACCCCTCCTGGGGGATACTTTAATTGATTCCAAAATTAGAATTCATTTAAAAAATTAAAATTCATAATATTAGATTATTATACATTTAATAACAGATAAATAAGAGTTAAGAAAAAGCAATTAAATGGAGGAAATAAATTGGCATTTAAATTAGTTATTTCAGAAGGTAAAGACAGCCACCAGATAGAAGTTCCTGCAGCCGAGTCCAAGCAACTACTGGGACTTAAAATTGGTGAGGAATTTGACGCTTCTAAGTTAGGTTTAAACGGATACACCCTGAAAATTACCGGGGGAAGTGATAAGAACGGTTTCCCCATGAAAAAGGATGTTGAAGGACCTAGAAGGATAAAAAGCCTGCTTTCAGGCGGTACTGGATTTAAACCCAAGAGGGATGGACAGCGCAGAAGAAAGACCGTCCGTGGAAACACCATATCTGATGATATCGTGCAGGTCAGTACCGTGGTTAGTAAGAAGGGTAAAAAGAGTATCGATGAACTTTTACAAGCTGATGAGGAGTAAATTCTGGGGGTAAGTTTTGAAAATACAGTCTGAAATTAACATTGGTCTGGTAGGTCACGTTGACCATGGTAAAACAACATTAACCAAGGCATTATCCGGTATATGGACCGATACCCATAGTGAAGAAACTAAAAGAGGTATCTCCATCCGTTTAGGATATGCTGATATCACCTTCCGCAGGTGCATGGATTGCCCAGCACCCCAGTGCTTCACCACCGCCCTGGTATGTGAACACTGCGGAGCAGAAACACAGGTTCTCAAAAAAGTATCATTTGTGGACTCGCCAGGACACGAAACACTCATGGCCACCATGCTCTCTGGTGCCGCCATAATGGACGGTGCCGTTCTGGTTATAGCCGCCAACGAACCCTGTCCACAACCTCAAACCAAGGAGCACCTAATGGCTCTGGACGTTATAGGGGTTACAGATGTGATAGTGGTGCAGAACAAGATAGACATAGTCTCCCGTGAACGTGCCATTGAAAGTTATAAGGAAATACAGGACTTCATCAAGGGCACCGGAGCTGAAGACGCACCCATCATCCCGGTCTCTGCCCAGCAGGGAGCAAACATCGATATATTAATTGAAGTTATACAGGAAAGGATAAAAACACCCCGTCGATCCCTTAGAAAATCTCCCCGTATGTACGTGGCCCGATCCTTTGACATAAACAAGCCCGGCAGTCCACCAGAAGATATGGTGGGAGGGGTAATCGGAGGATCACTATTCCAGGGTAAACTCAAAGTCGGTGATGAGATCGAGATAAAACCTGGAGTACAGATTAAAAAGAGGGGTAAAGATGAATGGACCAGTCTCCATTCTGAAGTCATCGGTTTAGTCGGTGGTGGAGAGAATGTGGATGAGATAGGTCCCGGTGGACTTATAGGTGTAGCTACCAAATTAGATCCTGCTTTAACCAAGGCAGACTCCCTATCCGGGTCTGTAGCAGGTAAACCAGGCACACTCTCACCGGTGATATACGAGTTCACCATGAAAACCCACCTCCTGGAACGCGTAGTTGGGACCAAAGAAGAAAAGACTGTGGAACCAATTAAATCCTCAGAACCGTTGATGATAAATATCGGAACCTCCACCACCATTGGAGTGGTGACCAGCGCCCGTAAAGACGTGGTGGATGTGAAACTCAAACTACCCGTCTGTGCAGATGAAGGTCAAAGAGTAGCCCTCAGCAGGAGAGTAGGGGCCAGATGGAGGTTAATTGGATATGGAATCATCAAATGAAGCTATACTTGATGCAAATTTTTAATGATGGCCGCCCAGTTCAACCTGGACGTGGCTGGCCAGCTCCACGAGCTCATACCCCAGTATAACTATACAGTTCCCTCCTTCATAATAGGAGAACTGGAAAGTATACGGGAAAGATCTCGGGGGAAAACCAGGACCGCAGCAACAACAGCGCTTAAAATCGCCGGTCTTCCACCTTTAAAGGTAAAAGACATTCCCCTCCTTGAAGGGGAATGGGTGGATGATGCTCTGCTCCGGATATCCCCAGTGTTATGCACCAACGACCGGGAACTTAGAAGGAAAGCCCGCAAGCTTGAAATACCTGTTATCTACCTCCGGCAGAGGAAATACCTGGCGGTGGATGGGTATTTATAAAATTTGTATAAAAAAATTTTAAAAATTAATAATGACATAGTAGATAATATCTCTCATTCAAATTCAAATGGTTATGTTAAGGAGGAAAGGATAATATGAATCTCTGGAAAGGAATACCAACTGGACCATCCACCCCGGAAGTAGTATATGCTGTGGTGGAAATCCCTAAAGGGTCAAGGAACAAATACGAATATGATAAGGATAAAGAGGCATTTGCACTCGACCGGGTACTGTACTCACCATTCCACTACCCTGCTGAATACGGTATAATACCCCGGAGTCTCTGGGACGATGGAGACCCCATGGATATCCTGGTTATGATGGACGAACCCACCTTCCCGGGATGCGTAATCGACGCCCGGCCCATCGGTGTTATGAGGATGATCGATGGGGGAGATAGCGACGATAAAATCCTGGCCGTACCTGTAAACGACGTCCGTTACAAGGATGTTAAAGATATAAGCGATGTGCCTGAAGCACTCTTAAATGAAATCAGCCATTTCTTCGAGGACTACAAGAAACTCGAGGGGAAAAAAACAGAAGTTAAGGGATGGGACAATGTACAAGCAGCACGTGAAGCCATAAACCATTCAGTGGAATTATATAAAGAGAAATACACATTTGACAAAGAATTCGAGCAATTATCCAAAGAAGTAGATAAAAACGTGAAAGAATTTGAAACTTACCTTAGATCTAAAGGATTGGATGATAAGGTTAATGAATTTAAAGATTACCTTAAAAAAATGTAAATTATATAAAATTTAGTTTAAAACAATAATTTTGCTTAGTTAAAAGAGGGATTTAGTTTGTATTTAATATCCAAAATCGAAGACACGGTTAGAATCCCACCCAGCCGGTTTGATGAACCCATAAGAGATATTGCCGCCGAAGTTTTAAATGAAAACTACGTGGGTAAGATCGATAAGAAACTGGGACTCATGGTTACCGTTAAAGAAATAGAAGAAATCGGCACTGGAAAAGTGATAATGGGTGACGGAGCAGCCTATCATGACGTTATATTCACCGCTCTATTCTTTAAACCGGAACTGCATGAAGTGGTGGAAGGAGAAGTAATAGAGATAACAGAATTCGGTGCCTTCATACGCATCGGACCAGTAGATGGACTGGTGCACGTATCACAAGTCACAGATGACTACATAAACTACGACGCCAAAAGAGGAGCCCTGCTTGGTAAAGAATCCAAGAAAAGCCTGGAAGAAGGTAACAAGGTCCGGGCACGAATCGTGGCCCTGTCACTTAAGGGTAAATCTTCCAAGGAAACCAAGATCGGACTCACCATGAGACAGCCCGGCCTGGGCAGATTCGAGTGGATAGAAGAAGAAAAACAGAAAGGCAAAGATAAAGGCAAACCCAAAGGCAAAGGAAAAAGTAAAGGAAGGAAGAAATAGATATGGTTACCAAAGCATGCACCCGATGTCATAGACTCATGGAAGAGGACAGATGCGCCATCTGCAATGTATCCAGCTCCCGGAACTGGAGTGGATTTCTCATCATAGTTGATCCAGAAAAATCAGACATAGCCAAGGAGTTAGGTATAACCTTACCTGGAGAATACGCCCTGAGGGTTAGATAGTGTTAATATTAAAAGAGGAAGAGCGAAGAGCATTTAAGAAACCATTTGGAGAAATTTATTCCTCAGTAGCAGAGATAAAGAAAACTCTGGAAAAATATAAAAACAATCACCAACTTATCATTTCCATTGGAGATGCCACCACATCAAATCTCATTAACACCGGGATAACACCGGATATAGGCATCATAGACCATCGGATTGAAAGAAAAAAAACAGAAAAGGATGATGAATTAAGTTACTTTCACGCTCTATTAAACGCAGCAAACCCACCAGGAACCATCACCGAAGAGCTCTTGGATGCCATAATCAAGGCATATGAGATTAACAAGACAGGAAATAAAGTCCTGATAGTAGTAGATGGTGAAGAAGACCTGGCGGTACTGCCCTGCGTGATCACCGCCCCACCTGGAACGGTTGTGCTTTACGGCCAGCCAGGAGAGGGTGTAGTATTATGTGAAGTTGATAGATTCAAAGATATAGCTGAAGAATTTATGGATAAATTTAAAGGAGACCTACCATGGAAATCAATATAACCCAGAAAACAGAAAACCCACTGTTAGACAGGACCGAAATAGAATTTGACTGCACCTATCAGGGTGAATCAACACCTAAAATCTTAGATGTCAAGAACAAACTGGTGGCAGTTCTAGATGCAGATAAGAACCTGCTGGTAGTGGACAAACTGAAACCACAGTTCGGAGAGGGAAAGGCCGTAGGATACGCTAAAGTCTACGATTCAGCAGAGAGCCTGGCTTCCACTGAGAGGAAGCACATCCTGAAAAAAAACCAGGAACCAGTCAAGGAAGAAGCTGAAGAGGAAGAAGCTGAAGCAGTAGAAGCTGAAAAATCCGAAGAAGAAGCTGAAGAATAAGTTACATTTATAAACAAAGATACTGTTCCCCAAAAACCATTAAGGAGGAAATACGATGAAGAAATGTGAACTTTACGAGGTTAAAGATAATAAAATCATCAGAAAAAACCCGGAATGTGTCCGTTGCTCACACGGAGTCTTCATGGCTGACCATGGAGATCGTTACGCCTGTGGTAAATGCGGATACACTGAATGGAAAACTAAAGATAAGAAAACTTAAAATTTTTTTTAATTCTTTTTAACTTTTAATAACAACGTCGAGGCGGTTGCAAATGAATCTGAGGTCAGGAAGATTAAAAGGTAAGATGACCAGTGATGCTGCGCAATTCACCTCATCCCTTGATTTTGACCAGAGAATATTTTTAGCTGACATTCAATGCAACTTAGCCCATACCACCATGCTGAAGGAGCAGGGAATCATACCCGAAAAAGATGCAGACCAAATTCTCCAGGCACTAAATGAACTGGAGGATGAAGGAATCGAAGCCCTGTATATAGATCCCTCAGTTGAAGACATCCATATGGCCTTAGAAAACTACGTCACCTCTAAGGTAGGTGAAGTGGCCGGCTTCATGCATACCGGTAAATCCAGAAACGACCAGGTGGCCACGGATCTCAGACTGGTGCTCCGGGAGGAGCTTTCCACCATCCAGGCCCATCTGCTGAAATTCATTTCTGGCATACTGGACCTGGCAGATGGACATACCGAAACTGTGACGGTGGGATACACCCACCTGCAGCATGCACAGCCCACCACCTTCGCACATCACCTGTTATCCTACGCATATGCACTTAAACGGGACTATGAAAGGATAAAAGACGCTTACAAACGGGTGGATATGTGCCCCTTAGGTTCAGCGGCGCTTACCACTACCAGCTTTCCCATCGACCGGAATAGGACCTGTGAATTACTGGGGTTCTCCAAGATACTCGAAAATTCCATAGATGGTGTAAGCTCTCGGGACTTCATATCCGAAACCGTATCTTCCCTATCTATTTTATGTACCACCCTTTCTAAAATCTGTGAGGAGCTCATAATCTGGAGCACCTACGAGTTTGGTTTAATTGAGATTGCCGGGGAATATTCCAGCACATCCTCCATCATGCCCCAAAAGAAGAACCCCGATGTGGCGGAGATCGCCCGGGCCAAATGCGCCGGAGTCTACGGTGAACTGGTGGCTATATTAACTATTCTCAAATCATTACCACAGAGCTATAACCGGGACTTACAGGAGGTCACCCCCCACCTGTGGAGTGCTGTAGACAGCAGCCATTCACTTTTAAACATCACCGCAGCTATGCTTTCCACCACCAAATTCAACCAGAAACGAGGGGAGGAGCTGGCTGAAGCTAACTTTTCCACTGCAACTGAACTGGCCGATCTAATGGTGAAAGAGAAAAAACTACCCTTCCGGGTGGCCCATCAGATAGTGGGCCGTACTGTGAGCAAAGCCATCGAGGAAGGGCTTAAACCGTCGGACATCAATCCAGAGTACATCGATGTGGCAGCCCAGGAGTTAACCGGTGAAAACCTTAAACTGGACAGGGAACTGGTTAAAAATGCTTTAGACCCTCAGCAGGTTATCCGCACCCGTAAAGTTATAGGTGGACCTGCACCGGAGATGGTGGAGGAAGCTATTTCTAACTTGAGAGAATTTGTGGATCGTGAATCAAATAATTGACCATCCATAACAGATAATGGACTGTTTTTCTACTGTAGACTTTTACTGTGAGGTGTCTTTTTTATGGCCAATGATCTAATGGAAGAACTTAAGAAGGAATACGAAGGTATCCAGAAAATAGAAAAGGAAGAAGGAGCCTTAATTATTTACGCAGATGATGATACCCTCTGGAAGATCCTGGAAGACTACCGGGACGAGTTCAACATGGAGTTTGAAGCAGGAACTGGGGTGGAGCATTTTATAAGGGTTGTTATTTAAATCACGATTCTCCATTAAATCACGATTTTTCAAGCTCTCTTTTCTCATATTCTATCTGTACTTCACGTGCCAATTCCTCATCCTCCAGAACCACCGGACCCTGATACCCACAATTGTAACAATGCCACAGAGACCATAATAATGGATTAATCCATTTTATATTGGTTGAACCACAGTTGGGACAGTATTTAGCTCTAATTTTCATTAAACATCCCCTCTATCACAATATTTATATATGAACTTTTACATATAACTTAGCATGAGAGACCAAACCACCAAAGAAATCATAGGTATAGTAGCCATAATAATTGGTATCTTGATTATTGTGTACCCTGCTTTATTAGGATGGCTTGTCGGAATTTTCCTGGTTATCTACGGAGTTCTGGAATTAATAATGATGCCCAAAGGATCATAAACCCCACTATTTCACATTTTACACCAAAATGCACTGGAACCAAATATTAATACATTACACCCAATTTTAACGATAGAAATCCCTAGTCCTCCTTATTTCTACATAAACTCATAACCATATCCAGTGCCTCGCCAGGCTCCAGTATCCCTGCCCTAGTTTCTCTGAGCACCCTCTGCACCGAAAAACGGCCCATATAGTTATACCTCTTTTTAACCTCCGCCAGCAAGGGACAGCCATATCCACCAGTGGATGTCACCCCATATTCCCTGGCTAATGCTTTTGTTTCACCTTTGGTAGCGGAGAGCATAGCCGGTAAGTTGATCCTTAAAATATCTCCTCTATAAACAGATGATTGGGCTCCAGTTGCCAGTAAATCCCCAAATATCAAAAATGGTACCCCTTCTTTTTGTGCATAGTCCAGTATGGTTTCCTCTATTACCTTGGAGCACCTACCACAGGGATGATACCTCCCTTCCAGGGCACCATCTATCACCGGGGACATATCAGCATCCAGGTAACGGTGTTCTACATCCAACTTTCCGGTGATTGTCTCCACCCTATCCCGGAAATATTTCGGTAAAATGATATCCCCCGGGTTAACAGTAACTGCCAGGGGATGGAAACCCATTTTCTCTGCTACAATCAGTGAAAAACTGCTGTCCACCCCTCCAGATAAGGCAACCATGGCTTTATGGTGGTTAGATTTTGAATATCCACTGAAATCTTCCAAAATACTCTTTAAATTGTATGGTTGCTCTATTCTCTTCTCAAGAAGTTTTGAAAGGTTATCTAAAGGAATACACATCTCATCTTCGAAATCCGATTTAACTTCTTCTAGTTTCCCAAACGCGAGTTCTATCCTGTATTTACATAAAAGAATATCTGAATAGGCTTCTACATGGATGTGATCCACCTTCAACTCTTCTTTGAGTTTCCCCACCACCCATCCACCTTTACCTATCACTAAAGATTTCTCAGGCCGGTCGGATGCTATGATAAGGAGTTCTGACTTTTCTTCATCGAATATAACATCGTTTATATCTGGTGTTAAGTCTTCGTGGCCTATTTCCCTCCGGATCTGAGAGATAGCAGTGATTATTTCCTCTTTTTCCATGAATTTCATCCTTTAATTTTGAATATATCTCTTCCTAATGAGTTCTTCTTCTTTAAGAATCCCTCTCGTAGATCCAGATACTTCCCATCTTCGCAATCACATGATAACCTGGTATCTCCCATTTATGGTCGGTGAGGGCGTCTATATAGTAGTCTGCATCGTTGTCCAGTAAAAATCTGCTGAATGCTTCTGGATCTGGGTACAGGCGGGGGACTGCAAATTTAACTTCCTTTTTAAGAGACCAGGTGACTGCCGGGTCGTAGTCTGAGAATATGTTTTTATCCTGGTAGCTGGGGTCGTACTGGGTGAGCCAGTCACTGGAGTTTTGTATGTAGTAACCGTAGCCGTGTTTAGGTGTGTGGCCTACATGGACCGCTACCGTGGACACCAACAGTATGATGGCCACGATGAGATAAACATGCTCTGGTTTTATCTTTTTAAAACTTAAAATGGACTTGTATTTCTCGATCACCGTGATTAAACCTAAAATGATGAAGTAAGCCAGTGCAGGGGTCATGGTGATGAAGTAACGGTCCACCTTAAGAGGGATTATACTGTGAAATATAAAAAAGGCTGCAAACCAGGATAAAAATAGGAAATCCATCTCCAATTTTTCACCGGTGCCTTTAAACAGTCTGTATCCTGTAAAAAGTACGGCTAAAAATATCAGCTCCGTGATTAGGTAGGATGAGTAGAAGAAACTACCACCTCCCAGACATAATAAGACAACCAGTATCAAGGAGTGTATAATTGTCCTCTTCCCATCAGAATCAATACTTTCAATTTTTTTCTTAAAGATCTGGTAGAGATAAATCCCCAATCCTAATATAACGATGATAATCAATATGTAAGCTAATATAGATGGAAATCCCTGTGAAGGATTCTGTATCTCACGGTAAACACCTTGTAGAGGGCCAACGGATATGTAGTTAAGCAAGTTGTTCAGGAAATACAACTTATCCGGGTTATAACCCAAATCATTAACCGCGCCACTGGCGCCCATCACCGTAGAGGTGAACAGGTTGATGAGAGGGTCGAGGTTACCCAGTTTATTGTAGAAATAAACCATAAAAGGCACGATAAGGGCTAAACTACCCAATACACCTATGATTATCTTCCTAAAATTCTGCAGGAGATTATCGCTTATCAAAAGGTACAGAAATATGGGGAAGACCAGCATAACCGAGGTGTACCTGGCCAGGAAAGCCACCATCAGCAGGGGAAACACCAGGTACAGGTATCTGGAATCCTTCCTCACACCCAGAACCAGCAAATATATAGTCCATATGGAAAATGCGACTCCAGGGATATCTATAGCCCCGGAGACTGCCCAGGTGAATATCAGAGGAAATGATAAGAAAATTAAAGACCCGGAAAAACTCTGGATTTCATTAAACTGCTGCCTGAACAGCAAGTAAAGCCCGGCCACTGCCAAGATGAACAGTACAGCGTCCAGTATGAAGAGTGCATTGGCTGATATATATCCCGCCCGGAAAACCAGGGAGGTTAAAAAGGGCATTAAAGGTGATAGATAAATAACGCTCAAATTAGCAACTGGTATCCCTGCGAAGATCAGTGCGTTGTTCAGGTAAACAAAGACATCGTAGTAAGGCACTCCGATGTAAATCTGTTTATAAAATAGATAGACAGTGATTATCCCTGTGATTAAAAGTAGAATGAACAATGGTTTTTTAGTGAGTTTCCGGATGCTGTACATAATGTCACCCTTAAAAGAAATGGAGATAGGATTATATGGATTTGTTCATATTTATATTCATTTTATATCTTAAATCATATGGATAATTCAGCCTTTGAAGACACAAAATTGTAAGAAAAACGATTAGGATAGCCAAGGTTTAGGATAAAAATAACACTTTTAGTCTGTTCTTGAATTTGTAACCTTTATATACAACCAATGAAATAATTGATATATCAACTAATTTATAGGTCTCACAAAAATATGAAAACAACTATAAAAGATGGTAATACAGGTTACATATTCAATGAAAACGATATTTTATATACAGTTTTGAAATTGAATCATAGACTGAAAAGAAAAACAGGAAGTAAACTCAAAAACCACGATATTACTCTGAAACAATGGTATCTTCTATATTTTCTGTATAAAAATGAAGGATGCAACCAGAAAAAGCTGGCCGAATCTACAAGTAA
>MVQY01000126.1 GCA_002067325.1 Methanobacterium sp. PtaU1.Bin097
TCCAGAAAACCATGGATGGCAAATTTAAGTGGGGTTTCACCTATTGCCGCTAAGGTACAAATGTATTCTGTGATTTCATCTTCTCTTATGGTGTAGTCGATACTCCAATCAACGTTTAAATTATGTTCACCCTTTACGAAATTACTCCCGGGACGGATCATCTTGATTTCATCTATGTAAACATCCACCTTTGTATTATTAATGGCCATTTTTATATTACCTCCAGATGTTAATAATTCGTTAAGTAGTATTACAGTTATAAATGTTTGTATGGATAAAAACAGTTTAAAAGGATTTTTAAAGGTTAGATAAATCTATTTATGAATTATATTAAAATAAAAGAATTAATAACCCTTTTTAATGTAAAATACATAGGATTTTTCTTTCTTTTTTATGAAATAATAATATGATCAGTATAATCATGGGCTAGTTACGAGGAGAACTCCCCAAACGGGAGGCTTAACGTAGCTATTTAGAATACCATCTCCAGGAATTAAATAATATTACTTATTGGGTTTTTATTACCCGGTCGTCCTGCACATGATATTACGTTTACCACCATCTTTAGTGACCATAGTAATACAAATAAAAACATTTATATTATGTTAGACTATCTAATTCTGTACTACAAAAAATAAAAGTAGTATTACTTATAGCAGAAAAAAGGAGTGATAGTATGACTAAACTTGCAATATTAGGAGCGGGTTGTTACCGAACCCACGCAGCCAGTGGGATAACCAATTTCAGCCGAGCCTGTGAAGTGGCAGAACAAGTAGGAAAACCAGAAATATCCATGACCCATTCCACCATTATTATGGGTGCCGAATTAAAGGAACTGGCAGGAATAGATGAAGTGGTAGTATCAGACCCTGTATTTGATAACGACTTCAAAGTGATAGACGATTTTGAATATGAAAAGGTAATAGAAGCCCATAAAGAAAATCCAGAAAATATAATGCCCCAGATACGAAAAAAAGTCAATGAAGTTGCAAAGGACCTTCCAAAACCACCACAGGGCGCCATTCACTTCACTCATCCTGAAGATCTAGGTTTCGAAATCACCACCAATGATAACGAAGCTGTCCAGGATGCAGACTGGATCATGACCTGGTTCCCTAAAGGAGACATGCAAGCGGGAATCATCGAAAAATTCGCCGATGATATTAAAGATGGTGCCATTTTAACCCATGCCTGTACAGTGCCCACCACCATGTTCCAGAAAATATTCGAGGACATAAGCAGCAGCGACGTAAGTGCCGCACCAAAATTCAACGTATCATCATACCACCCTGGTGCAGTACCTGAAATGAAAGGACAGGTATACGTTGCTGAAGGTTTCGCCTCAGAAGAAGCCATTTGTGACCTGGTGGATTGGGGTGTTGCAGCTCGAGGAAGTGCCTTCAAACTACCAGCCACACTACTCGGACCAGTATGTGACATGTGCTCTGCACTTACCGCCATTACCTACGCCGGAATACTGAGTTACCGTGACTCTGTAATGAACGTTCTGGGAGCTCCTGCAGGTTTCGCCCAGATGATGGCTAAAGAGTCACTGGCACAGGTAACCGATCTGATGGACAGTGTGGGAATAGACCACATGGAAGAAAAACTGGACCCAGGAGCACTTCTGGGAACCGCCGATTCCATGAACTTCGGAGCTGCTGCAGAAATGCTCCCCTCAGTCATGGAGGTCCTAGCAAACAGAAAAGGAAAAGGCCCAACCTGTAAGGTCCCAGAGTAAAGAATTTTACCTTAAATTCTTTTTTTATTTTTTAATGCGTTTAATTCAGTTATAACTACAGTTACTTAAATAAAAATTAATCCGGTGTCAAATTGATAAGAAACATCATCAAAAAAGCCAAAACAGAAGATAATCTTGATAAAAATGAGTTATTACAATTATTTAAAATAGAATATGCAGAAGATCTCATAGAGCTGATGCAAGCTGCCTATGATGTGAGAAACTCTCATAATAATGCTATAAAACTCACCTCCACGGTACACCTCACCAACATCTGCCAGGTAACCCCTAAATGTAAATACTGTGGATTTGCAGCCAGAACTTCCTTAGATGGATATTACCATCCCTTTTTTAAAGAAGACCGTGAAATACTGGATGCCGTAAAATGCGTGGAAAAATCAGGCATACCCAGGGTAAGCTGCTCCGGAGCCCATGGTTATTTCGGATTTCAGGCGGTTAACGCAGCAAAAATAGTTAAAGAAAATACTTCATTAGAGCTCCTGGTAAATGTCGGTGCAGATTTAACTGTAAAAGCGTTGAAGGAGCTCTATAAATATGATACAGATACTGTATGCTGTAATCTGGAAACAGTAAATCAAAGCCTGTTCAGTGAAGTTAAACCCGGTGAAAAACTGGAAGACAGAATCAAGACATGTGAGAAAATATCCAGCCAGGGAATAGAGCTCTCATCAGGACTGTTAATTGGTTTGGGGGAATCCTACCAGGACAGGGTTAACCATCTTCTCTTTCTTAAAAAATTCCCCTGCCTGGGTGAAATACCCATAATGGGCTTCAACCCCTATAAAAACACCCCTATGGAAAACCACCCTCCATGCTCCCTCCTGGAACAGGTGAAAACCATCGCCATAACCAGACTGATGTTCCCCCATGTAAGGATAACCGTCCCCACCCCCACCATCGGACCGAAAAATGTGAAATATTCTTTAATTGCCGGTGCGGATAATGTGGCCACTGTTATTCCAGAAGACTACCCTTCAGTTGTGAAAGGAGTTGGATCACCCACTTATGGAAACCTTAAAGACGTGGTGGGTGTGGTCCAGGAACTGGGATTGAATCTGGAGTCGTAGGTGTGGGATTGAATATATTTTGAATTGGATATGGTGAATAATTGATGAAAATAGAAGACATAATCAAAAATGCTGGTGAACAGTCCCTCAATGGGACAAGAAGGGGCGATACAGAAGAAGAGATCATTTTTATACAGGACTACCTGAAATCTGCCCGGAAGATAATAATCCCCACAGGGAACAAAGAGAAAGTGAAGGGTATAAATCATGTTTTGTTACAATTTGGACTTCCAGAGGCGGAACAATTACCCATCAACACCAGTGCCGCTGATTTAAACCGGCTCCCAGCGATTACCAAGGCAATCATGGCGGTTGACCAGTGCAAATGTGATGTGGTGGTTGCCCGGGGCCGTCTGGGTGTTCCAGGCTCCGGTTCCATGCTGGTTATAACTGATAACAAGGGCAGGATACTTACCGCCACCACCTCACCCCCTCATGTGTTGCATAAAAAAGATTTAGAAACAGTCGTGGGCGAAGAGATTGAACAGGCTTTAAATAGAATCAGATTGAAGAGGATAAGATGAGTCCAGAAAGGAGAATTAATCCAGAGAGGGAAAATTCCTCAGAGAAGAGAATCCCAGAGAGAAAAAATACTTCAAAGAAGAGAATTATTTCAGAAAATGGAATCACCTCAGAGGTTTCAACCACCAAGTCCCTGATAACTGTGAAGGATCTGCTGGAGAGAATAATTGAAAAAAAATGCAGCGCTGTCTCCAACTGGATTAACTCCTTAGATGTTGATATTGAAAAAACCGTAATAGTGGGTGCATATCTTACAGGGATCGGGTTATCCATGATGTTGAAAAAGATTACGGATGTTACAGTGGTTGATATTCACCCTCATCTGGGAAATCTGGTGGAGATGGATGTTAAATTCACATCAGAAATAAGTGTGATCAAAGATGCCGATCTGGTCATAGACACCACCGGTTTAGGAGGTTTAACACCGGATACGGCCAGAAATATCCATGGGAAGATATTTCTGGTGGAGGATCCTACTTCTGATGGGAGCGATGAAATGATAAAAGGAAAAAATAACACCCCAGACAGATTAAAAAGAGCGACCACCCCCCACAAAGGTGTTTTAAAGACGCAGGGCCTTAACTCTAAAACTTCTGGCACCATGACCCTCACCATTGAAATTATAAGGAAAAGCCTGGAAGACGCATTAAGAAAACCAGGAGTTTTATATGGGGTCACTGGTATGGAATTCTATGAAGGCATTCTATTTAAAGAAAAAAATGTGCATAAATTTCTAGACCTTACAAAAAAGCCCGCACTTATCATTTCCACCCTAGAACCCTTCTCCTGTGATGATATAATCCAGGGATACCTGGACGAGCTGGACTCCTGGGTGGAGGATGTCAGCGTTGAAGGTGGAAATAGTAGTTGATGGTAGAAAGTGTTAGTTTAAAGGTAGAAAATGTCAAAATTGAACACTGAAATATTAGTTGAAGGTAGAAGATAAGATGTTAGCCTCTGAACTTTTCCTGTTACTCGATGAGAAAGTCCCACCAGAGTTGGCCCTGGAAAATGATAGGATAGGATATTTCGGTGATGATGATCCTGATAAACTGGAGGTAGATAAGGTTCAGGTTTTACTGGACCTCCTACCGTGTCATGATCTATCTAAATTAGACGCTGAACTGGTTATCTGCCATCATCCCCCTCTTTTTAAACCCCGTTTTCCAGTTTTCGTGATTCATTCCAACTGGGATATCGTGAAGGGAGGGGCAAATGACGCTCTAGCAGAACATTTAGGACTCAGGATCCGGGATGTTTTTGATGAAAATACAGGAATCGGTAGAATCTGTTGGACGTCCACCAACATGGGCGATTTCATTAAAAAGTTAGCCAGTTCTCTGGAAACTAACCATATCAAAATGATAAATAACCATCCTCCAGAGGTAATTAGAAAAGTAGCTTTGGTCTCTGGTTTCGGTCTCAACAAACCAGATTATGTGGGATTGGCCCATAAAAAGAAGGTGGACTTATTTTTATCAGGGGACCTGACCCATCAAACTGCATTGTTGGCCAAAAATTTAGGAGTGAATGTACTTGACGCCACTCATTATGCTACTGAAATACCCGGGCTTGTAAAATTATGCAAACTGGTATCTGAATTTGGATTAGAAACTGAATTAGTCCCTGATAGAGTACCCTGGAATACCATTAAATTATAGGGATTTTGGTTCAATAATCTGAAAATATAACAAATCAAAAATCAATTAGTCATATATAAACTTAGAAATTGATTAAAAAGGTATTACCCTTTAATTGTACTTCAAAATTCTATTTACATGTATTACAAACCGGGATATAAACCCCAAAAAGTAATACTAATTTATAAAAAAGTATTTATAATAGATGGAATCTCTTTAGTTTGAGGATAGTTTTTTCTTCCGCAACCTCCTCGAATGAAAAATTGGAAAGAGAGGGCCATCTTTACAACCAATTCATCACATTTTCGCTCAAATGTATCATTCGATTGTTTAGATGCCCCTAAATTTCCCACTGCTTAAATTTGATATGTTATAAGCCCAACGCCTACTACCCCTACCCGGTTATAAAATATCGGAACATAATTTGGAAGAAAATTAAAGGAGAATTAGAAATGAACATTAAAGCATCAGAAGATAGTAAAATTCCTAAGGGTCAGGTGACATTGATCGGCGTTGGAAGATTAGGAATAAGAATTGGTATAAATTTAATCCAGGTCCATAGAGGAGGGCCAAAAATAATAACTGGCTATGATAACCAGAGAATTACTGAGACAGATGTCATCTTCAAGTTGTTTGGCGCGCAGTTCGGTGATTA
This sequence comes from Methanobacterium sp. PtaU1.Bin097, assembly GCA_002067325.1. Lineage (GTDB taxonomy): Archaea > Methanobacteriota > Methanobacteria > Methanobacteriales > Methanobacteriaceae > Methanobacterium_A. The sequence continues at coordinate 5,647 of MVQY01000126.1, forward strand.
CAAGGTGGACTTCCTTAAAAGTATATGCACCCACCCCGATGATCTAAGAAAAGTGATACCCATCAGGGAAGATCTGACACTCGATAATTTAGATACCCTGGAAGGAGATGTGGTTTCCATCCAGATAGCCGGAGGAGACACCATTGGCCTCACTGCTGCTATAATCAAGAAAGCCCATTGGATTGGGGCGAAAACCATAAGTACCGCCGGTGTTTTTGGTATAGGTGAAGAAGAAATAAAGATCATGGACATCTCCCAGGCAGACGAAAGTAATCCAGTCGTCAGGTTGCTTAAAGAACAGGGGATCAAAGAAAACCATGAAATAATAACCACCGGTAGATTCATCGAAGACCAAATCCCCATCACACCTTACGTCCTGGATGAATACGCCAATAAAATGACCAGGGAAATATTGAAGTTACTGATCAATGGATAATAAACTGAAGATGGATGAGATGAGTGTCTGATTTGATTTTACGTAAAAAGGGTGTTCTGATTCGGGTTGAAAGAAGTGTTCAATTTGATCATGAACATCGGGAAAAAAGAAATATGTTAAAAGTTGCCACCGCTGAATGCTTTACCCATGGACTGATTGCCCGGGAGATACACGCCTTTTCCCAGGGATACGAGGGAGAATTTGGATGCTGTTATCTATCTCATGATCACGAATCCAACCTTACTTCAGAAGATAAGCTAAACCCCGACATATCTGTTGTTTGTGGTATCTTCGTCCCCACACTGTCCGGTTTAAAAAATAACCTGAAAATCAATGCTCCCCAACCCTACAAAGTGATCAAGGGAGTTAAGGTCTACGAGGAAAACTACGATAAACAGGTGGC
>MVQY01000127.1 GCA_002067325.1 Methanobacterium sp. PtaU1.Bin097
ACTCCATCTGGAATTGGATTTAACAGACCAAATGTGCAAATGTCGGCATTCCCACCGTTACATAAAAGAGCTTATGTTCTCTCCGGTATCCCTATTAATCGGGGAGTTATAAACTATGGTATATTTTTTAGTATTTTACCATATGGAAGTCCATATTTCAACTTTCCAGCAACAGAAAATGCATTTCTACTGTTCCTTGCAGGATGCAGTGCAGTAAATTCTGATCGTGATGTGATAAATGAGAATGATGTAATTAAAGCTTATAAAACTTATTACAAGCTTTTAACAACCAATATTTCCAGAATAGTTGATAGATTATTGGAAGAAAAATTTATGTCAAGATAAACCACTACACAACCTTCCCACGAGAAGAACCCTTAATAACCACTTTCTCAGTCACATTAAACTTCCTCTTAGGCTTCATTCCCAGTAACAGCTCAGTTTGCGCTTGTAAGTAGGGTAAAAATCCGAAGGTGAGCATGTTAACCATTATCGCCCCGGTTTCTATGAAGTCCCAGACATGACGCCACCAGGGCCAACCTTCCGGTACGGGAATTATGTTGCGGCGGAGGATAACGATGGGTATATTTAACAGAGTGGCCCCGAGAAGTATGTACCCTAATAAGCTGGGTATATTGTACGATACAGGGATTTCCAGAAACATCTTACTGAAAAAGTTTAATAAGGGAATCCCGAAGGTGATGAGGTAAACCACCGTAAGGAAGAAGAGCTGATTATCAAAAAGAGTCCATAATATCCTTAAACGCTTTTTCAACGGTATTTTCCCATTGTAATAGAGACCCGCCAGGGTTATAGGGAATACGATTATACCCCAGCCCCAACGGTGCTGCTGATTGTAGAGGGAACGGTGGGTTTTAACGTAGCTCTCATTTTCCACGGCGTCGTTATAGGTGGGAATGTAAACTTCTTCACCAGAAAAATCACCATCGAAACGGACCTTGGCATTCCAGTAAAATGCGGTGTCATCGTTTTCAATGTCGGGGCACCAGTAGTTAACATCTTCAACTGTTTTGAGGCTGACAGCATAGGATGACCAGGTATCCTTACTTTTCTTAAGGACGGTCCACCCGTGTAGAACTACCAATGTCAGGGACGTGGAAAAAACCCGTACCAGGGCAGGTACACGCCAGAGATTGTTGTTGAAGGTGTGCACGGCACTGGAGTAGAATTTATGGTACCTGTTTTTGCTGCTCAGGAATTTGTAGGTGATGGCAGACATGTACTTCTTATGGGGGATCTGGTCGCAGTCGAAGGTGAACAGCAGATAGTCCTTAGAGTCTTCTCCCCTTTCTTTGATTTTCTGGACAAAGTGTCGAGTGGCCCAGTTGATGTTACCTCCCTTTATACCCATGACTTCTCCCTTGATATTTGCAGGATGAACGTAGTAGATGATTTCCCTGAAATAGTGCCCATATTTTTGTTTGATATATTCGAAGTATTCGATGCACTGCTGGGCGTGTTTTTCTTCAATGGCCACCACGAAGGATATCTTTTGGGTGTCTACGTCTGAATCTGCCCATCCTGCTACGGAAGGTTCTATGGTTTCCAGTCCTTCGTTGTATACGGGGTAAATTAATACGTATTTCAATTTTTCGTATTCTTCCCTATATTCATTCTGGATTTTATCCATCCAGCCTACCTTGACATCATGCCGGGTCCTTTTAATACCAATCCAGAGGCCGTAAACAAAAAGAAACGCCCGGTATAACCAGTAAATCACTATGACTGTGATATATCCCACCAAGATATAGGGAATACTCATGAAGACTGCAATCAGCGGTGTAAGTATGAATATCCAGGTGAAAATACCAGGGATCATTTCAAAAATCCGTCTAATGCTTCCAGGGGTTTGGGTTGGGAATCCCATATGCCTATCTGCAGGGTTCACCTTATCGGGAGTAATTTGCTTTTTGGTCAATAAATCGTCTAAAATAGCTTTCGCTCTTTCTGATATTTCCTGTGAAATATGGTTAAATGCAATTTTAGGATTTGGTGGCGGTAAAAATTCGGAAATAGTATCTGATTCGTCTTTAGTAAGGTTTTCTGAACACTTACTTTCCAATCAGTCACCCCCCTTATCAGTATAATTATATTAGTCAGGGAATAAAATAATTACGGAAGCAGAGGTTTCCGCAAATTTTGAAGGTGCAATGAGATGTCCAAACTATTCGTGGTTGGTATTGGCCCCGGTTCAGAGGATTATCTGACTTTTAAGGCCAAAAAGATCGTTGATTCAGTGGAAGTTCTCATCGGAAGTAGAAGGGCGTTGGAATTATTCTCGGAGACGACTGGAGAGAAAATAGAGTTGGATCCTAAGAATATGGAGAAAGGCTTCGGGCATGCCATTTCAGAGGTTAGAAAAGGTAAATCTGTAGCTCTACTTTCAACGGGAGATCCAGGATTTTCTGGGATTTTAAAACCAGTTTTAGACTTATCAGGTAATTTAGATGTGGAAGTGGTTCCGGGTATAAGCTCTATCCAGCTATGCGCCGCGAAACTGGAAATTTCATGGGATGAAGCGAATTTAGTAACTTTACACGGAAAAGGAGTTTCTTCCCAGTTATTAGAAGCATTGGAGAATGATAAACCCACTATGGTACTTCCTAATTTTAATGTGAAAGAAGTAGCTGAATTTTTACTCGATAATAGCATTGATCCCCAGAGAGAAGTTGCTATCTGTGAAAGGTTAAGCTATCCTGATGAAAGGATGGTGAAAACGACCCTGTTGGATGTTTTAAATGAAAATTTCAGCTATATGTGTGTGATGGTCATATTTTAAATTATTTAGTTAATTCTTCGTCTCCGGCATTCCATGGGGGATTAACCATACATAAAAACTTCAAATCAGTATCTCCAATATTTTCAATCCATTGAACCGAACCTGGAGGTATATAAATAGCCTGATTGGGAACAACTTCTTCTGATTCATTTTCTATATGCATAAAGCCTTTACCCTCCAGTATGAAATATACTTCCACCGATAATTTCATTCGGTGTGGCAGGGAAGATTCTCCTGGTTTTAGAATGGCATGGGCAATGCTGAAGTTCATTTTTAAGTCATTTTTTTCCCTTTTTGGATGTAATAGTTCACATATAAGGGTTTCGTCCAGTGCCTTGAAATATTTGCAGTTGTCAGTTGTTTTAATAATCATATTAACCTTCTACTAAACTTGTATGAATTATATATAAATTTAAATAGATGTAAAGGAAATAAACATTGTCATAGAGGTGAGGAAATGCTAACATTAATTATTGGTATAATAGTACTAATCATAGTAATTGGAATAGTAGTGTATTTTGTTGCAATTTACAACAGCCTGATAAATCTGAGAAACCGGGTTAAGAACGCCTGGTCCCAGATAGATGTTCAGCTTAAAAGGAGAACTGACCTTATACCTAACCTGGTGGAGACAGTTAAAGGTTATGCAGCACATGAAAAGGGTGTTTTTGAAAACGTCACCAAGGCACGGGCCGGTTTGATGAATGCTCAGACACCACAGGAGAATGCGCAGGCAAATAACATGCTGACAGATGCGCTTAAATCTCTTTTTGCCGTTGCAGAAAACTACCCTACTTTGGTGGCCAGCCAGAACTTCCAAGACTTACAGAGACAGCTATCAGAAACCGAAGATAAAATCGCCTACTCCAGACAGTTTTACAACGACACGGTTTTGATGTATAACAATAAAATCCAGATGTTCCCCAGCAACTTAGTGGCCAACCAATTCAATTTCCAGGAAGAAGAATTCTTTGAAGCACCGGAAGCCGAAAGAGAAGTTCCAGAAGTTAAATTTTAATCAATTTTATGGGGGATTGGATGAAGGATAAAAAATTCTGGCTCTCGGTATTAATTATCTCACTATTGATTTCAGCGGGTTTAGGGGTTGTTTCTGCTCAAGACAGAAGCTACACCATACCCTATATAAATATGGACCTTTATCCTCAGGAGGATGGAGCACTCCATGTTAAAGAAACCCTCCATTACTCTTTCTCAGGGACTTATAATGGAATATACAGGGATATACCTATAAGCGGTGATCAGCAGCTTCAAAATATAAATGTATCATCACAGGGTGCTTACTCTAGATTTGAAGTAAGTCCTTACGGTAATAACCAGAGGATAAAGGTTTATCTTTATTCTGATCCCGAAATGACCACTCCTATCACCGATAAAGATGTGGATGTAACTATAGAATACGATTTTATCCATGTCATTAAATTTTACAATGATATCGCCGAATTACATTACAAACTGATTGGAGAGGATTGGGAGGTAGACATAGGCCAGGTTAATGCCAATATCCATCTGAATTCCAGTGAAGGTGTGAAGTACTGGTTAAGCCCACCGTATTACACTGAAAATTCCAGCTGGCAGGGTAACACCCTCCAGTTAACCAGTAAAACTGTGCCTACCGGCGAGTTTTATGAACTGAGGATGGTCATACCCAAAAACCAGTTTCAAGATAACCCCACCAACGGTACGATCATCAACCAGGATGGTCTGGCTGAAATTGAACAAATTCAAAACGATTATCAAAACGAAATAGACTCTCAAACATTTCTTTATTCCCTGATATCAGTGTTGATGTTATTGGCCTGTTTCATCCCTTTGATACTTTATTTACGTTATGGTAGAGAGCCTAAAATAGATTACCAGGGGGAATATGAGCGTGATATACCAACGGACGATCCTCCTGCCGTTGTTAATGCTATTTGCGGGCCTGGGTTCTCTAAAAAAATTGGAGAACCTGATATGGATGGTTTTAAGGCCACAATTATGGATTTAATCGATAGAAAATATCTGCTTTTCCATTCTGATCCATCTGCAAAGGAAGATGTTGGTTTATCTGGTGAAATGTCCTTTAAAATTAACCAGGACATGGATAGATCTAAACTTAAGAATTTTGAATTAGATGTACTACGTTTCCTGGAGGGTTATGAAAAAGGGGGAGTAATATCTTTGGATGACATTTCTGATGACCTGTCCGACCAGTCCGGTGCGAAATCCTTTAGGTTGACCTTCGACGGTTGGAGATCATCTATTAAAAAAAGTTATCTTAACAACGACGTACTTAAAAAGATATTCAACAAGAAAGGAGATACTTATTTAAAGGCATTTGGATATGGAGCTTTAATACTAGCTGCAATAGTATTTTACTTCAGCCTTAACAGCCCCTTACCTGGAGCCACCTGGGCCTTTTATTCCTCCATCATATTAGGAATAGTGGCCATAATATCCTTAATCATGCCTCAAGGAATCGCTGGACAATGGACCACCTATGGTGAAGAATACGATGCCAAATGGCGAAACTTCAAGAAATACATCCAGGATTTCAGTTTAATAAAGGAATATCCGCCCGAATCTGTTGCCATATGGAATAAATATCTAGTTTACGCTACAGCTTTAGGTGTTGCTGATGCCGTCCGTAAGGCCATGGAACTATCACTCCCCCAGGATCAATTAGATGGTAGTGATATATACGTGTTCCATTATTACGGTGGATACGCTCTACTTTCCACTTCACTGCATAGTGGAATGACCACTGGAACTTCAGGAAGCAGCGGAGGAGGAGTCGGTGGTGTCGGCGGCGGATCCGGTGGAGGTGGAGGAGGGGCCTTTTAGGATTCCTCCAAACCTTATTTTTTATTTTAATGAATTCATTTCAGTCAGATGAGTATCTATGGTTGATAAAATCTATTTGTCAGTATTTATTACTTTCCTGTTATTATCAGCCGGTTTAGGTGCTGCTTCAGCAGCAGCTGATAGAAGCTACACCATACCCTTTATCAACATGGATCTTTATCCCCAGGAAGATGGGACGTTACACGTTAAAGAAACCCTTCATTACTCTTTTGAAGGGACTTATAACGGAATATATAGGGACATACCAATAGGTGCTAATCAGCACATCCAAAATATAAAAGTATCTTCAGATGGTGCATACTCCCATTTTGAAGAGATTAATAACGGTAATAACAAAAGGATAAAGGTTTATCTTTACTCTGATCCCCAGATGACAACTCCCATCACCGATAGAGATGTAGATGTAGTTATAGAATACGATTTTGTACATGTTATCAAATTTTACAACGACATAGCTGAATTACACTATAAACTTATTGGAGAGTGGTGGGAGGTAGATATAGGACAAATTAACGCCTATATCCATCTTAAATCCAATGATGGGGTTAAATACTGGTTGAATCCACCATACTATAATGGAAATTCCAGCTGGCAGGGCAATACTCTATATGTATCTAGTGAAAATGTTCCCCGTGGCCACTTTTATGAGATAAGGATGGTCATGCCCAAAGACCAGTTTCAAGCCAACCCCACAGGTGGTGCAATCATCAATCAGAACGGTTTAGCTGAAATTGAAAAGGTTCAAAGTGATTATCAAAATTTATTAAACTTCAAAACCTTTTTTTACCAAGTGTTAACGGTTATAATGCTTTTAATATGTTTAATTCCCATAGTAATATATTTGATTTATGGTAGGGAGCCTAAAATAGATTATAGAGCAGAATACGAGCGAGACATACCCACTGATGATCCACCCGCCATCGTCAATGCCATTTGCGGATCCTCGAAGGTGGGAGAACCAAATAAGGATGGCTTTAAAGCGACAATAATGGATTTAATCGATAGAAAATACATACTTTTCAGCGCAAAGAAGTCAAACAAGGAAGATTATTCTTTAAAGGGTGAACATAAATTGTTCTTTAAAATCAACCATAAAATGCGCACATCTAAGCTTAAAAAATTCGAAAAAGAGATAATAAAATTCTTGAGATGTTACGAAAGAAAGGGAAAAATATCCCTAGATGAAATTTCTGAAGGCATAACTCATCATAAAAGAGCTCAATCATTCGCGGAAACATATTATAATTGGAAAGACATTATAAGAGAAGATTTTGTCACTGACGATGAGCTTAAGAAGATGTTCAACAAGAGGGGTGATACCTATTTAAAGATGTATGCGGTAGCAACGATGATATTAGCAGTATTTGTATTTTTATGCACAGTCGTTGATCACCTTCCTGCAGCCCGTTGGCCCTTGATATCTTCCCTAATTTTAGAAATAGTGGCCATACTATCCTTTTTCCTACCTCAGAGGATCGCTGGTCAATGGACCACCTATGGTGAGGAGTACGATGCTAAATGGCAGAACTTCGAGAGATACATCCAGGATTTCAGCCTTATAAAAGAATATCCTCCTGAATCTGTTGTGATATGGAATAAATATTTGGTATATGCCACTGCGCTAGGTGTTGCAAAAGCCGTACTCAAAGTCATGGAGAAATCACTGCCTAAGGATCAAATAGAAAGTAGTGAGATCTACCGCTTCCATTACTATGGTGGATACTACATGCTGTCAAATGCAATAGGTGTTGGAATAGACACTACATCTACAGGAAACGGATACAGTGGAGGATTTGGTGGCGGAGGTGGCGTAGGAGGTGTCGGTGGCGGATCCGGTGGAGGTGGAGGAGGGGCCTTTTAGGATTCCTCCAAACCTTATTTTTATTTTTTACAATTTTGTTTATTATCCAGTTATTTTTGGATCAATGAAACACAGAGAATTTTTATCCTTGGTTTTTCCAGTCGAAAATTATATATATTTGGCTGATCTATCTTAAAGAGTTTAAAAATAGTATATGGACACCTAATGATCTATTAGTTTTTTTTTAAACGGTCCATTTAACCGCTTTCAACTGCTAAAAGTTTGTTTTAAATTAAAAGACAAAGGGGTTTTTAAATGCAAAGGGTTCATAGACTAAGCAGAAGGGAATTAAAAACTATCTTACATTACGTTGGTGATGCATGTTTACTTCTGGCAGTGGCCATGTTAATTCCACTTATTGTAGCACTTATTTATTATGAACCTCAATATTTTATTCCATTTATTCTATCTTCTATTATAAGCGGGATTATTGGTATTGTTTTCGTTAAACTTTTCAAAGTTGAAATGCAAATGACCCTGAAAAGTGCCATGATATTTTCAACGATAATCTGGCTTATAGCATGTGCTCTGGGAGCTTTACCCTATTATTTTTCTGGTGAATTGTCTTATCTTAATGCCTATTTTGAAGCCATGTCGGGGTTTACAACAACCGGTTTCAGCATGTTTACTAACCTGGATACGGTTTCATACACCATCCACTTCTATCGTGCGTTTACCCAGTGGGTTGGTGGTTTGGGCATAATATTTCTACTCCTGGCTCTTTTAAGATCTACAGGTGTTGATGTTTTACGCCTTTACCTTGCAGAAGGTAGGGAAGAGCGTTTAAGGCCAAGTATAAAACATTCCACCAAGATCATAGTATATATCTATCTGTTTTTTACGGCAATAGCTATAATCCTCTTTTATATAACTGGTATGCCCCTATTTGATTCAGTATTCTATGCATTCACGGCCTTATCCACCGGAGGATTTGGGCTACATAACACCAGTCTTTTATTCTATAATAGTGTTTGGATTGAAATAGCGGCCATGATTATTATGATAATTGGTGCTACAAACTTCGCTCTTCATTATACGGTGCTTAGAGGTAACTGGAGGGAATATTTCAAGGATATAGAAACCAAGGTAGCATATTCTCTAATTATTTTATCCACCCTTCTGGTAACTTTAGTTTTATTTAACAACCAGGTTTATGGGAATGATATTCTTTTGAACTTTAGATATGCCCTATTCCAGATGGTCTCTGCCATAACCACAACCGGCCTCCAAACAGCCTTCTATCCAGACTTACTGGCCAAATGGATTGGACTCGGCACATTCTTAATCACCATACTCATGATCATTGGTGCCGGTTCCCTTTCAACCGGCGGTGGTATTAAGTGGCTTAGATTAGGTGTACTATTAAAAGGAGTTTCCTGGCAGGTTAGATCATTTATTTTACCTGGTAAAGCTGTGATGGCTAAGAAAATCCACCACGTATCAGAGTTAAAAATAACAGATGATGTTTTAAGGATTACAGGAGCATTCGTATTCACCTATCTTGTTATCTACATCATTAGTGTTGTAATAGTTTTGATCTACTATCCAGATATTTCAAGGGTGATATTTGAAGTCGCATCGGCTTTAAGCAATGTTGGGCTAAGTTCAGGAATAATGACTCCCTCTGCACCTGATTTAGTTAAAATAGTTTTTATCATCGATTTCTGGATGGGTAGGCTGGAGATATGGCCTGTCCTGCTTTTATTGACCATTATAATTAACAACGTTATTGGAAGACGTTAGAAAGGACTAAAATATATGGATTAATTTTTTAATAAATTTAAATATTATGCAATGATTAGACATACACTTCAAGTGTAAAATAGATCACTTTAAGTAATATGGGAGATGTTCTTATGGTGGCAACCTGTAAATTTTTTGAAGATGAAATGGGCAGAAAAATATGTTCAATTGAGGATGAAAACGTGGCGGTGGAAATCGTTTTAAAAAAGGACTACTCCGATGTTGAAGAGAAATTCAGGGATATGCACATCCTCCAAGATATAGAAAAGGCTTTAGATGGCGTTTCTGACACGAAAGAGTTTAAGGAACTGGTGGATAGTTACGGATTTCTATCTCCGGATCATATAAGTGAGTAATTAAATGCATCAGAAAAATCTTTAATATTGCAAAATATGAAATTTTTTACACTTGAAGTGTATGTCATAGAATAAAAAAGATATTAAAATGAGAGTTCTCAACCCTCTAAAGCAATGGGGGCATCATCTTCATCTGAATCGCCGTAGAGGATTTCACCGATCTTCTTGAGTTCATCCATTCCCTTAACCTCGTGGTTTAAGAGGGGTATTTCAGCGATTACCTGGTTACCGAACTTCTCTTTGATCATCTCCAGACGTTTTTCCTGGATCTCTCTCCGGGCCTGGCAGAACTCACAGTCAGCTTCCTCTGGCTGTATCTGATTCACGATAACCCCATCGGTGAGCATGTTGTTCTTTTTAAGGGCTTCCATGGCCCTTTCTGACTCGTAAATGGACATCTCCTCGGGGATAATCACGGTTTTAAAGGATGTTCTCTCTGGGTCGGCCATTATGCCTCTGGCTTCCCTTATCTGTTTTTTGGTCTCTTCCATATCTTCTAAGGCACGGTCTTCCTCTTCTTCATCTCCCATGAAGGGCATGATGTTTTTAAAGGCTTTAGCCATACTACCTACCTGGCGCCGGATTTTAATCATTTTTCCCACCCAGGAATCCATCATTTCCGGGAAGGAGAGTAATCTTAAGGTGTGGCCGGTGGGTGCAGTGTCGAAGATAACGATATCGTACTCATCGGTGGTCATGTACTGGAGAAACTTATCAAAAGCGGCTGCTTCATCTATACCCGGGGACATGGAGGCCATGTCCATCTGTTCCTGCATCATACCCATATCAATACCTCCCATGCCCGGATTAAGCGCCTGCTGTTCCTTCATCTTGGCCTGGTATTCCTGCATGGCCATGTCTGGGTCGATCTCCAGGGCTTCCAGGTTTTCTGCTATGGGTGTGGGGTTATAGCCGATGTTTCGCTCAAAAGAGTCGGACAGGGAGTGGGCTGGATCGGTGGATATGATGAGTGTTTTTTTACCCTTCTTGGCGAACCACAAGGCTGTAGCTGCTGAGACAGTGGTTTTTCCCACTCCACCTTTACCTCCAATAAAAACGAACGTGGTTTTACCTTTGTTGAACTTAAAAAGATCCTTAAATGCCATTTTCTAATTCCTCCATTTCTAAATTCATTGATTCTTACATAATTTTGATTATTTAAAAAAACTGAACACAATAAAAAAACTTCAAATCAGGTGATTTAAAAATCCTCCCATCTATAATTTTAAAGTCATATTAAGTAACTAAAAACCTGCTTATAAAATTATGCAGATTACATTAATTAAGCATCAATATTAATATAACTATAACTTATCACTACCACAGCTGAAAATATCAGGGTGAAATGAACCCTATTTTATAAAATAATTATAAATAACAGGAAGGAAACTAAAATGTCCAATGAAAAAACAATTCTACCCACTATAAATCCTAAAAAAACTGTTGATATCATTTCTAGATTCATTAAAGACAAAATAGAAGGATCTAAATCAGAGGGATTGGTGGTAGGTTTAAGTGGGGGAATAGACTCGTCTGTAGTAACGTATATCGCTGCCCAGGCTGTAAGTAGGGATAAAATCCTGGGACTGGTAATGCCCAGCGAAACCACTGCCACAGAAGATGTGCAGGATGCCCTGTCAATTGCGGAAGTTCTGGGGATAAAAAAGAAGATAATCCCTATTGACCATATACTTGAAGTGTTCAATACTTTAACAGTTGATTCAACATCAGATGAACAGTATCAACTTGCACAGGCAAATTTAAAGGCCAGGATAAGGATGATGATCCTTTACTACCATGCTAATGCAATGAACCGCCTGGTCTTGGGCACGGGAAATAAAAGTGAATTACTGGTGGGGTACTTCACCAAATACGGGGACGGGGGTGTTGATTTACTGCCCCTTGGTGATCTGTACAAGACAGACGTCCAGAAAATCGCCATCCATCTCTCTATTCCTATTAATATCCTGAATAAACCTCCAACTGCCGGATTGTGGCAGGGGCAGACCGATGAAGATGAGCTGGGAATAACCTACGGACTCCTGGATAAGATATTATATCTACTGGAGGACGAGAAATTACAGTCAGACCAGGTAGCAGATGAATTGGACATAGGCGAAGAAGAGGTTTTAAGGATCATATCGTTGATGGGGGCCGCTGGACACAAGCTGGTCCCACCACCCATACCAAAGATAGGAAGGCCATGATATGTACTCTCTGATATACATAACCATCTCAGAAAGCTCAGAATCTAAAAAAATAGCTAAGATACTCCTTGAAGAAAGATTAGTGGCATGCACCAATATAATTCCCCAGATAAACTCCCTTTACCTCTGGAAAGGTGAAATAGAAGAAGATGAGGAATCCATACTCATACTCAAGACCAAGAAAGATAAGGTGGACCAGGTCATAAAGAGGGTGGAAGAGGTACATAGCTACGAAACACCATGCATACTTGAATTGGAAGTTAAAAAGGGTTCTGAAGGATACCTGCAGTGGATGGAAGATGAATTAAATTAAAAACGATTTATCAATAATTATGTAAACCTAATTACTCAAATCTATTAATTACTCAAATCTAAATATGAACTTAAATTAACAAAACTAGACTATTTACACATCTAATTTTAACGGTGATTATTTTGACACAAATCCAGAAAGAGAGAAAATGGCAGGAAGAATGGCAGAAAGCTAAACTCTTCCACTCGGACCCGGATGACAGGGAAAAACTTTTCATAACCGTGGCCTATCCCTACCCCAGCGGAGCAATGCACATCGGCCACGGCCGAACATATACAGTACCAGATGTATACGCCAGATTCAAGAGGATGCAGGGATACAACGTACTATTTCCCATGGCGTGGCACGTGACCGGTGCCCCGGTTATAGGGATAGCTAAGAGGATAGAAAGACAGGATCCCTGGACCCTGGAAATCTATAAAAACGTCCACAAAGTACCGGAAGAGGAATTACAAAAATTCACCGATCCAGAGTACATTGTGAAGTATTTCAGCACAGAATACCACGAGGTAATGATCGAGATGGGATACTCCATCGACTGGAGAAGGGAATTTAGAACCACAGACCCCCACTACCAGAAATTCATCGAATGGCAGTTTCGCAAGCTTAAAGACAGAGGATTCGTAAGTAAAGGGAAACACCCGGTGAAGTACTGTCCAGAAGATCAGAACCCGGTGGGAGACCACGACCTCCTCGAGGGGGAAGGAGTAGCCATAAACGAACTAACCCTGGTGAAATTTAAGATAGACGATGATTACCTGGTAGCAGCCACCTTCCGACCGGAAACTTTGTATGGAGCTACTAACTTATGGTTAAACCCGGATGTAGAGTACATCAAGGTAAAAATAGGTGATGAAAACTGGGTCATAAGTAGAAAATCTTACTATAACCTCATCCACCAGAAGCCTGATGCGGAAATAACCGGTGATGTAAATCCCCGGGAATTAATCGGTAAATATGTAGAGAATCCCTTAACTGATGATGAGCACATCATCTTACCTGCTTCTTTTGTTGACCCTGGATATGGTACAGGGGTTGTGTATTCAGTACCGGGCCATGCCCCGGCAGACTTCATAGCCCTCCAAGACCTCAAAGAGAACAGTGAACTCCTGGAAGAATACGGGCTTAAAGAACAGGTAGAAAGGCTAGAGCCAATCAGCATAGTACAGCTTAAAGGGTTTGGAGAATTCCCCGCAGAAGAGATGGTCCAGAAAATAGGAGTTAAAAACCAGAACGATCCAAAACTGGCCGATGCAACCAACGAACTTTACAAACTGGAACACGCCAAGGGAGTTATGTATAACATACCCGATTTCAGCGGATTAAAAGTACCATCCGCCCGGGATGAAATAATAAAGAAATTATTGGAATCTAAGAAGGGAGACGTGATGTACGACTTCGCCCAGAGGCCCATCGTATGCCGGTGTGGAACGGAGTGTGTGGTGAGGATCCTGGAAGACCAGTGGTTCCTTAAATACTCCGATGAAACCTGGACAGAACTGGCCCTGGATTGCCTGGACAATATGTCCATGGTTCCTGAGGAAGTACGGGCTAACTTCGAGTACTACCTGGACTGGTTGCATGACTGGGCCTGCACCCGTCGATTAGGGCTGGGAACCAGACTCCCCTGGGATAAACAGTGGATAATCGAGCCACTAAGCGACTCCACCATCTACATGGCCTACTATGCCATCGCCAAGTATATGAAAGACCTGGATGCGGAGGTGTTGGATGATTCTTTCTTCGACGATGTATTCCTGGATGCGGATAAATATTCCGGTGATATCAATCCTGAATTATTCTCCGATATAAAAGATGAATTCAACTACTGGTATCCCCTAAACTGGAGACTATCGGCTAAGGACCTGGTGGGAAACCACCTTTCATTCCATATATTCCACCACTCCGCTATATTCCCCCGGGAAAAATGGCCCCAGGGAATCGTGGTCTTTGGTATGGGACTTCTGGAAGGAAATAAGATGTCCTCCTCCAAGGGTAACGTGATACTCCTCCAAGATGCCATAGAAACTTATGGAGCCGATGTGGTGAGACTGTTTTTAATGTCATCGGCAGAGCCCTGGCAGGACTTCGACTGGAGGGAAAACGAGGTAAAAGGCACTAAAAAACGTTTGGAATGGTTTTCAGGGTTTGGTAAACTGGTGGGGGAGTTAACTGGAAGTCGGGTCTCATTGAAATCCTTCAAACTAGCTGAAGAAATTAAGATGCCCATAAACTCCTGGATTTTAAGCCAGGTCAACATGAGGATAAAAGACGCTACAGAGGCCCTGGAAGGATTCCAGACCAGAAAAGCACTTCAAGAAGCATTGTTCCTCTTTAAAAAAGATATTGACTATTATTTCCGCCGTATAGGTGGGGAAGTAAGTCCTGAAATTTCAAACGTACTGGTCTACATCTTAGACAACTGGATACGGTTGATGTCACCATTCGTACCCCATACCTGTGAGGAGATGTGGAGTGAGATAGATGGTGAAGGATTCGCGTCCAACGCTGAATGGCCGGAATACGATGAGGAATTAATAGATGAAAAAGTCCAGAAGGCTGAAGAAATAGTTCAAGGACTTAACAACGATATAAATGAAATAAAGAAGATTATAGGTGCTAAACCTGAAAGAATCCACGTATATGTAGCTCCAGATTGGAAGTGGGACGTGCTGGAACTGGCGAGTGGAACCAGCAAACCAAACGTGGGCCAGATAATGGGCCAATCTATAAAGCTGAACCTGCATGACGATAAGAAGGAATTAGCTGACTACGCTAAGAAGATATCCAAGATAGTGACCAGGATGAATTACGTAGGGAAACTGGATGAATACTCAATTATTGAAAATTCAATCCCATTCTTATCCAAAGAAGCAGGTGCTGAAGTGATCGTATATAAAGAGCCAACCTATGATCCAGAGAATAAATCAGGTAATGCAACACCTTATAAGCCAGCTATTTATATGGAAACTGAGCCACAGCCCTAATTTTTTATTTATTTTGGTTAGATTTTATTTTTTAACATAAATTTTAAGAAACATCAAGTCCATAAATAGAAATGAGGTGAAAGATATGTTTTCTAAAGTACCCATCGATGTTGATAAAATAGAAAAGGAAGATATAGACCGGGAATTATTACGAGTATCCATCATGGCAGAGTTAGATGCCATAAGTCTCTATGAACAGATGGCGAACATAACAGATAACGAAGATCTCAAAGTGGTCCTTTTGGACGTAGCCCAGGAAGAAAAGACCCACGTAGGTGAATTCCAGACCATGCTTTTAAGAATGGATGAAGAACAGGTTCAAGAACTGGAGAAAGGGAAAAAAGAAGTGGAAGAGTTAACAGGGAAGAAATAATTGGGTTCTAAAAGTTTATTTTTTTTGGAAAATTGAAGGGGACACAGAAGGTGTTCAATATGGCAAAAGTTATTTTAGGTGTAACGATATCACTGGACGGATTTGCTGAAGATAAAAGTGGCAGTGTGGGTCCATTATACCCTGATCTGGATGTCCTGCGAGATACCGGGGTAATGCGAGAAGCTCAACGGAATGCAGGTGCGGTTGTAATGTCCTGGAAAGAATTTTCAATGGCAGAAGATCCCGATACCTATGCGGATAACTACGAGTTTCAGGTACCCATATTCGTTTTCACAGACAAAGTTCCAGAAAAACATCCCAAAGAGAATGAAGCGGTGACTTTTACTTTTGTCACGGACGGCGTTGAAAGCGCAGTTAGACAAGCAAAGGCAGCAGCCGGCGATAAGGATGTCCAGATAATAGGCAGCGCGAAAACTGTACAGGAATTTTTGCAGAAAGGAATCGCTGATGAACTGCAAGTTGATATCATATCAATATTACTACACGAAGGGGCTTGTCCGTTTGAAAGTTTAGATAAATCGATTAAACTAGAAAGAACTAAAGTTGTAGAGCTTCCTGCTGGCAGAACACATCTCAGGTTCCGAGTTTTAAAAGAATAAATAGCATCTACGAGTTTTTTTTATTAGAATGTTTTTCTCAAAAGAATATATGATGAAGTATCATAAACCCACACCGGATTCAACATGTTTATGTTGCCCAAATCTTTAGCTGCTAATTCATCGTATGAACAACATTCAGTGTGATACAGTAGGTGGTATAGTTAGATAAGATATAAAAAAGTTAACGATGGTTTAATATGAGTTTCATCAAGATGTTGGAGCCGCATGAGCCGCTCGGCGGATAAAAAAATGAATAAAGATTCCTATAAAATGCCGTGGAGGCTACTAACGGTTGCCGTGTTGTTGAATTTTTGTACGTGGGCAATTCTATTTTCCATCCCACCCATGGAAGCCTTAATATCCAGGGATTTGTTGGTTTCTCACTTCCAGACCGGTCTGCTTTTCAGTGCACCCATAGCCATGATCGCTCTTTCAGCAATTCCCGCCGGTGTTTTGGCTGACAGGGTAGGTATTAAAAAGGTCATTGGAATTGGTGCCATCATCGCCTTGATAGGTGCTTCACTTAGAGGAATAACCACCGGATATCCTGATTTACTGATATTTTCACTTATCTTTGGATTAGGGATGGGTTTGACCTTCGCCATCCTGCCGAAGCTTGCAAGATCATGCAGTCAGCCAGACCAGACAATTCTGGTCATGGGAATTTTAACTGGCTTCGGAGTACTGGGCGGTGTTGGTATTGGACTGGCAATTACAGTTCCCCTCCTATATCCTTTAACCAACAGTTACCATGGTGTTTTCATTTTCTGGAGTATACTACTGTTGATAATAACGATATTATGGTGGGTCATGGTTAAGGAGCCGCCCTGTCCACATGCTGAGGTTGAACCAGAAAAAATAAGTTTTAGTGAAATAAAACAGACCCTGAAGAATCGAGTTTTATGGCTTCTAGCTTTTATCCTATTCCTTCACAACTTCTTCTTCTACACATGGGCTGGTTGGGTTCCAACTTACCTCCTGGAGAAGGGAATCAGCTTAAGCTCTGCCGGGTTGATGGCGTCGGTCATGCTCTGGGTAGGTGTCCCTACGGTGATATTGGTGCCGATAATATTTTCTGGATATGATATTCCACGAAAATTGTTCATATGGTTACCCAGCGTGATATACGCATTCCTAGCAGGTGCAATATTGTATGCCAACCAGTTTTCCCTCTGGTTTCTGATGATCATTGCAGGAATCATAAATATCCTGCGTTTCAATACTTTGCTAACTTTGCCGGTTGAAATAATGCCCAGAGAGCATGCCGGTACAGCCAGTGGTGTGGTGGTGTCAGTTGGTTATATGGGGGCTGTGGTTGGGCCCATCATAGCCGGGGAAATTCTGGATGTCAGCGGAAGTTTACAGAGTATTTTCATTATTTTGATAGTTTTATCTTTGATAACCACCGTATTTGCCTTTCTAATTCCATCAGATAATACTAAAAAGCGCTCCATCCAAATAGATCAGAAAAATTAATCTTTATTTTGTAATAAAAACTTTCATTTTGTAACAAAATTCTTAAGGGATCCGATATTTTCGATTTCTACTTCCACGGTGTCACCAACATTCATGGGACCAACACCGGGTGGAGTTCCGGTGGCAATTATATCGCCAGGATGCAAAGTCATTATGTTAGATACAAATTCCACCAACTCCTGGGGTGAGAAGATCATATTTCTGGTGTTAGAATTCTGTTTCACTTCGCCATTGAGTTTGAGAGATATTTGCTGGTCAGCAGGGTCTAGTCTGGTTTCGATGCATGGTCCGATGGGACAGAAGGTGTTGAAACTCTTGGCTCGTGTCCACTGTCCATCCTTTCTCTGCAAGTCTCTGGCAGTGACATCATTCAAGACAGTGTAGCCGCCTATGTACTGGTCAGCATCTTCTTTTTTAATATTATGGGCTTTTGTGGAAATTGTTAGGGCCAATTCAGCTTCATAATCCACCTGTTTTGATGATGATGGATATATTATGGAATCTAGAGGACCAATAACTCCTGTAGATGGTTTAATAAATATAACTGGTTCCTCAGGGATTTCCATATTCAGTTCCCGAGCATGATCCACGTAGTTAAGGCCCACACAGACCACTTTTGTCGGAGAAACTGGGGGAAGTATTTCAACTTCTTTCAGGTCGTAGGTACATTTTTCTAAAACAAACTTACCTATGCTCTGGGCATCTATGGCTTTTTTCATGGAGCAGGATAATTCAGTTATTGAATCATCCTCTAAAATCCCTGTATTTCTAACTCCGTCCTTTTTAAAGCGTACGAATTTCATGTAAACACCGATTAAAATGTTGGGCTTTTAAAGTCCTAAATTATTCTTTCAATGGGAACCACCAGGATATCCCGGGCCCCTATCTTTTTAAGCTGATTAACCAGGTTAAATACATCTTTTTCATCCACCACGGCGTGTACGGCCATTATGCCATTATCTGATAGGACGTTGGATACGGTGGGTCCGGTGAGTCCGGGCATGGCCTGTTTAACCTCGTCCAGGTGTTCTTCGGCCACATTCATCATCACCAGCTTTTTACCTTCAGCATCCAGAACCCCTCTGATACCGGTTCTGATGGCTTCTATTTTATCTTTCTTTTCCTGGAAGCTTCCCTTATTGGCTATGAGTTTTATTGAGCTTTCTAAGATGGTGTCTATGATTTTTAGGTGGTTCATCTTGAGGGTGGTGCCGGTGCTGGTTATATCCGCCACGACGTCTGCCACTCCAATGAAAGGCGCTATCTCCGTAGACCCGCTTAATTCCACTATCTTAACTAGTAGGCCTTTAGATTTAAGGTACTTCTCTGTCAAATTAGGAAATTCGGTAGCCACTACCGAACCGTACTTTATATCTGATAAACCGTTGATTTGCGATTCTTCTGGAGAAGCCAGTACTAGTTTGGCCCGTCCGAAGTTGAGGTCTTCCAGGATCTCCACTTCAACCTCACTTTCTTCGATTAAATCTAAACCCGTTATTCCCAGGTCAGCCGCGCCATCGGCCACAAATTCAGGGATATCCGCTGCCCTGGTGAACATGACACATATCTCTTCATCATGGGTTTGAGAGAAGAGTTTCCGGTTGGCGTTGTCTTTTAAACCGATGCCCGCCCTCTCCAGTAGTTTCACTGACGGGTCACTGATGCGTCCCTTGGATGGCAAGGCGATTTTTATCTGCATTTTATATAACTCCGTATTTTTCTAAATTTTAAGTTTAATTGGTAACTTTGATTAGAATTTCTAAATTTTAAGTTTTGATTAGTTAATTTGTTTAGAATTTCTAAATTTAGTTTAATGGATAAAATTTGATTAGAATATATCTTTTAATTTCAGGGTTTATAATGTTCCATTTCTCCATAGGTTTCTAATTTATCACCTGAAAGTACAGAAACAGCACCATGACCCCCGCATATTAAACATTTTCTATTTTCACCTTGTAATTTCTTGTCTAATTCATTTACCAGTTCTATTAGTGCTTCCCTTTCTTCGGTGGCCAGTTTACCATCCACGTTAACCGAGGTCATCAGGTTTTTGGCCAGTAGATTGAACTTCTTCCTATCTGTGCTCAGACTCTGGAAATTTATCAGACTGTCAGCTGGGAAAAGAACTCCTTCTTCTGGACATAATAGATATATCTGTCCATGGAGGTGGCCGCCCAGGCTTTCTAAAACTTCAAATTCCAAACCCCCGATTTTAAACTTATCTATTATTGGAAATATGTTCCTCTTACCGTAATTTTTATCAGAAATTAACATTACATCATCAGGGGGATTGAAATCAGAGAATAAGTTGATTAGTTTGGTGTAAACTCCTTCTAATATGGAAGTTTCAGAGACTGAACCGTATGCTCGGTTGGATTTTTTAATGATCTCCCAGGTACCTGGGTGCATGAAAGATTTAACATCATAGTATCCCGCGGCTCCTGAGTGGTCGGCGTCTGCATGGGTTATATAAATTTTTTTGAGTTTATCAGTATCTCCCAGGCCATATTTTTGCAGCATCATCTGAACGTCGAAATGGTAGATGCCGTAACCAGTATCGATTAAAAACATTTCAGTGGCATTCTTAAGGACGAATATGTTCCCTCCACAGGGCGGCTGGAAACAGAAAAGTTCCACATCACCACTTAAGGGGATCCGCTGCACATCCGCATAGAACGCCTCGCCGGTGCTAAGTTTTAAGGTTTTACCAGTGAGTAAAACACTGTCAAAGACGCCTCGGGGGTCTTCACCGATTCTGGTTAATTCCTGTACGATATGGTTTATATCCTTCAGGAGTTTCATCAGAAATTCATCGGCGGCCGTGCCCAGTATTTCCCTTAGTTTTTGGGCGAAGACGATGTAAAATATGGTGTCATCGAGGTCTGAGTACTCTTCATCATATTCCAGAATTTCCAGGGGATACTGTGACTTCAACTGGTTTAGAAGACTGTTTATACGGAAACTTTCCTCTAAGGTAAGACTAACCGTTAATTTAGGTGTGGAAGTGGTTTCGTCGTCAAAATCCAGAAAACCGATGTTGGCTCTGGCGGAAGTTAAATAGTTGAGGAAATCAAATAAGGCCCCCGCCCTATGGGGTAGATATACATTGAATTTAAGGAAGCCAACCGGTTTTAAGGATGTTTGCAGGTAACCCAACTCTTTTAAATCGTGCTGAATCTTTTGGTAGTTTTCATTCGAGGCAGTGATATCAAAAAACACCGTATTTACATCTATTTTCCGGTTGTAGTTGATACGGTGAATATTAGCCTGGTACTGTTTGGCGATACGGGCCGCCTTATGTAGTGCGCCTGGTTCATCCGGCACCTGCACTATAAAAGATTTCTTTTCCATATGGAATTCTCCATTAAAGAATAATTATTCTGGTAGACTATTAATTTAATTAATTAAAAGAATGTATAAGATTATCAAAATTAACATAAGTTGATCCCACATGGAATCTGAAACCATACTAATAAAAAACACCACCATCATCGCCAATGAAATAAAAAAGGGTTCAATACTCTTAGAAGATGATAGAATATCCAGTATAGAAGAAAATTTAAGCACTAAAGATGCTGACACAGTCATAGATGGTGAAGGCAAAGTTTTAATCCCTGGCCTGGTAAATACCCACACCCACCTCTCCATGTCACTTCTAAGGGGCTTAGCAGATGATTTAGTATTGGAAACCTGGTTAAACGATTATATCTGGCCCACCGAAGCCAATTTAGACGGGAAACTTTGCTATGTCGGTGCGAAACTCGCCTGTGCAGAGATGATTAAATCAGGGACCACCACCTTCAACGACATGTACTTCTACATGGACCACGTGGCACAGGCCGTAGATGAATCTGGTATCCGGGGAAATATAACCCATGGAATGCTCGATCAGGGCGACGAGGAAAAAAGAAGGGCAGAATACAAGGAAAGCCTGAGAATAATAGATAAATGCCACAACACGGCTGACGGTAGAATAAAAGTATCACTGGGTCCCCATGCACCATACACCTGTTCAACCGAACTTTTAAGTTGGGTGAGGAAAAAAGCCAGTCAGTTAGGCGTCCGCATTCACATCCATGTCAGTGAGACTGAGTTTGAAGTTAAAAATATCATCGACACCTACGATGCCCGGCCATTTGAATATCTCGATAATATAAACTTTCTAGACCAAGACGTATTAGCAGCACATACCGTATGGCCATCTAATAATGAAATGGACATAATTAAAGAGAGGGGAGTTAACATATCACATAACCCGGTGAGTAATATGAAACTGGCATCGGGGATCTCACCAGTAGCTAAGATGCTAGATAAAGGTATAAACGTATCCCTGGGTACGGATGGAGCGGCTTCCAACAACAATATGGACATGTTGGAGGAGATGAAAATAGCCGCTCTAGGGCAGAAGGTGAACACCTTCGATCCCACCGTGCTTAAAGCGGATGATGTGTTTAAAATGGCCACTATAGGCGGAGCGACTGCACTGGGCCTATCTGATGAGCTTGGGACCATAAAAGTGGGTAAAAAAGCGGATCTGATCCTGGTAAATATGAAAGCACCGCATCTGGCACCTTACAGGCATCCTATCTCCCATTTAGTCTATGCCGCAAACGGTGGAGACGTGGACACGGTTATCTGTAACGGCCAGATTTTAATGCAGGGTAGGGAACTGTTAACATTGGATGAGAAGGCCGTATTAGAGGAGGCAGAAGAAGCAGCTAGGGATTTGCTGTCCAGAAGATAAATGATTAAAGGCGGTTTATATAGGATAACAATGTAAGGTGACATATAAATGGAATACAATGGAATACTGGCGTTATTCGATATCGACGGGACACTGGTAAGGGGAGCTCGCTGCCATTACCAGGCCTTTGTGGAGTCGGTTAAAAAATTCTATGGATTCGAAGAGGACATAAGCGGAATAAACTACGCCGGGAAAACCGACCCCCAGATACTCAGAGAGGTGCTTGAGTTAGGGGGATTTAGTGAAGAAGAGATCAAAAGGAATTTCCGGAACTGTCAGGAGTACATGGTCCAGTATTATCTTAAAAATGTGCATAAAGAGCACGTAAGGGCACTGGACGGAACATCCGAACTGTTAAAGGAACTCCAGCAGGAAAAAACCCTGCTCGGATTGGTCACCGGGAATTTAAAGCCCATTGCCTATGCTAAACTGGGGCAGGTGGGATTGGATGATTACTTCCCCTTCGGAGGTTTCGGAAGCGACTACGAAGACAGATACCTCCTGGTGAAAAAAGCTTTAGAACTCGCTAAAGTCCAGTACGGCTATGAAGGGAAGAAGATATTCGTAATTGGAGACACCCCCCGGGATGTACACGCGGCACGTGTTTATGATTTAAAAACCATAGCAGTGGCCACCGGACGTTATTCAGTTAAAGATCTGGAGAACTGTGGAGCTGATTATGTTCTAGAGGATTTGAAGGATAAAGATATGGTTTTAGATATTTTAAATTCAATTTAAGCCAATAGTAATCCTAATTTCATAACTTCTTTATAAATTAAGAAAAACTGAATTTAATCCTCCTTCCAGTTGAATAATGCGGTTCCTACTCCAAACAATAGAATTCCAAGCCCTGCAACGATTGCCAAATCGGTAACCGCATCTCCAGTATTTCCTGTAATCATCGAACTTCTAAGACCCTCACTTAAGTAGGTTAGAGGAGATATTTTCGTCAGATATTGCAGGAACCAGGGCATAGTTTCTACAGGTATGAAAGTCCCTGAAACAAGCGTTAACAGAAACGCTGTACCCATTGTAACAGTAAATGCAGCTCCTTCATCTTTAACGAAGTTGGCAACAAGTATTCCAAATCCTACAAACAATGCAGTTCCAGCGACCATTAGTAGCAGGCTTATCAGATTGATATTTGGATGTATGCCCATTATCAGCCAGGCTGCAAAAATGGCTACAGCCAGTGAAAGAAGTACTAAGACAGTCCACATAATGATTCTTGCAGCAATCCATTCCATGTTTGAAATTGGTGTTGTTGCAAGCTTTCGAAATACTCCAGACTTACGGTAGTTGACAATAGTTCCTGCAGCCATTTGTGCACCAGTCATGGTAATAAAAATGGCCAGTATTCCTGGAAGCAGGAAATCGAAGTAGTTCATGCCAGAAGCGGTATTATTCGGTAGTTGGCTTCCCAGACCTCCCAGTACATTTCCTAACAACAGAAACAGAATAGTTGGGAATATGAAGAAAATAGCAATATTAGTTTTGTCGTTAAAAGTTTCTATGAAACTGTATTTAAGGTCAGTGCTAATTCTTGACATTTTATTTTCCTCCTTCAGTTAATTTATCACCAGTTAAATTCAAAAATACCCCCTCAAGCGTTGCTTTTTTAATGTATAATTCCTCACAAGTTGATTTACCTGTATCAATGATAGAAGCTGCCTTAGATATGATTTTCATATCATCTCCGCCAGACAATTTCACTAATACATTATCACCATCAATTGTATATTCGGGAATAGTTTTAATAAGTTCATTTTTCGCTTTATCGCTACATTTTCGGATAATGAGCATCTTATCACCACCATAACGACTTATTAGGTCTTCAGATGTTCCTTCAGCAATAATTTGACCATTATGTAATATGCATACTCTATCAGCGAGATTTTGAGCCTCCTCCATATAATGAGTTGTAAGAACTACGGTCTTACCACGAGCTTTTAAGTCTTTTATTGCATTCCACACATCTCTTCTTGCTTTTGGGTCAAGACCGGTGGTTGGTTCGTCCAGAAAAATGATTTCAGGATCATTTACCAAAGATATGGCAATCCCTACACGCTGTTTAAGACCACCTGAAAGATACATAAATAGTGTATCTCGTTTATCCTCCAAACCCAACATTTTGATGAGACTGTCCACATTTACGTGTTTTGGATACATCTGAGCGAAATAATCAATGTTCTGGTAAACTGTTAGAAATACCGATACGCCGAAATCCTGCGGAAGAACACCAATCCTTCGTTTAATTTCTATCTCATCCTTTTTTATGTCATATCCCAGAATGTTTATAGACCCTGCAGTTAAACTTTTAAGACATTCCATCATTTCAACCGTTGTGGTTTTACCCGCACCGTTAGGGCCTAAAAATGCAAATACTTCACCTTTTTTGATATTGAAGGATATATCATTTACAGCAGTGAAATCACCATATTTCTTTACAAGAGATTTAACTTTAATTACATTTTCTGGCATGTTTATACTCCCTTAACCAACAGTTCTAAGTCTCATATCTTTTTTGGAGTTCCTAATTCAGCCTTTTCATCTTGTTTAAAGCTACCTTTGTATTCTACAAGTTCAATTTCGCAGCCTGGCCCCAACTCTATGTTATCTCCCCTTACAACCTTAGCCTGAGTATTCTCAAGATAGATTTCATCTCCTTCAATGATATCTGCAGTAAGTTCTTTACCTTGTCCAATACTTGACATAAGCTTGTCTTTTAGACTTAATAAATCATATTTTCCTTTACTTTGAACTGTAATCTTTTCACCACCAATTTCACGTGCTTTAGATGGTCCATATAAGCTGAGTTTTAATACACCAGCATTTAATAACTCTTTGATGTCAAATGTGCCTTCTATGTTGAAAATTTCGGCATTACAATATCCTTCAACATCAATACTTCCATGGATCTCGGCCTTGTTTACAGCTAAATTCCCATTAATATCAGCCGTCCCATGAATTTTGGCCCTTTCTGCTTCAAGATTTCCTTTAATTGAATTACTGCCGTATACCTCAACAGATTCAGCTTTTACATTGCCATTTATATCGCATCGCCCATTGATTTTCAATTTGATACAGTCCAAATCACCAGCTATTTTTCCTTCTCCATTTATAATTACGGCGTTGTAATTTCCTCCAGCAGAACTTGACTGACCATTGATTTTCAAGTCCCCTATACGTTTTTCCATAAATATCGCCTCATTAAGCTATTTTAATTTTTAATTCCTCGATTAAATCTGAAAGATTCATCTTTTCAATGATTTTCATGCTTTCT
>MVQY01000128.1 GCA_002067325.1 Methanobacterium sp. PtaU1.Bin097
CTCTTTTGTTTGGATCAACGTTTCCTCCCTCATTCCCGGGTTGAGGCTGGCCGGGTTCATGTCTATGGTGGGTGAGTGGAGGTAAACATCGATGTCGTAGGATTCAAATATTTGAAAAGCTTCCGGACCAAAGCTTAATGCTATCCTGGGCCAGGTATGCGGTCCTTCACAGAGTATCTCCATCATATTAAACCCATCACGAGAAGCAGTCTCCAGCCATTCTTCAAATGATTTCATAAAGAGGGAAAGTGTAGAAAAACCTATTTTCATCATCGAACTCCTGTTTTAATTGTTACAATCGTCCTTTAATCTTTTTGACCTTTTAATTTTCTATAATTATTAATCATTAATCAATAGGTTTATATAATATGATGATATATCAAGATAATCTATATCGAAAATTGATATATAATTTTTCGTTATATAATGTGGAGTGAAAATTAATGAGAGAAGATTCTAATTCCCCCGATGGTGCGAATCTAAGAGATACCTCTTTAGAAAATATTGAAACTGATAAAAAAACATTCAAGGAAGAAATCAAAAATTTAAGTAGAACTGATAGGAAGATGATTAGAGGATTCATGAGAGGTTTTGGTAAAATCATTATCCTGTGGCTTATAAGTAAAAATAGACAGCATGGATATGAAATAATGACCCAACTTCATAATGCCGCTTCTGTTGATACTAAAATGCCCAGTGCCAGCATGATTTATCCTGTACTGCATGGTCTTGAAAGAAAAGGACTGATAAAGGGAACCTGGGAACATCACGGGAAAAGAAATGTAAAATATTATGAAATAACCTCAGAAGGAAAACAAAGCCTGGAAAGAATCAAAAACCTAATTTCTAAAAGGCAAGACCCTGGTGAAACCAACCTATATCAAGAATTCATGGAAGACATGTTTTCCCTTAAAAAAGTAAAAAATTGAGTAGCAAGAAATTGAGGAAATATAAAATGAAATATGCTATAGAAACCTTCGATCTGACCAAAAAATACGGAGATTTTTTGGCAGTCGACAAATTAAACCTTAAAGTAGAAGACAAGAGCATATTTGGTTTTTTAGGCCCTAATGGTGCCGGAAAAACCACAACAATTAAGATGCTAACCTGTCTTATCCAACCAACATCCGGAACAGCCAACGTCTCTGGGTATGATGTTGTAGACCATCCAAACGAAGTAAGACAAAAAATAGGGATGGTCCCCCAATTAGTAAGTTTATATGGGGATTTAACAGCCCGGGAAAATGCAGAACTATGCGCAGATTACTATGGCCTGCCTGAAGACCTTAAAGAAGAAAGGATCAACGACCTGATGGAACTGGTAGATATCAAATATGCCCAGAACAAACTGGTAAGACAGCTTTCCGGGGGGCAGAAACAGAAAGTTTCAGTGGTAGCCAGTCTGATACACCAGCCAGACATCCTGTTTTTAGATGAACCAACCATCGGATTAGACCCCACCACCAAAGCAGTGCTCTGGGAACTCATCCAAGAACTGAACGACACCGGCCACACCATAATTCTCTGTTCCCACGACATGTACGAGGTAGATATGCTCTGTGACCATGTGGGTATAATAGATAAAGGTCTTTTAGCAGCGTATGATACGCCACAAAGACTTAAAGATGAAATACTCGAGGATAACGGCTCAACAACCAGGATGAATATCAGTAAGATCATGAAAGACCTGGAAGAGAATTCAAACGTAGCCGAAGTATCTTCATTCCATAAGCTTAAAGGGAGCATGCTGGAAGCGGAAATCGCCAACGCCCGGGAGATAAGCATGAAAATTGACAACCTATGCGATCCAATGATACAGGAACTGGAAAAACTCCCATTCATATTTGAAATAACACCCCATCAATCTGGAAGGGTGAGCATGAAAATCAGCAATTCCCCAGATGCAGTTACCGCCGTTCTACATACCATCATAGAAAATGACGGAGACATCTCATCCATATCAACAAAAGACCCCTCATTGGAGGATGTTTTTACGAAGGTAACCACCAGACATGAAGTGGAAGGTGAATAAGAATGTTAGAAGGAAAAAAATTCATGTGGATGATCAAAAAGGATCTTTTAGTTCTCTGGAGGCATAAACCACGTCTACTTTCCATATTACTTTTCCCCATACTGATGATCGCATTATTTGGTTATGGTATGGGTGGAACTATCGACAACCTCCCAGTGGTAGTTGTAGCGCAAAGCGACGGCCCCATTACTGACCAGACCCTGAGCGCCATTAAAGGCTTGGAACTCTATGATGTGAAGGATATCATAACGGATCCAGATGTAGGTAAGCAGATGGTTAGGGATGGACAGGTAAAGGCCGCCATAATACTTCCAACTGATTATGAGGGTATTGATAGTTCGCAGGCCAAAGCGGTGACCATATATGTGGATTCGTCGGATCAAATGGCCACGCAGATTTTGGTTCCTTCAACTGAAGCCCTCTTCACGCGAATATCTGCTGAAATGGGAATTGCCGAAATTCAAGCCACAGCACAGATGACTCAAAACCCCGCTCTTATGGGTATAAGTTACCAGGGGATCACCAGTGCCATAAACTTCCAGATTGTAAAACAGTACGGTGATATTAAGTATATAGACTATTTAGTACCAGCAATTATAGCTATGACCGTTATGATGGGTGCTATGATGAGTATGGGAGAATCACTAGCAGGAGAACGTGAAAGAGGAGAACTCGCCCGGTTATTCATGACCCCCACCAGTATCGCCACGGTGGTAGGTGGTAAAATAGTGTCCAGACTGGTTATACAAACTTCAACCGCCCTGATACTCATCGGTGCAGCTATTGTACTGTTTGGAATTACCATCAACGGTAGTATGATCCTCACCATATTACTGCTGATACTCACTGCACTCTGTTTTGTAGGTTTTGGTATCATGATTTCCGCCCGGGTCAGCACCCAAGAGGACTATGTCCAGATGGTGATGCCTTTCAGCATGCCCATGATGTTCATATCAGGAGTATTCTATCCACTAGAAACCATGCCCTGGATATTCCAACAAATAGCTAAAATCGCGCCTTTAACCTATGCTAACGATGCATTAAGGGGTGTGATGCTAAAAGGAGCAGGTATTGGAGACATATGGATTGATGTAGCTGTACTTCTAGGGTTCACTGCATTATTCTTCCTGATGGGCGTATTCAGATTCAACAGAGATATTTAATGAATTAAACAGGAAAATTAAGTGATATTTAATGATTAGATAGAAAAATAGGTGATTATAAAATGATTGGAAAGAACGATAAGATCATCGGACTCCTTATGGTAGGTGTTTTAGCCTCCGTAATGACCTTCGCACCGGTAGCAGCTGCTGATTGGCCCATATTCCATCAGAATATTGACCACACCGGTTTTCTAATACAACCGGGTGATTTCTCCCCG
>MVQY01000129.1 GCA_002067325.1 Methanobacterium sp. PtaU1.Bin097
TCAGGGATCTCTTAAGTTCACTGGAAATAGCGTAGATATCCACGTTTGACATGGCTTTCATTTGAATCATCATATCATTCTTAAATTTAAAGTTTGTCTTATTTTCAGGTAGTTGTTTTTAATCTGCGGTGTATTAAAATGATAGGGTAGTTTCTATTGGAATTCTGGAATATAGTAAATAAAATGTATATAAGATATAATTTTGTTTACAATATAAATTTTATTTTTATCCATGAGGGGTTTAAGAATGTTATTTGCTCAAACATTGCTTAGTAAAGAAAGAGAGAAGGTCACATATGTCTCAGAACATCGTTCCTGCGTGAGACATTGCCGATTACCTGTAGTCACTTATTTTGAGGATGGGGAATATATAGCAGAGTGTCCATTATTTTATGTGTCTAGTCATGGTGATACTCGGAATGAAGCATTACAGAAGTTAAAGAGGCTCTGGAATTATATCTGATTGAAAATAAAGATAGTATAAAGCCCTCTGAATGGAATTTACTGAAGAGGAAGTCATTAAAAAGGCTAAGGATCTATTTTTAGAGTTTAGTACTCCTGAAGATGAGATTCCAGATTATGAATATCAGGAAATAGACATCTGTATTTAATTAAATGTCTAAACGTAAATTACCTTCCAAAGCACCCAGTAAAAAGGTCATGCAATTATTAGCTGCAGAAGGTTGGACTCCCAAAGCCCAGAACTGGTGGTTCTCATATTGTTTTTGAAAAAGCAGGATACAGATTTATTCCAGTTTCTGCAAGTAAAAAATCCCTGAAGGAACTCTAAGAGATATAATTAAGCAGATGGGAATTAAAAGGGAACGATTCTTTGAAATTTGGGATAGTCTCTAATTAAATAATTTAAGGTGGAGGCTCTGTGTTACTCTTTTTTGATTTTACCTTTTTTATATTTTAGATAAATATTTAAGCGTGTTTGTACTATTTTTATCAATGGTTTTAGTGTGATTATAGGTGGTTTTGTTATGACCACTTTATAATAGAAAAGAATGAAAGTTATATAAAAATTTAGATTTAATTGCAGCATATTTGAAACAATTTATATTTATATGGTAAATCAAATTAATTATAAGATACGGAGGAAAGAAGTATGGAAATAGAGTTTAAGTTAACATCATTACATGCAGTAACCGCCATAATTGCTGGTTACCTGGCATTTATCATTTCATCCGGTGCCATTGCTGGTATTGGTAAAAATGAAGTTCTAGCAGTTATACTGGGTCTGGTGATCCTCTACGTAACCGGTAACATATCAGAAAGGTTATTCGGTAAAGAAGAGGTCGGCGGGTTTAAGGGATGGTTCTGGAGCGGTATCGTACCCTTCATGTTCATCTGGATAGTGTCCTGGACCCTGTTTTTAAACTGGTAAGGATAAACCACTCTTTTTTTAAGGTAAACCACTCTTTTTTAAATTTATTTTAACTTTTTTCTTTTATAAACTTTAGAAAATCTTATTTTAAATATTTACACCCCATAGAAAATCCATACAAAGGCAAATATGAAGGCCAGTACGAATATCAACGGTGCAAACACCTTACTCACTGCGATTATGGAGCTTATGGTGGTCACCAGTTCCGTGGCATGGGTGGGGCCGAAGGTTTTTATATCCTTGATATTGGCCACTTCGGCACCCACTTTCACCGGTTCTAAATCTTTCATGGCATTTATCGTGGCTTTTTTGATTTCTTCGATTATCTCGTCCTGCATCTTCGAACCTATAGGATTGTGACCTCCGGATAGGGTGTTGACGTAGTGGGTGTCCGTGGTCATCACTTCCGCTTCATCAATTCCCAGGGGCAATACTGCGTCGATTATTTTTTCCCGGTAGTTCAGGGCCATGTTGTTGGCGTCTAAAAGGATGTAAGCGGTTTTCTGTTTACCACCCACCTCGATGATCATTACTTTAACTCCGCTTTGGCCCACGCCCTGTTCCTTGGAGAAGTCGTCCATGGGGTCGTAGGAACAGCCTAGCCTGAAGGTTTCCTGCTCTTCACTTTTGGTTATCTTA
This sequence comes from Methanobacterium sp. PtaU1.Bin097, assembly GCA_002067325.1. GTDB lineage: Archaea > Methanobacteriota > Methanobacteria > Methanobacteriales > Methanobacteriaceae > Methanobacterium_A. Next base: position 2,030 of record MVQY01000129.1, read on the forward strand.
TCCACCGCCCCCATGAGCTGGAAGACTTCCTTGTTACCAGGGAGTATTCTGCTATCGGGTGTGAAACTGTTGTGACAGTCCACCACCAGTACATTCCTGGCACCTGAAACTTTGGCAGCGTTCATAACTGCCAGTCCTACTCCGAAGTCTATGTCATCGGCTCCCTTGGGTGAGAAAGTCACCAGCAGGACCAGATCATCACCGAAGTACTGGCCACCGATCTTGGCGGGCTCATTTTCCACCATGAAGAATGGGCTGGCATAATCGGTGTACTCCATATCCTCAAGGGCATCCTTTACCACTCTTTCTATTTTATCCAGTTCTTTGGATGCTACTGGGTTGAAGTCGTGGGTGGATGGTCCGTGGGAGACCATGGTGAAGGTTCCGAATCTCTGTCCCAGTATGGTGGGCATGTTACCCCCACCTATTTCCCCGACTGGCCCGGGATGTACACATGGAACCAGGAACAATGTTTTTATACCATCTTTTCCCTTGAAACTTAGAATCCCAATGAGTGTTTCTATGGTCTCCCCCATATCTTCAAAGATCACTTCCATGGCCTGTGAACCTTCACTTATGTGGGCTATAAATAAGCTTAATAGTTCCAATCCCCCTACACCGAGATTTTTTCTCATGGGGGATTCTATAACCACTACAAAAGAGTATATGGCTAAAACCAGTATTATCGATGCGATGACTATCTTTAAGAGGGTGGGTATTACACTGAACTCACCCAGGTTGGTGGTCAGGCTGGTTAAAAATACGATGACCATGACCATGCTCAGTATCAGGGCTGGCTGGGTGGCAGCGACCATCACCGAGTATATGAGGCGTATGTTGGAGGTGGCCCAGATTATGATGGTCCTGAAGGCGAATATGATGGCACAACCATAGATAAGGGCATCGATGGTATAGTTGTAGATGAAGAAATGTGATACCAAACTGCCTATGAAATAGATAAAGGCCACGATGATCATGGAAAGCAGGGAGATGAACATGGAATGCTTGGTTTTCATACGCCTTCCGTCAACCATATTGACCAGGGGAGTGCTTATGGCACCGGCCATTATGGACATCAGACCAAAGATAAGAAAACCGGATGATCCACCATAGATTATCACATTTAAAATGGACGAATTACTTCCCGGTTCAATTACGGCGGTGATGATACCGGTAAAAAAGCTTAAAAAGACCATGATAAACACAGAGATGTGGGTCTCTGGTATGGTCACCATATATTTAGTCATATTAATTAAATTATCTACGGCAGACATGGATTTCCCAACTGGATGTATACTAAGTTCCTTTTAAAATTTGCAACGTGCCATGTTCTAAGAAAGAACAGCAGTTATTTTTAGTTTTCCTATTTTACATTTTCTTATTTAAAACACTTTGTATAGTTCAAGGTTACAATTCATATATTCCTTATACTTATAATATCCTTTATATTTTTATAAATTATAATATAAAGAAAGGGAGTGTACGCATGGATGTGAAACTTAAAACACCACTTCAGAGAGCCGATACAGAAAAATTAAACCTAGGAGATACGGTATATTTAACCGGTACCATTTACACCGCCCGGGACAGCGCCCATAAGAGGATGG
>MVQY01000130.1 GCA_002067325.1 Methanobacterium sp. PtaU1.Bin097
ACCGGGTCTGTCAGGAATTTAAAAAATAAGTCAGTTCTAACTTTTTAATAACTCCAAACCCATTATAATACTAAAAATTCCTTCTATAAATCTTCAAATCTCTTATTTTACCCCCAGTTATCTCCTTGTAGCTAGTTAAATGGGGTGTTGAATTGCCCCATACCAAGTAGTAATCGATTCTATATTTCTCCAACTGTAGCTGGAGCTCTGCATCGGAAATATCCTTCTTTGACTGGCCGAAGGAAGTGGTGTTAAGGTAGAAGGATAAAAATTGAGCGTCTATTAACCTATCGTTGGTGGCTATGTTGCCCTGCACCCCGTACTGGGTTTTTAAGGTATCGCTCAAAGCATATATATCTTTTCCTGTATCTATATTAGTATTCAGAAAATTTACAGGCATTAAGATGAAGGATAATGCAAATAAGATAATTATAACTCCTTTTAAAATATTTACGTAGTTAGTTTTCCAAGCTGGCAGGTTCTTAAAGGTTAAACTTATAAGAAGGCCACCCATCAACATCAGGAGTAGATATATAGGCCATAAGTATCTGTCCTCTACTAAAACAGGCAGGTATCCTCCGGAGTATATTAGGAGAGTTATCAGGGAAAATATGATAATTCTCCTATCACCCTTACCTGTAAACTTCTTAAAAGGACGTAATAAGAGGAACAAACTACTTAAAATGATTAATACCGATAAACAGGAGAAGAATTGGTAGATGGATATAGTTTGCCACAGATTATTCCAGATCAACCGGAGCTGGAATGTGAAATTACTCCAGGACTCAAAGGGACTCCACTCTTTAAGGGCCTTTTGTTGATCTATCTCCCCGGGAGCGGAGAGTCCCTGGTAAAACTGGGGAAATCCACTTGACTCTGGGCCTACCAGGGCGTGGTTATACCCTCCAGATGTTCCAAAGGTTAACTCACCCTCTTTAGAGCTGATTAAACCAATCCAAACCCCACTTATAAGTAGGAATACCAGGAATCCCATGAGCATGTTCCTGGTAATTTTAATCCAGGGGTAATCTCCCCTGTAATGATAATGTAACAGATTAAGTACAAGAAACTGAGCAATAAAGAAGGGAAACAGGAAACTTTTAGCAAAAAAAGCAACTGCACCCAGGGCACCACATACTAGACCATTTGATAATTTATCCGGATATTTCGGGTTGAATATTATTGATAGATAGTAAACCAATACGCATGCTACCAGTAAATCTGGTGTAACAACACTTAAAGCGAAGTAAATAAGAACGGGCACCATCATCAGAAGTACTGCTGTGCGAACCGTTTCATCCATCTCAAACCGATAGGAAAGCTGCCTAACCCCCATTATGGTAAAAAATCCAAGGATAAGGGAAAGTATCTTAGCTGAATAAAGTGCATAGTCTGGGTTCTGATTAAAATAGAGGAAAGGAATCAAAAGCCAGGAAAGTAAGGGCCCCCAGTAGGCATTTACTGCTCCGTAAAAGTCGCCACTCAGGTATTTCCAAGCGGTCTGTATGTAACCAACACCATCTGGGTTTATCTGGTATTGGTAGTAGCCCAGGAGAGCTAAGCCCAGTACCAGGTACAGGACTAAAATTATAACCAGTCTTTTGTCGATGGTGTTAAAAAACCACATGTTTAATCAAAATTGTATTAATTTCCTTGGTAATTACTTAATTTCCTTGGTGATATTCATTTCAGTTCCCTTCATGATAATCTTCCTCAGCGTTAACTGCCCATAGGTTATCTTTAGTAGTTATATGATTGATTATGTTGTCCACCGCTTTTATCGCGGTGAGCATGGAATGGTCCATGTTGTTGTAGCGGTGCATCCCATTTCTACCGATTAAAAAGAGATTTTCGAACCGGTCGGTGTAGTTACGTATCACATCGAAATTCTCATACGAACCGAAATAGGCAGGATAGGTTTTGGGCATTCTTACCACGAAACTGTCGATTATATCCTTTTTATCTGCCACACTGATACGGGATAGCTCACTGGTGGCAAAGGAGATGAAATCTTCATCACGCATATTCCAAAGTTCATCACCCTCATTTGCAAAGTATTCCAGTCCCAGTAAGATTTTATCATCCTGAACCATGTAGGGGCTCCAGTTGTTGAATATCTGGATCCTACCCATTTTAACATCCTTTTCCTGGACATATATCCAGTTATCAGGGATTATATCCTTTATAGTTTCTATTTTCGACTGGTTTTTAATTTTTAATTCATCTAAAAGGATACCTGCCGTGATAAAATCCCGGTACATTAAACCCCGGGCAATTTCCCGGATATCATCCGGTACTCCTGGTAAGGATTCTATCAAATCCTTCACCGGCATGGTAGAGAAGATGTAATCAGCCTGGTAAGTTTTTAAATCACCATTTTCGTCTTTTACTTTCACCCCAGTTATCCTATCTTCTTCCCTGGATAACTCCACCACTTCATGGTTGCGGTGTATTTCACCACCGTTACCGGTTATTTGCCGGGCGACTTCTTCCCACATCTGTCCGGGACCGTATTTAGGATACATGAACTGTCCAATGAGGCTGGTCTCCACCTTCTTCTGTGATGTGGATCTATCCTTCTGGTAAATGTTTTTTATACTGTGGGCTATGGCTTTTGAAATGGACAGTCCTTTAATTCTCTGGGCACCCCAATCTGCCTTGATCTCACTGCATGGAACTCCCCAGACCTTCTCTGTGTAATCTTTAAAGAATGTTTCGTAGAGTTCCCGGCCGAACCTGTTTATAAAGAAGTCTTCCAGGGATTTTTCATCTCTTACAGGTTTTATGGATGTTTTAATATAGCTTAACCCTATTTTGATGGTTTTAACCAGTCCCAGGTTGGACAATGTTTTCAAGTTCAAGGATATAGGGTAGTCAAAAAATTTACGCAGGAAAAGTATTCTGGACACCCTGTTCCGGTTCAGCATAACTTTATCAGTTTTTTCCGGGTCAGGAGAGGGGTATGTTCTACTTTCACGGTTCCCTATTGGTTTTATACTTGAACTTTCAGATAGGGGAATTTCACGGTCCAAGAGGATGTCATCCCTGGCGGGGGCTCCCTGGAGGGGTAGGATGTTTTTCCACCAGTCCATGATCTGTTCTGATTTGGAGAAGAATCTATGCCCACCAATATCCATGCGGTTGCCATTAAATTCAACGGTTTTAGAAATACCACCAATATCACCAGTTGCCTCAAATATCACTGGTTTTATGGTGGTCTTATCCAGTAATTGGTAAGCTGCTGTTAGACCCGCCGGGCCAGCACCTATGATGACCGCTATTTCATCTTTCATAGTTTTTTTTACCTATCTAAATAGAGTTAATTTTCGGGCGAAGAAATTCCAGAACAAAATGATTATGGCTGCTAAAATTTTGGATAATAGGTAGAATAAGCCTATTTCTGCTGTAAAGAACCAGATTAATAATTCATTTAATCCCAGACCTACAATTCCTATAAAGGCGAAAAAACTGAATTCAATGGTTTTATTATCCAGGGATCTCCGGTTGAAAACCCAGTTTATACTCAGGATGTAATTGGTTATTAAACCTAAGATGAATGCAATTGCAGCGGAAATAAGATAAAATACTCCAATGTAATCTGTGAAAACATATAATGAAGCAAAATCAACCAGAAACGCCACACCACCCACGAAGATGTAGCGGAAAAACTGGATTCCTGTTTTGTCCGTGCTTTGAGTTAATAATTTGTGAACAGTTTCCCTCGACATGTTGATCACTTTGTTATATCTAAATTACTATGGGGTTAATAGTTTTTAACTATTTTCCGGCCTCTTACTTTAATTTTCACTAAATTTTTTCTTTAATACGGTATATTTTAAGATCTTCAATTTTTCCCTGGGTTATTTCTTTATATTTCACCAGTACTTCAGAGTTATAGTTTGAATCTCCCCAGTATAAATAATAATCAATGTTATAGTCCTGTAGATCCTTTTCTAATTCAGAATCACTTATGTTGTTCCAGTTTCTTAATGATGTGCCGTAATAATGGGAATTCCAGAGATAAGCCATATACAGGGACGCCATATATCCATCGTTAGAAGCAATATTGCCCTGAATATAATACTCGTCATTTATGGTACTCGCCAGGTCATAAATGTTTTCCCCCCCATCTTTATTTTCTAAAAGGCCAGTCAGGGGCATGACCATTAAAGAGGCGACGAAAACAACCAGTAGAATAGATTTAATTTCCCTGGTGCAGTAGGGTTTTTTAAATAGTAACTGAAGAAAATAACCAGCCATCAAGGTTATTAAAAAGTATACCAGGTAAAAATAGCGAAATTCCACGAAGATCAGTACATACAATCCAATAAACATGGTTATCGTTAAAAAAGCAAAAAATATCTGGTGATGTTTTAAAAGTGAATTATTTTTAAGTTGCCAGATTATGAACAACAGGGAAAACAGGATTATGAGCAGACTGAAATAGGAGAATTCATTTAGAAACGTCAGAGTCTTTATGATGTTACCTGATATCACGTTTATCTCGTGTTTAAAGGAATTCTGTGATTGCAACGGGCTCCATGAACTGAGTTTAAGATAGGTGGGGTCTTCCCAGGCACTGGTGGCCTCTTTATTGGAGGGTTTGATGAAACCGTGCCATATAGGGCTTCCCATATCTTTTTGAATGGGGCCGATTTCTTTAAAGTTGTATTCCCCAGAGGTGCCCAGGGTTAAATAGCCGTATTTTTCGCTGATAACTCCACCCCAGAGACCAGATATGATGAAAAACACTGCTAAACCTAAAAATAGATTTTTAAATGTTCCTTTCCTTAGTTCTGCATCTTTAAAGTAGTGTAACAGGTTGAATAAAATAAAGGTGATGAGAAAGAAGGGTAGGGCGAAACTTTTAGTTAAAAATGCCAGGCCGCCCAGTATCCCGCAAAGCATTCCATTATACCAGGTAAGGGGATAGTTAGAACTATAAATGATGTAGAGATAGTAAATCAGGAAACATGCCAGTAGTAAATCCACTGGATTAAGGCCGAAGACATAGAATAGTACGATGAACACCGAAGCAAAGAGGATGCCTATTCGAATGCTGGTGGACAATTTAAATCGACGGGATAAAAGTCCTATGCCTAGAATTGTGAAAAATCCTACCATGATGGCCAGTATTTTGGTAGTAAATAAGGTGAACTGGGGTGTTGGATTAAAGTAGATGATGGGAACTAAGAGCCATGAGAACATAGGCCCCCAGTATCCATTTACAGCATTACCTAAATCACCAGCGGCGTATATTTTAGCAATGGACATTATACTGATTAAATCTCTGCTTATAGGGTCATACTGGTAATATTTTAGAAGATAAATACTTAAAATGAAATATAAAACTAAACAAAGGCAGAATAGTATATTAAATTTGGTAAAAGTTTTCAAATTAAAACCAGCCATTGAAATAAATATATAGAGCTAGATATAAATTATTTTGTAGATATCAAAAATAAATACTTATCATGATTTTAAAAAGGGTGTATACATGTTAGATCCATCTAATTTTATAAAAGAATCCATTGAGGAAATGAAAAATACCATAGGGGATAAAAAGGCCATTATAGCATTATCTGGCGGTGTTGATAGTTCTGTTTCATCTGTCCTGGCTTCAAATGCCATTGGAGATAACCTGGTCGCGGTTTTTGTAGACCACGGCCTGGTACGGGAAGGTGAAGCTGAATACGTGGAGAAGACCTTCCAGGACCGGCTTAATCTTATATCAGTTGATGCCAGTGAAGAATTCTTAGACAGGTTGGAGGGGGTCAGCGACCCGGAAGAAAAACGAAAGATCATCGGGGAAGTGTTCATCAACGTTTTTGAGAGGGTAGCCGAGGATGTTGGGGCCGAGTACCTGGTACAGGGGACCATAGCCCCGGACTGGATTGAAAGTCAGGGAAACATCAAATCCCACCACAACCTGGCCCTGCCCCATGGGCTGGTACTGGAGATCGTGGAACCAATACGGGAACTTTACAAGGACGAGGTGAGGATCGTGGGATCTGAGCTTGGTCTCCCTGACGAGATAATAAACAGACAGCCATTCCCGGGTCCGGGACTGGCCGTGCGCATCGTGGGCCCCATAACCCCGGAAAAAATTGAAATCTGCCGGAAGGCAAACGCCATCGTTGAGGAAGAGGTGAAAAAGGAAGGTATAGAGGATAGTTTATGGCAGTACTTCGCAGTTTTAACCAACACCCGGGTTACCGGTGTTAAGGGAGATATAAGGGACTATGGATACCTGGTGGTTCTGAGGATGGTGGAATCCCTGGATGCCATGACCGCCCACGTGCCTGAACTACCCTGGCCCATGATCAAGGCTATTTCCCAGCGTATCACTGCTGAAATACCTGAAGTTACCCATGTGTCGCTTTCTGTGAGTGATAAGCCGCCCAGTACCATTGAATTTGCTTAGATCTCTTTTTTATAGATTTTAATTTTTTAATTTATTTTCTACACCCATAACTTTAAATAATATAACCTATAAACTGACTGACAATCAGTCAAAGATTGACTGATAGTAAGTCAAATATATTAGGAGGAAGAAAAATAATGAATATTAAAAAAAGTATAGAATTTGCAAATAAAAACCCAGTAAGCTGGGTTTCCAGCATAGAAAATGACCAAGCACGTGTAAGGGCACTTGGTATGTGGTTTGCCGATGAAACAGGTTACTACTTCCAGATAAATGCCGGTACAGATATGTATAAACAGCTCCAAGAAAACCCCAAGGTAGAAGCAGGATTCTGGGAACCAGGCGAGATGTTCGGAACCATGATGAGGGTAGCTGGAAAAGTGGAATTCCTAGACGACATTGAACTAAAAAAGAGAGTTCTGGAGGACAGACCATTCCTTAAGGATTTCGGGCTAACCCTAGAAAATCCAGGGCTCATAATCTTCGCAATACCTGAAGGTGAAGCATACTTCTGGAATATAGAAAACACATTCCAACCTAAAAAGATGATAAAATTTAGAAGCAAATAAATAGGGATTGATAAATAAATTATTCTTATAAGGCTGAAATGGAAGGAAGAATACTATGTATACATTTACAAACCAATTTAATTCGGATAATAACAACATGGAGTTTTTGAAAGCCACTATGATGGGTCCAAACGCGATGCGAGTATCAGAAGAATTGGCTTCATACCTAAACATCGATGCGAACATGCGAATACTTGACCTCGGCTGCGGATGTGGTCTTTCCACGCTTTTGCTGAGGAAAAAATATGGCGCGTCCGTATTCGCCGCCGACCTTTGGATTTCACCAACTGAGAATTATGAACGGTTCCAATCTATCGGGATTGATGATAAGGCCGTTCCGATTTCGGTCGACGCGACCAAAGGCTTGCCTTTTGCAAACGGATATTTTGACCTGTTGTTTAGCGTGGACGCCTATCATAATTTCGGAGATACAGCGGAAATGCTCCCGTCGCTCATTCCCTTTGTGAAAAAAGGCGGCCATATTGCCGTGGCTGTTCCCGGCATAAAGTATGAATTTGGGGAAAATGTCCCCGATGAAATGAAGCCGTTTTGGAATGAGGAAGTGGCAAGGACTATCCACTCCCTTGCTTGGTGGAAAGATTTATGGAGCGAAGCAGAGGGTATTGAAATAACAGATATCCGTGAAATGAACTGTTGTAAACAGGCATGGGATGAATGGCTTACCAGTCCTAATCCCCATGCTGCAGGCGATATAAAAATGATGGAAGCTGAAAATGGACAGTATTTTAATCTTGTCCAATTGATTGCTAAAGTCCTCTGATATTTTAATATTTCTCAGTTTCACAATATCATAAATACAGTTACTAGCTAAAATGAGTTAATCCCAAAGGGGTGTATTAGATTGAAAGTTACTGGCGATGTATATGCGTTAGACGCGACAAAAGGAAATTACGCATACCTTATTCTCAGTGAAGAAATAATATTAGTTGATACGGGGCGTCCCGGACAGGGAAAAGCCATACTAAATGAATTAAAATCCATGAACATCAAACCAGAGGATATCAAACATATACTCATAACCCACCATGACATAGACCATATAGGAAATCTCGCCTTACTTGAAGAGGAAACTGGTGCCAGTATCTGGGCTTCAAAGGAAGATATTCCCTATATTTATGGTGAAAAAAATCGTGAGGGGATTAAAAGATTTCTTTCGTTTATCTTCAGGATAAAAAAACCGGGAAAAATAAATCCATTCCCTGAAGATCATAAAATTGGAGATATTTCAGTGATTCCCACTCCCGGTCATACTCCTGGACACGTATGTCTGGTTTATAAAGATGTTTTATTTGCAGGAGATCTAGTCAGAACATCCAAAGGACAGATAGAACCTATGCAATCATTTATAAACTGGGATACCGATCTTTCACTGGAATCCATTAAAAAAGTTGGGTATTTACCATTTAAATGGATATGTCCCGCTCACGGAGGGCCTGTTAAGCGGAACGGTGAATGGAATATAAATATGTAAAATTTTAACGTGGAAATCATGGCAAGAATAACAAAAGACCCGGAGACAAGAAGAAAAGAATTCATTGGAGCAGCCAGAGAATTGTTCATGGAAAAAGGATTTGAACAAACATCTATAAGCGATATCACCGGCCGATTGGGTATGTCCCATGGATCCTTCTTTTACTACTTCAAATCCAAGAATGATGTGATGAAAGCAGTGATATGTGATATACTAAACTATTGGAAGGAATTTATGGATAATCTGGTGGCAAATGAAGAGATGAACGGCCTAGAGAAGATGCAGCTCATACTACAGATGAGTATCGAATCATCCACTGTTAAACAGGATATAAACGAGTTTTTCGAGAAGGAAGGGAACGCAGCCATGTATCAAGAATACAGAAAAAGATCCCATGAAATAATTATGCCTTTAATAACGGAGATCGTTGAACAGGGAGTGGAAGAAGGGATATTTGACCTGGAATTTCCCAAGGAAACTGTGGAATATGTGGGATACATTCTGCAGAATTTGGGGAGTAGTCTTCGAACCTCCAATGTATATGAATACCGGAGAAAAATACGAGCCCTGGAGATTTTCCTGACAAGAGTGGCCGGGATTGGAGAAAACGAGTTCAGCCTACTCGGATCTGAGGAAAAGATGAAAAGTTCTCAACAGGAAAAATACTGGGATAAACTAGCAGAAGAAAAGGAATTCCCTACACCCTTCCATATTGAGGAGTTCGAAAAATATGCTTCCCGGGATATGAATATCTTAGACGTTGGTTGTGGATACGGGAGAACCCTAAATAAGTTATACAATAATGGCTTTAAGAATTTATCCGGTGTAGATTATTCACAGGGCATGATAGACAGGGGATTGAAGTTGTATCCCCATCTAAATCTCATAAAAAATGATGGAGATAAGATCCCATTTCCCGATGGTGAGTTTGATTCTGTGCTTCTTATAGGTGTGTTAACCTCCAATGTTGAAGATGATGCCCAGGAAAATTTAATCTCAGAAATTTCAAGGGTTCTAAAGGGGGATGGAATTTTATACATCGCCGATTTCCTGATAAACCAGGATGAAAGGAATCTTAAACGATACCAGAAATATGAAGATGAATACGGGATTTATGGGGTTTTCAAACTTGATGAAGGCCTAGTTTTAAGGCACCATACCGAAGAACATATTTTAGAATTGATAAAAGGCTATAAGAAGGTTGTATTTGAAAAAACTGTTTATGAGACTATGAATGGTCATAAATCCAATGGTTTTTATTATTTAGGGAAGAAACAACAATTATATTAATTTTAAAGGGTCATAAATTACATCATGTCTTCTGGAAAAATACCCATCTACTTTGCAAAAACCGGGAAGATTGAACTGGTGGACAGGGTAGAAAAGACCGATGAAGAGTGGAAAAAGGAACTCAGTCCAGAATCCTACGATGTGGCCAGGAAACAGGGAACTGAACTGGCGTTCACAGGTAAATACCATGATTGTCATGAGGACGGGATATATCAATGTGTTTGTTGCCACACAGACCTATTTGACTCTAAAACAAAGTTTGACTCAGGGACTGGATGGCCCAGTTTCTGGGAGCCCATTGCAGAGGAAAATGTAGCCACTGCAGTTGACACCAGCCATTTCATGGTGAGGACCGAGGCATTATGCACCCGGTGTGGCGCGCATCTGGGTCATGTTTTTGATGATGGTCCGCCACCAACAGGGAAAAGGTATTGCATGAATTCTGCATCGCTACATCTGGTTAAAAGATTGGATCTCTAGCAAAAGATAAGGATCTCTAGCAATCATGTTTATTTAGTTTCAATTACTTTTGAGGAGTTTAGGGTATAGAAAATATCTAAGTTCCAATCTTCAAATTATCATTTAAACTTTTAAGGAGTTTAATGGCAGAATAAGCAGCTAAAACACTAGTTTTCGGATTGGTAGTGCAACTCATATTTCGAGTGGTGGTCTTAAACTCACCAAAATCACCAACCACATGCACATCGTGGATATTGTGATCAACACTCGGGTCAGCTATGATTTTCACATCTGCTTCCTTATCACAGGCAATACTCAAAGCTGCAGCTACGTTCATGTTTTGGGGGAATTTACGCACAGCATCACTGGCTTTACCTTCATATAATACCATTTCTTCATTAATTGAAATTCCCAGTGATTCTGGGGGTTTTCGTGTTACCAGGTTCAATTCTGTGATTTCACCCACAGAAGCAGCTTTTATACCATCTAAACCTACAATAGCTCCAGAAGGTGTGTATATTCTGGATTTATTTTTTATAGCTATCCTTTCCAATTTGTTTTTAAATTCTAAATCTAAAAGAGCACCAACACTCATGATGATGACATTTTTTCCATTTTTAAGGATCTGAGGAACAGTTTCTATCACTGCTTGGGGAGATGCAGCTTCAACCACCAGATCCACCAGATTTAACATGTCTTTTAAATTTAAGGCCACTGTTCCACCAACTTTAGATGCGATACTTTCCGCTCTTTTCGTGTCCCTGTCGTAAAAACATGCTAGATCTACGCCCAGTTTACCTTTTAAAGCGTGATCTGTGATTACATTAGCTATTGCACCGCATCCTAAAATACCTACTTTTATAGCATCTCTTTTTATGAGATTTCCTGATTGGGATCTAGAAAATGAATCTTCACTATGTTCTGTCTCTAAAAATTCATACAATGCTGTCTCATTCATTTACATGCTTCCTTCTCAGTTTATGTTTGTCTTGAAGTTCAATAGGGCATCTTAAAGATGGGGGATACATTTGAGCGAAAAATGATCTTCAGACACCCTATTTACTTCAGCCATCAGCCCTAAGGGAGGTGATGTATGGTTTGGCGTTAACATCTTCACAGTCAAAGATTAGGGCTACTTGGTCAATATAAACTGGATTTTGCTAATATAATTTGCATTCAGGGTCTATACCAGTGATTCGTATTCCTGCGTCTTTACAGGTTTTTTTGATGTTCAACCCAATGAGTAGTGGTGTGATCTTTTCTATGATC
>MVQY01000131.1 GCA_002067325.1 Methanobacterium sp. PtaU1.Bin097
GCAGTTAACTTCAACTGGACACCAACCACCACCGGTTCACACACCCTGAAGGTGATGGTCGATGCCCTTAAACAGGTTACTGAGTCTGATGAAAACAACAACCAGCTGAACAAAACAGTTACCGTAGAAAAACAAAAAGCAGACCTGATCATCAGCAGCTTTACCCTTCCAAACAACCCTAAACTTAAAAAAACCTACCAATTAAAGGCAGTTATAAAAAACAATGGCCTGGTAAATGCAGGGACCTTCACCACAAAATTCTATGATGGTTCCACTTTACTGGGAAGTTTTACCACCAAAAGTTTAGCTGTGGGAAAATCCACCAGCTTCACACTGAACTGGACACCAAAAGTTACCGGAAGTCACAAGCTTAAAATGGTTGTTGACACCGCGAAACAGGTGGATGAGTCCAATGAAAACAACAACCAGTTGACCAAAAATGCCATAATCAAAAAAGGCATAACTGTTTTCATGGTAAGTGACTCGTCGGGTATCAATGTACTGAACACAGCAGCTAAGGATATACTGAAAGAAATGGGAGACAAGGTTGACATCGTACTGCGTAATGGACGCCAGATAGAAGCCATGAGTGTAGATGAACTCAGGTCTTACCTAGAGGCCTGTGACATTTTCATGGGAAACTGGATAACCACCGATGGTGCCGCTATATTTTCCAAGGTTTTAAGTAAATACCCGGAAGTGGCCAACAAGAAAAATGGTCTTTTCCTGGTTCTGGAACCCCCGGTTTCAACCACTGGTTCTAGTATATCTTTGATAAAATATTCCAATTTCAAAGGGGATAAAATCCTGAATGGCTTCACTGATGCAAAGTTGCTGGATTACTATCAAAACACTTTACGAGGAACAACTTACACTAACGCTACAAATTACCTTAACTCAGTGAATTTCCCTACTGTCTTCGAAACAGGAACCCTGTATAAGATTTTACAGGACAAGGATAACCAGAAAAACCAGATACTCTGGGCCCTTAACCTGACCGGTTTTGATGTGACCTATAAAAAACCCACATTCACATCGGAAAGTAAGGAATACGGGATATACAGATACCGCTGGTACACTTTAAATGATTACAAGAAAGCCTACGTCAAAAGTAACCGGCAGGGCACCGTGGGATTAATAGAAAGTACCATGTACATAACTTCACAGAAACTCCAGACCTACTACGCCATCGTAGACTCCCTGGAAGCAAAGAACCTTAACGTCTTACCAGTCTTTGCTGCAGGAGCAACCCCCAATCAACTGCAAATAATGGTGGAAACCTTCACCAGCGCCCCTAATTTCGACAGTTTCATTGCAAACCCCTCTAAATACAAAGTGTATGTGGATTCCATTGTGGAAATGACCGCATACGGAGTAGGAGGTTCAGAATTTGGTAATGTAACTAAGTTCTTCTCTGCATTGAACGTGCCTGTTGTAAGGGCCATACACTCCGACGTTATGACCAATGAAGAATGGGAACTGGCTAACACCGGACTTCCCACTGATGATGGGAGTAAATGGTGGCACGTTGCCATACTGGAAGCACAGGGAATAATCGAATACAGTTTCGTAGGTGGAACTTCGGTAAAGATAGACCCGGATACTGGAGCTCAAATAGAGGGATACACCCCACAGACAGAAAACATAGAATTCATGAACAAGCGAATAGCATCCTGGGTTAACCTGCAGAACATGAAAAACTCGGATAAACTGATCTCCCTGATATACTACAATTACCCACCCGGAAAAAACAACGTGGGATCCAGTTACCTGGACACCATAACCAGCATCTACAACCTGCTTAAAATCCTGAAAAATGCAGGTTACACCGTTAAAAATCTACCGGCAAGTGAGGATGACCTCCTGGATATGATTATCGGAGATCAAGAGAAAGGCATACTACCCCTTGGTATCAACGTGGCTAACTGGGCTCAAGGAGAACTGGATAAACTGGCCAGTAACCCGAACATCATACTATATCCAGTTAGCCAGTACAACAAATGGTTTTCCAAACTGGATAAAATGACCCAGTTACAGGTGACAGAAGGACCGGTGGCTTATATTGGAGAGATATGTAAACAGGCAGTGAAGCTCAAGTACACCACAGAGATGGCTACAAAGATAGATAACTGGTATGCTTCAGTTATAGCACTCGTTCCCGACGATAAATACAGTAAGGCAAATCCCATACTGAAGAACATCGCCAACAGTCTAAAGAATTACATCAAATCAGGTAAATCAGCAGACTACGATTCCTATCTCAAGTACAAAAACCAGTTTTTCAAACTGAACATCAGTGGAATGAACGGATGGGGAAAAGCACCCGGAAACGTCATGGTGGTAAAGAAGAACGGCATCGATTACTTCGTGATACCGGGTATAAAATTCGGCAACGTGTTCATCGGCCCAGAACCACAGAGGGGATGGGAAGGTAACATAAACGCACTGTACCATAGCACTGCAGTTGCCCCTCCACACCAGTACCTGGCCTACTTCGCCTATCTACAGGAACAGGGCACCGATGCCATGGTTTACCTGGGAAGGCATGCCACACACGAATGGCTGCCTGGAAAAGAACTGGTTCTTTCACCCAAGGACCTGCCCAGTGTTATGGTAGGTACCGTACCCCAGGTATACTTCTACATCACAGACGGTCTGGCTGAAGGATTACAGGCTAAAAGAAGGGGTTATGCAGTAATAATAAGCCACTTAACTCCTCCAATGACCTTCACCAGCCTCTACGGAGATCTGGGAAACCTGGCAACCCTGGTTGATGATTATGACAGTGCTACCAGTGCAGAGAGAACGAATATAATAAAGCAGATCAAGTCCATCATACAAAAAAACCACTATGATGTGGGAGTCAACACAGCTAAAGTGAAGGATGCTGTTTTAATCGAAGCACTGGATGACTATCTGGAAGATTTACAGGGAACGCTCTATCCTTATGGTTTGCATGCCATAGGACAGAAATGGAGTGCTGAACAGATCGCTCTGCTTGTAACCTCCATACTCTCGGTGGAATTTGAAGTGGGAAATTCAACTGAGTACACCACCCTCCACGATGAAATAGCCCAAATACTGTACAAGAAGAGCTATAGCAAATTATCCGTCATTCAAAAGGAGAATGTACAGCTTAAATGCATCGATGTGGTTAAAAAACTGATAAGTAAGGATGTAGACACGGTGGCTAAATCACTCACCTCTAAACCGAGCACTAAACTTAAGTACGCCCTTAAAATGGCGAAATATTATATTTCGGCCATTAATCAGAGTGTAAAAAATGAGGTGAGCAGTTTCCTCAACGCTCTAAATGGAGGATTTGTAGTGCCGGGTCCTGGTGGAGATCCAGTGGCCTATCCAGCTGTTCTACCCACAGGGACCAATTTCTTCGATGACCAGGCCTCAGAGCTACCCACCAAAGCAGCTGCTGAATACGGGAAAATACTGACCTTACTGCTCCTGGAAGATATCACACAGAACACTGAAAAAATCGCCATGGGTATCTGGTGTGTGGAAACAGCACGAGATCAGGGTGCACTGGTTTCCGTAGTTTTACACCTACTGGGAATGTACCCTGAATGGTCAGATTCACCCAGTGCCGGTGTGGGCGGACAAAAACTCAAAGAAATGCCCGTTTACATTCCACTGGATGACTTGGTAAGGCCTGATGGCTGGGTTAATAAGAGGATAGACGTGGTGGTAATCACCAGTGGTCTCTTCCGTGATCTCTACAGTAGACAGGCCCAGTTATTAGACAACGCCTTCAGAGTTGCTCTGGCCAGGTCTTACTACACCATCATCAACGACCCCACTTTGAAGAAGAAATACGGAAGTAAACTCACCGCCGCTCTCAACCCCATAATGAAAGGCATAGGATACTATGGTGCGGGATATGAATCTTTAAGTCAAAACTACGTGGCTAAGCACTGGGTAGAGGATTTCGCCTACTACCTATCCGAGAAGATGTCTCCAGAACTTGCTGGGGAGATGGCCATAACCCGGATATTCGCACCACCGGAAGGTGATTATGGTGCCGGAATTTCCAAGGCAATCTCAAACAGCTGGACCTGGGAAGACAGGATGGAACTGGGAGAATTCTTCGTGGAACGTATGGGTAACATGTACAGCCATAAGAACTGGGGTACCTCCAATCCATTGGTCTTCCAGCGTGCCTTAACCGGTATTGACACAGTCTTCACCAGCAGGAACACCAACCTCTACGGTGTCATGGACAACGATGACTTCTTCGACTACTGGGGAGGATTATCCATGGCCCTGGAATATGTTAACGGCAAAGCACCCAACATGTATGTCCTGGACTACTCTAACCGGGCAAACCCCGACTCCATAACCATAGAAAAGTTCATTAACCGGGAGTTAATCACCCGAAGCTACAACCCTGACTGGATTAAGGGGATGATGAATTATGGTTACGATGGTGCCCGTTACATGTCCAAATTCTTCAGCAACTTCCTCGGATGGCAGATGACACGTCCAGGTTCAATCCAAAACTGGATGTGGGATAAACTGGTGGATATTTATCTGAAGGACAGTTACAATATGGGACTTACTGAATGGCTGATGAGTGGTGATAACAACTTTGCCCTCATCAGTATAACCGGGACTCTTCTTACAGCGGCTTATGAAGGTTACTGGACCACTGATCAGGCCACCTTGGAAATGATTACTAAAGTGTGGTCGGACGCCATCCTTAAAAGTGGTGTGGCCTGCTGTGACTGTAGCTGTGGTAACATCGCCATGATGAAATGGGCCACCCAGTACATCAATCCCGATATGCTGGCCCAGTTAGAAGCCGTGTTCTACGACGCCACCAAAAGTGAGGAATTTGCACCAAACTCAAACCCCACCCAGGGAGGACAGCAAGGACAATCAGGAGAATCAACTGGCCAGGGATCATCAGCCCAAGGCACCAGCCCGGGAGAACAAGCTTCATCCGCTTCATCTCCTGGATCAGAAGCTGGAGAGCAAAAAGCATATGAGGTATCTGAGATGGGCCAGCAGAGCCAATCCCAGAATACAGGAATGCCCATAGCCGCCACTATTGGTGTGATCCTTCTGGTAGGTTTAGTAGCTGTTGGTTATTTCAGAGGAAGGATTAGATAGTCAGCTTAAAATGCAACAAAAATTTTTTCCCCCTTTTTTATTTTTTTTATTAAGAAATGGATTCTTTTTGTATGAAAAACTCAATTATAAGTTAATTCCTATTATAAATCCCAAAAATTAGTGTTGATAATATAGTGGAAATGGGTAGGGCATCCAATTAGGATGCCCTTTTGGCATGGAAAACAAAACCGCAAATATACGGGTTTGGATGAAGGGAGGAAAAAAATGGTAAAGATTTAACTTCTTTCCCTTCTACACTTTATGTTAAGATTTACCCATATATAATACTTTCTATATGATTTGTATTATTACTTTTCTTTTGAAATTCTTTATTTTTTAATACTTATCATGGATCTAGAAAGTTTTCTTATTTGAAACCAGGAAAAAGAGGAGGAAATTAAGGGATCTTTAATCAGATCCCTTCAGACACCCGTAAATCTTTCAACTAAGGAGGTTTATGAAACCGGGTGAAATAGTATTTAATTTCAAATCTAGTTTTTATCTCTTCTACTATATAAAGTTAAAGTTTACTTTAATTTTTATCAAGCAAAGTAGAAAAATTTATATTCCAGCAACCCTTAAGTTTAGTTGAATACTACTCCCTGAAGAAAAAAAACCAAATTTTAGAGGTGACAAGATGGTAGAAAAAAAATCACCACCAGAAGGATGGCCACTGGTAAACGGAGATTACATGATAGGTGACCCTCAAAGCCCTGTAGCTGGGGCAACACTGGCTTCCCATATCGAAAATGTACTTATAGATGCTGGGGCGGCCATTGCCGGACCCTGTAAAACTGAGAATCTGGGTGTGGAGAAGATGATGGCCAACATCATATCCAACCCCAACATACGATTCCTGATTCTCTGTGGATCAGAAGTCCAGGGACACGTCACCGGTCAGAGCATCGTAGCTCTCCATGAAAATGGTGTTGACCCGGAAAAGAGGAAGATAATCGGAGCCACTGGAGCTATTCCTTTCATAGAAAACATACCCGATGAAGCAATCGAAAGATTCCAGGTACAACTGGAGCTTATAAATATGATCGACACCGAAGATCCCGATTTAATTCAAGCAAAAGTTAAAGAGTGCATAGAAAGCGATCCAGGAGCGGTAGAAGAAGAAACCATGATCTTCGATGTGGAAGAAAGTGAAGAAACTGAAGAATACCAGGAAAAAATAGAAGAGAAACTTAAAGATTTCGTTCGTATTCTTTTAAAGAACTGTCCCACTTAAATTTTTTTTTAAATAGCCTCAGGCAACCTTAGACAACAACATGAATTAATTTAAAGTAATCTGGTGATTCATTGCATTATAAATCTGTTATTTTTCCTTTCACAGCCCTGGTTGGACAGGAACTCCTTAAAAAAGCCCTATTAATAAATGCCATCGACCCATCGATTGGTGGAGTTCTTATAAAAGGAGATAAGGGCACTGGAAAATCCACTGCAGTTAGATCCCTTTCATACATTTTACCTGAAATTCAGGTCGTTGAAGGGTGTTCCTTCAACTGTCACCCCCAGGATAGAACTCTTATGTGCCAATCCTGCCAGCAGGAATACAACGCGAATGGAAAACTTCCTTCAGTAAAAACCCACATGAAAATAGTTGACATGCCGGTATCAGCCACTGAAGATATGGTTATTGGGACTATCGATATTAAAAAAGCCATTAAAGAAGGTATTAAAGCATTAGAACCGGGTATTCTTGCCCGTGCCAATCGAAACATCCTCTACATCGATGAAGTCAATCTCCTTGATAATCATCTGGTGAACATACTTCTGGACAGTGCAGCTATGGGTGTTAACATAGTTGAGAGGGAGGGAATATCCCTATCCCATCCTTCCAGATTTGTACTGGTGGGAACCATGAACCCTGAAGAGGGTGGGCTGCGTCCCCAGATACTGGATCGCTTTGGGCTGTCTGTTGAAGTTAGAGCCCTGGAATCAAAGGAAGAACGCCTTAAAATTATGAAGTATAGGCGAGAATTTGACCAGAACCCCGATAACTTCGAAGAAAAATTCTTTAAAAAACAGGAAAAGCTCAAAAAAGAGATAATAACTGCCCAAAAAATTCTCCCCACCGTCGAGATACCCCTGGAAATGCTGGAGAAGATCGTGGAGATCACAGCGGGACTGGGCATCAAAACCCACCGGGCAGACATAGTATTAGAAAAGACTTCACGGGTCCTATCAGCACTGAACGGCCGAAGAAAAGTAAATTTAGATGATATAAAGGAAGCTGCTCTAATGGCACTGCCCCACAGAATTAACCAACTCCCCTTTCAAAAAGAAGAACCCCTCACTTCAGAAACTATAGAAAACCTTCTAGAGGGTGAACCCCCAGAAGAAATCTTTAGAATAGACCGTAACCACCAGCTGAGAAAAGATATCATCAGACAGGAAGCTGGGGGTAGTTTGCAGGGTAAAAATAGCCCTAAAGTAGTGGGTGATAGGGGGATGTATCTTAAAGCCAGGGAAAGTAATAAACCTCGAAATGTAGCGGTGGATGCCACGGTGCGTAAGGCCGCCAGAGAAAATAGAGGAAAAGGTGAATTCATGGTTCTTCCCGAGCATGTGATGGAAAAAGTCAGGGTAAGTACAGCTGAAGCTCTTTATATCATTTTAATTGATTCTTCATCATCTATGCGTCTGGATAAAAAGATAGGGTTTGCTAAAAGTCTCTCCTGGCTTTTACTCAAGGAATCTTATGAAAAAAAGAATCGAGTGGCTTTACTTGCTTTTAGTGGTGATGAAGCAGAAGTACTGGCCCATCCTACCTCCAATTTAAACAGGATAGAAGAGTCCCTGGAAGAATTACCCACCGGAGGAAAAACACCCTTCACCCCTGCCCTTTATCAGGCTCTTAAGATGGCTGGTAAGGAAAAAAGTACTGTCCCAGTTATAATCGTCATAAGTGATGGTAGGGGCAATGTTTTCATGGAAGGGAACCTGAAAAACGATGTAAAACTACTTAACAGTATGGTCCATGATGTGAATCTTGTTTTTGTTAATGCTGAAAGCAGAGGACGTAGTATCGGCATATTAGAGGATATATCTTCTACTTTTAACTCTCCTCATTTTTATCTGGAGGAAATTATCTAAAGGTCTTAAAATTGATTCTAAATGGACGAGGAGTATGTAACTATGTTTAAAAAAACTTCAAATACAGGAAAATGGATGGTACATTTTGGAAACTTCACCACCAGAGACCTGGCTTTCATAGGCATGATCGTGGCCCTGATGTTCATAATAGAGATGGTAATCATGCTGGGAGTTGCAGCTATAACTCCATTTCCCGGTGCTAAATCAATAGGCCAGGCATTCTTCATTAGCATCATCATCGCTGTGGGGTTGGCCAAAGTAACTAAGGTTGGAACCTTCACCATAATCGGTATCATAATGGGGGTCGTTGCTGGCCTAATAATGCCTGCATTCCTACCACTCCTACCTGCGGCTATACTGGGTGGTTTAGCTGCCGATACCGTTACTAAAATCTTCTATGGAAGGTATGGTTCCAGGAACTCACTTGTAGTAGCGTGTGGAGTTAACCAGATGGTTGAAACACTGTTAATTCTAACTATAATGGTGGTTTTCGGATTTTCCACCGAAATAATCAATCCAATAATGATATTAATCACTGCAATATTAGCCACCGTCCTGGGTGCTGCAGGTGGACTTATAGGTTCAAAAATAGCCACAGAACTCCAGAGTGCAGGAGCGATTGGAAATTGAATATGGAAAATGCTTTTTCCTACAATACAAGTTATGTGGGGGAAGATTCACCGGTACATCGCATGGATCCCCGGATTAAACTGGGCCTTGTACTGGGAACAACCCTACTATCGGTGTTTCTGCAGAATGTGGCATGGCTCGTTACGCTGGTGGTGATGCTCCTCGCCCTTTCAGCTATATCAGGAACTCTAAAAAAGATGACCAAGTTTTTGGGTTTGTTTTTTCTTTTTGCAGTGCTGACTGTGGCCATCATGACCCTGCTTACCCGGAACTTCATCTATTCACTGGAATATTTCAGTCCATTTTTCCTTCGATTTGGTGTGATGGTCACTGCCGGTATGTTATTTGCATTTACAACATCCCCTAATCATCTTTCCCAGGCTCTACAGAAGATGTATTTTCCTGCACCACTGAGTTTCACCCTGACTGTAACTCTTCGTTACATCCCTACCCTGGCTAATGAGGCGGAAACTATTTTCAATGCCCTCCGCCTCAGGGGGGTTTATCCATCTAACTGGGACGTCATCCGTAAGCCTTCCTATCTTTACCGAGGGATGATCATACCCCTCTTCATTCGTATCTTGAAACTTTCTGATGAAATAGCAATAGCCGCTGAAAGCAGGGCTTTCAATGGTGGAAATGGCAGATCTAGCTTAAAAAATATAAAAATTGGTAGAAATGACCTTTTTTTCTCTTTAACCATGATCATGTTCTGTTTTGTTTTGATGGTAATGGATAAAGGCACTTTTTCTTTAATTTAAAAAAATTTGCAGGCGTACAAAATGATCAACATAGAAAAACTGGAATACCATTATCCCCACACCTCAAAACCAGCTCTAAATAGTGTAGACCTCCATGTAAATAAAGGAGAATTTATATTAGTTACAGGTAAAAGTGGTTGTGGTAAATCTACCTTGGCTTGCACCCTCAATGGAATCATACCCCACATTTCAGGGGGTGATATGGAAGGAAAAGTTGTGGTGAACGGTAAAAACACTAAAAATTTCACGGTTTTCCAAATGGCACAGGAGGTAGGTTTCATATTCCAGAATCCAGAGTCCCAGTTCTTCAACCTCCAGGTGGAGGATGAAGTGGCATTTGGTCCAGAAAACCTGGGGTTGGATCCTGAAGAGATAGATAAAAGGGTTTCTAAGGCCTTACATGATGTGAAAATGACTTTCTGGAGAAAACACAACGTTTTCAATCTTTCTGAGGGTCAAAAGCAAAGAGTAAACATCGCTGCTAATCTTTCCCTTAATCCAGAGTTACTGGTTTTAGATGAACCAACATCAAATCTAGACTTACCAGGGGCGATGGAACTCTTCCAAACACTGGAAAGACTTAAAAATAATGGAAAAACCATTGTCCTCATTGATCACCGCACCCAGCATGTCAAGAAACTGGTGGACCGAGTAATCATCATGGATGAAGGGAAAATCATCCATAAAGGAGGTAAAAAACTCTTACATGACCCTGAAGCCATGAAAAAATATAGTATTCGAAATCCCACTCATTTAACAACAATGGTGAAAAAATTCAATGCTTACAATACTTCCAATATAAGTCACAATACTTCGAAGGTGATTTTAGAAGTGAATAATCTTTCTTATCAATATTCCAATGGTTTTGCCCTGGAAGATGTGTCATTCACCCTGAAGAAGGGTGAAATATTAGGAATAGTAGGAAACAACGGCTCAGGAAAGACCACCCTGGCCAAAGTACTGGCCGGACTCTTAAAACCCGGAAAAGGCACCATCATATTTTTCCCTGAAGATCAAGGTGGAAATAAGATTTCCATGGCCCATAAACTTGGTATGGTGCTTCAAAATCCTGATCATCAGCTCTTCATGAACAAGGTACATACTGAACTCTCCTTTGGACTGTCCGAGTTAGGATTTTCCCTAGAAGAGATAGAATCCCGGGTGGAAGATATTCTGAGTTCTATGAACCTCTCAAAACTCCGTAACCGCCATCCCCACTCCTTGAGTAGTGGTGAAAAGCAGAGAACCCTCATATCCGCCTTCATGACCCGCCAACCCCACCTTTTGATCCTGGACGAGCCCACCACAGGCATGGACAGTTATCATATGAACCAGTTGGTGGGAGAAATCATGAAACTGCAGGGAGATGGTGTATCTTTCATTTTAATCTCCCATGACATTGAATTTCTACTTAAAACCACCCATAAACTCATTTTCATGGAAAATGGGAAGATAATAGATGAAAAATTAACAGAAGAGTGTTACAACTTTACGGCGAATTTAAAGGTTCACAATCATTTCAAAGTTTAGTCAACGGATAAATGGAGGAAAAGGATTATGCGGAAGATATTGGTTATTACCACAAACAACAATACACTCTCCCTCAAAGAAGCTGTGGAGAAGATCAAAAAACAGCACGGAAATTTACTCCAGATCAGGAAGGTATATCTGGATGAGTATGAAGACCCTACCGTATCCCTGGATGACATTTCAAGGAGCATAGACGAATCAGACATAATATTGGTGGAGATCATGGGTGATGTACGACTCACCAGGGAGCTCCCCAAACTTTTAGAGGGAAAAGACAAGACAGTGGTTGTTCTGGTTTTCGGGCCCACTCCACTCTTCAATCTACTCAACATGGGTGAACTCAGGGGAGGGGAGCTTATACAACGTTTCCATGAGAATAACCTTAACCTGGACGAGTACTTGCAAAGCAATAAGGAAGATATACTCTGGGAGAAAATGGAAAAACTCCTGGAACAGAATGCCCTTGATGATGCCCGGCGCTGGCTCGAGGCCCGGGAATATTACCGGGAGAATGAATCTGAAAACCTGAAGAACTTACTCCTCTTCTTACTTAAAAATTACACCCAGACCAGTGGTATAGGAGAACTGGCCCCACCCATCAAAAAACCACTTTATGGTCTATATCTCCCTTATCAAGGTACTTATCACAGTCTGGAAGAATATAAAGAGAGGATTAATTATGATCCAGAAAAACCAACTGTAGGAGTACTTTTCTATGGAGGTATGCACTTCGATGATACCCGTCCACTGGCTGAGGCTATCTATGAATATTTGCATGACGACGCCAACATCATAACGGTTTTTTCCAATGTGACCGATAACCTGAAGGCTATGAATGAGTATTTAAAGGATATAGACCTTTTCATCAATCTACAGTACTTCCAGATAAATGGAGGCCCCCTAGGGGGAAGTCCCAAGCCAACTATCCGCTATTTCCAGGAAGAAGATGTCCCATATATCATAGATTTAAGGGGATACGAAACCAATTTACTGGACTGGCAAAGGGGAGAGGATGGTCTCAACCCCCTGGAAGTTATTCTGGGAGTGACCCTACCAGAACTCGATGGGGGAATGGAACCCATCTTCACTGCAGGGCTGGAAATCAGGGAAGATCCCGAAATGGGAAGGATGAAGGTTATCAAGGTCCTCCCGGATAGGATGGAAAAGTTGGCTGCCCGGATCAGGAAATGGCTGGCCCTGAGGAAGAAAAAGAACAGGGATAAACGGCTGGCCATATTAACCTATGACTATCCTCCCGGGGAGGAGAATCTCAGTGGTAGCGGATATCTGGACACCTTCTCCAGCCTGGAGATTTTTCTACGTAAACTTCAGGAGAAAGGATACACATTAGATCTTCCGGAAGGCAAAGTTAAGGATCTTTACCTGGAGGAAGGTGTTGTAAACAATCCTAAATATCATAAGAAGTCAGGTTTAAGGATAAAAACCCAGGATTATCTTTCATGGTTCCATCAACTACCCCTAATAGTGCAGGAGTCGGTTATCTCCCATTGGGGTGAGCCACCAGGCGATATCATGGTAGAGGGAGATGAGATAATTCTCCCAGGGTACTTTCTGGGCAACATCTTTTTAGGGGTGCAGCCCAGCCGGGGAGTGCATGAAGACCTGGAAAATTCCTATCATGACCGGAATTTACCCCCTCACCACCAATACCTGGCATATTACTATTTTTTAGAGGAAAAATTTCAGGCCGACGCTTTACTGCACTTTGGAATGCATGGAACTCTGGAATTCACCCCAGGAAAACAGGTTGGTCTTTCTTCCAATTGTTTTCCAGACATTCTGGTGGGAACCATGCCCCACCTCTACTATTACTGGGTAGGAAACACTTCTGAGGCAACCATCGCTAAAAGACGTAGTTATGCACAGTGTATATCACATGCATCACCACCCATGAAAAGTTCCAGGTTGTATGAAGATTATTTAACTCTGGAAGAGCTTTTAAACCAGTATAAAACAGAAAAGGATGACAAAACAAGATCCCTGATTATGGAACTGGCAGATGAACTCCATATGCCTGCTGATATTGATAAATTGAGTCAGGAACTTTACCATATGAAAAAGAAGTTGATACCTGATGGTTTCCATATCATGGACCGACCAATTCAGGGTGAAAAGCTTGTAGACTACCTGTTTGGTGTCTTGCGTATGGATGGGGAATATCCATCCATCCTGAAGTTACAAGCCCAACATGAGGGGGTATCCTGGGATGACGTTAAAAACACCCCGGCAGTTTTTGAGATGGAAGTTGAAATAAAAAACCTCCTAGGGAAAGCGGTGAATGGAGAGGATGCATCATGGTTCCCTGATGGGTATGGAGATTATATCAGGAAGATAAAAACTGATGTTGGTAACTCCCGAGAAAGCATAGGTCTTTTACATGCCCTGGACGGGGGTTACATCACTCCCAGCAGGGGCGGTGACCCCATAAGGGATCCGGAAGTTTATCCTACTGGAAGAAGTATGTACGCCTTTGATCCCCGCCAGATACCCACTGTAGCTGCTGAGGTCCGGGGTCAAAGAGCAGCCGAGCTGCTCCTGGAATCCTATCATAAGAAGTATGGAAAATACCCTCAGAGAGTGGGAATTGTTCTCTGGGGTTTTGAGACTATGAAGACTGGGGGTGACACCCTGTCCACCATACTGGCCCTATTGGGTGTGCGGATCAAACACCAGAAGGGACCCTGGTTTAAAAATCTAGAAATAATACCACTGGAGGGGATGAAAAGGCCCAGAGTAGATGTTACGGTTACGATTTGTGGAATCTTCAGGGATACCCTATCCACCCACATAGACTGGATCAACAGGGCAGTGCGCATGGTTGCTCGCCTGGAGGAGCCTCCGGAGAAAAATTATCCCCAACAGCATTACCTGGAGGACCAGGAAGAATTCGGAGATCTGGCCCTGGCCCGGGTGTTCGGCCCCGCTCCAGACGAGTACGCCACCAGTGTAAGGACACTGATAGAGAATGGTAACTGGGAAGATGAAGAAGAACTGGTGGAAAATTACACGGACAGCATGTGCTACGCGTACCAGAAAGATGGCGCCCGAAGAGATGTGAAGGCATTTAATCATGCACTTAAAGGGGTGGACATGGTCACCCAGGAGAGGGATAACAGTGAATACGAAGTTACAGACCTGGATCATTACTATGAATTTTTAGGCGGCCTATCCCGTACCATAGAAAGTCAGAAGGGTGAGCAGGCAGAAATCATGGTGGTAGACAGCACTGAAGAAGAGTTACAAGTTGAGGACCTGGCAG
Source organism: Methanobacterium sp. PtaU1.Bin097 (assembly GCA_002067325.1). GTDB lineage: Archaea > Methanobacteriota > Methanobacteria > Methanobacteriales > Methanobacteriaceae > Methanobacterium_A. The sequence goes on from MVQY01000131.1 coordinate 14,431, forward strand.
GAGTCATAGGCAGGGCCACCAGAACCCGGCTTTTGAATCCGGACTGGATAGAGGGGATGTTGAAACACGAGTTCCTCGGGGCTCATAAGATCCAGAACAGTTTAGAACACCTTTTAGGATTTGCTGCAACCACCAGTCATGTGGAGAACTGGTTGTTCGATGAAGCAGCTGACAAATTACTCCTGGACGAGGATATGCGGGAAAAAATCAGGGAGAACAACCCCTATGCCGCAGTCAGGATGGGAGAGATACTACTTGAAACAGAGAAACGAGGATACTGGCAGGCAGATGAAGAAAAGATAGAAAAACTAAGGGATTTGACCGTTAATCTGGAGTCGTACCTGGAATGACACCATCTTTAAGATTTATTTTAAATGTTTTATACACCAGGAACTGATCCTTATCCAGTTTTCCAGGATAGAATCCTTTTTATTAAATATTTCCCTAATACCATTACTTTTTTCAATCCCCAGGATATCTGGCAGGGCCATCATCATGTAGATGGCTGTTCTTTTACTGGCATCTTCTGGGATCAATCCCCAGTTGATTTCATCCATGATATGTAAAATGGAAACAACCATAGCCACCACTGATGGATTTTCAGAAATTCTACGGAGATTCTGTAAAAATTCCTTCTTTTCATGGGCCCCCATACCTTTTACAGCCGACCAGTAATGTTCTTCATCCACTCCAAACCGTTCCAGTCGTACCAGCATATCCCGCTGGGAATCAGGGGTCAAATTACTTTGCCTGGCCAGAGCTTCAGTGGTAGCTTCAATTACCGATCTTCCAATAAGTTCGCCCAGTTTAGAATGTTTGCCAGCGTTGGTTAATATATTTTCGCTTCGTAGGTTGGATATTACAGAAATCTTATCGGTGCCAGAACCAGTGGCTATTCCAGTTGAATATTTACTGGGGGCCATGAGCTCCTGAAGTGCCACGGTCTTGGCCTCCACTGCAGTCATCATGGCCCGGGCAAGTACGCTCTCAGAGAGCCGGGCATTTACTATCAGGATGGTGTTTATGGTTCCCACTTTAGATTCATATCTTCCATTTTCCTCGTAATATGATGCGGGATCTCCAGCCCGGCCACCGTTAACTTCGATTCCAGCAGTTACAAGAGTTGTGACTTCTACATCCTTAAAACTCTTATTAACTATGGCTAAATTCTTCATAGAAGCAACAGTTATCAGGCCAGTTACTTTTTCCGGATTTAATCCAAGTCTGCTGGCTGTAACCTTCATGAAATCCCGGACGCTGCCAGTTTCCAGATCATCGATGTTCTGCTGATTCAACTGATAGTTGAAGACTGCTTCCAGGTTTTCCTGATAACCTCCATTGATCCAGGAAGTGGTCAGTGCATTCCTCCCCTCAGGCAGTTTCACTATCATAAAATCTTTGGACAGATAAACCTTTTCACCAGCTTCCATTTCATAAATAAGTTCTATTTCCCAGGTGAAATCTGTAACGTTACTTTTTTGATCCAACAAATAATCACTCTCAAACTCATCTGATACATTTTAACTAACTAAAACATTTCAATTAATCAAATACACTTCAACTAATCCCTTATTGTTTATTCAATGATTTAGCCTCTCCATCTGGTGAATTGATATATCTATCCCTTATTCTCTTGAATATTCTCTCAAATAGTCCGAAGAACAGGATCAAGAGAACTGCATTGGTAACTCCATGTAAAAGATCAAATGGTGCACTGGCAATGTAAACACCCAACACTGAAGTTAGAGTCACGCTGCTTAGAAAGAGTAGCATGGAGATGTTGGTGATCCATCCGTAGAAGAATCCCCAGGCAAAACCGAATCCGGCCCTTATGTAACTGTTTTCTCCCAGTTTAACCCTAAATATTCCTGCGGTTAATCCCATCAGACCCCAGCCGATCATCTGCAGAATGGTCCAGTAACCCAAACCCAAAAACAGGCCTAACACCAAAGGAGTTAGAACTCCGGTTATAAATCCAGTTTCCCTTCCAAAGACTATTCCAGTCATGATTATTATAAAGGAAGCAGCCTGCACCCCGGGTATGGCTGCGGTAGGTAACGATCCCAGAATGGAAATAGCAACCAGAATTGCTATAAGCACCAAGTGCTCCACACGGGGCTTTGATTTTTCGAAAATTCTAAAAAACGCCAGAATCACTCCTATCATTACTATAAAAGCCACTATCCAACTGCCTAAAGTTAAATAATCCATTTCTATTCACCTCTTTGTCGATATAATGTCAAATACAAAATTTGATTTCTTTAAATCATCCACTGCTCCTTCACATCCTCCAGAGTTATACAATCCGGCAAATAATCCTTCACCATACGGTTAACGAATGTGGTGTAGAAGTTGTTGTTGGAAAAAACCGATTTAGGAGTATCATCAACCTGTAACCCCCCATCGAATAATAAAACACATCTTTCAGTGTACTCTGCTGCAAATTCGATGTCATGGGTGGTCATCACTATGGTCAAACCCTTCTCCTGTAATTTTTTAAGTTTATCAGCCAGGTGAAGCTTGGACATGGGATCAATCCCCTTAGTAGGCTCATCCAAAAATAAAATATCCGGGTTGGTCAACAGGGCCTTGGTAATGGCAATTTTCTGCTGTTCCCCTCCACTGCAATCATAGGGATGCTTACCCAAAAGTTCGGAAAGACCGAATAAATCTATGAGTTCTTCCCTTTCATGTTCAAATACACTCCGATCACCTGAAGAAATCCTTCGATTAACTGAAGAAGTCGCTTTTTTAGAACTGGAATGTTCTGATAAAAATCCCAGAAATCCAGTAGACCTCGATTTATCTTCAGGAAACTCCGCAGATAGCTCCATAAGTTCTTCCTCCACTGTTTCCTGGTGGAAATGGATCAGTGGATTTTGATGAACATAACCCAGGGTTAGATCCTTCCCATGGATAACCTTACCCTTCTGGGGTTTAAGTAGACCGGATAGAATCTGTAGCAGTGTGGTTTTACCTGTTCCGTTTCCCCCCAGCATACTCAGAAATTCTCCCTGTTTTACCTGGAGAAAGATTCCCTCCAAGACTATGTGTTCCTTTAGGTAGCCAAACCAGACATCTTTACATTCCATTAATACTTTAGAATGTTTATCTAGAGAATTCTGACTGTTTAAAGCCTCATTTAACTTTAGTCCCCCATTTAACTGTGCTCGAGGAATTTCTTCCAGTTGATTATTTAATAGACTCAAATAACGACGACCTTCACGTATGTTCAGGGGAATTTCCACTTTGTTGGGGGATTGATATTTGGATTGGAGTAAGAAGTGTATCCTGGTCACCGATGGCAGGTAATTCCGGAATATATCATTCTTCCAAGCCTCTGAACATACTCTTCGGGGTTCGTCCTTGTATTTGATAAATCCATCCTCTAAAAAGACGGCTTTATCTATGAAGGGGAACAGGTTATCGATTTTATGTTCGGTGGCCATTATGGTGATGGAGAACTCCTCGTTCAATCTGCGCAGTATGGACAGGAAGTCATAAGCAGCTATGGGGTCCAGTTGTGAGGTTGGCTCGTCTAAAAGAAGTAATTTAGGTTTTAGTACCAGTAAAGAGCATAGGTTAACCAGCTGTTTTTGCCCTCCGGATAGTTCGCTGACGTTCCGGTACAGGTGTTTGTCCAGGCCAAAGAAGGCAGCCATCTCCGCCACCCGGTTACGGATCTCCCCAGTGGAGAGGCCCATGTTCTCCAGGGAGAAAGCTATCTCCTGTAAGACGTTATCGGATACGAACTGGTCTTCCGGGTTCTGGAACAGGAATCCTATTTCAGAGGCTGATCTTTTCTCTTCCAGGTTTCTTATATCCACTCCATCGTAGTAGATGGTGCCTTCAGAATCACCGACTGGTTTTATCTCATTTTTTATGTTAGCAAGTAGGGTGGTTTTTCCTGATCCAGATGGACCGCATAGTAGGACGAATTCCCCAGGAGATACATCCAGGTTTATATTAGAAAGCGTATTTTTCTGTTTTGGATATCTGAAACTGAAATTTTCAAATTCAACTAATGCCATATTAATCTCTCCTTAAATTCCAGGTAAATCAGGGGTAACAGTAAGATTAGAAATGAAAAATAGTAGGGGTTAAACATGCTTTCATGAACAGAAAAGTGGAGTGTGGGATAAATTTCTATTCTTCCGAAACCATTGGCCAGACCCATAGTACAGATCAGGGTGGTGGCTGAGATGACCAGAATAAATAGATAATCTATTTTCCTTAACTTGTAGGACAGGTAGCTGGTTCTCTTCATAATACCATACCCCCTGGCCTTCATGGATTTGGCTGTGAGCATGGACTCCTCTAGGGACCAGGACACAACAACCGCCAGCATCTGGGCTGTTTTCTTTATCTTATCTACTCTGGATTCGATTTTTTGATTTCCCTGGTTTTCCTGATTGAACCGGGAAATTTTGTTTACCTCGGTTAACCTGTAACTCAACAGGGGTATGAATCGCAGGGCCATGACAATTATCATGGAAATATGGGGAAATCTCTTGGAAAAAAGGTACAGCATCTCCTGATAAGAAACCGCCCGGTTATAGGAAGCAAAGAGTAGCAATATGATTAAGAGCGACAGACTCATCAAAATTCCATATACCAGAGCCTCCAATGTGATGAAGTAACTTCCCAGGACATATATCCTGGTGGTCCCCACCTGAGCCACTAACGGGTTTAAAATGATGATAAGTAAGGACATGGGAATGAAAAACTGTATCACGTTCTTAAATTCACGGCTTATACCCTGTAACATGATTAAAGCTGATACGCAGATTAAAAAGGAGATCATATAGTAAGGATCATTGTAAAGAAAGGCCAGTATCACCAGGAGTAAGTAATAAATCACGTAAACTGCTGGATGAATTATTGTGAGTTTCATAAATCAACTCTCCCCACTTAATCTTATATTGTCAAACTTTCATGGACATTTCCACTATTTAAATTTTACTTTAATTTTTATCAATTAAAATGGAAAAAGTTAAATGAAGAATCAACGATATTCTTTTTCAGCGATTTGAATTAGTTTTCAAACATGCTTAAAAAAAGAAAGGAGGTGAAAAAGATGAGAAAACAAGTGATTTTATTAACAGCGACTTTCATTTGTGTATTCTTACTATGTGGAACGATTTCTGCAGCAGATCCAGTGAATGAAACTACAGTGGATACCCCAAAAATCGTGATCTTAAACGTCATTAGCCAGTCCTCTTACTATCACCAGACATTTAAAGAAGAAGGAAAAAAACTCAATGAATCACTGAATGTCAGTGTATATGCCGGTACCACTACCACTGATCCAACCATACCTGATGAAGAGAAGATACCTGCAAACATAAATCTCAGAAATTATGATGTGGTTTTTGCATGTGGTTGGAATTCAGGAGCACCGGGCCTAAAATCAAAGTTAGATGATGCAAAACAGTATACCCATGTGATAGTTATTAATCCAGTTAATTTAAGTCCTGGTAACGTTGATTTAAATGAGTATCCTGAGATTACAAAGTATTGGAGTTATGGAACTGAAAAAAACCTACGAAATCTCTTATTATATCTGGGAAACAAGTTTTGCGGGTTAAACGCAACGGTTGAACCACCAGAAACCATACCCACTATAGGTATATACCATCCAGATGCACCAATAATATTTAAAAATCTAACGGATTACCTGGAATGGTATAAAAATTCAGATGCCAACCATACCTACGATCCAACAAAAACTACCGTGGGAATTATCACTTCCATGAGCCATATAACCAGCAACAACACCAAAGCAACAGATCACATAATTAAAACTCTGGAAGAAAAGGGCTGCAACGTAATACCTGTTTATGGGTCGAGCCAGTGGGATGTTGATGAGTTTTTCACTAAGAATGGTAAACCTCTGGTGGATGTTATAATCTCCATAATGTACAATGTCCAGAATGAAGCAGAGAATTTCAAGTTCCTGGATGTTCCCATACTATATGGGGTAGGACTCTATTATGAATCTCCAGAGGAATGGGAAAACGGTAAAGAAGGTGTGTCCCCTCATCAGGTACCTTACATTGGTTTGTCAGAAATTTATGGTCTCATCGAACCAACAGTTGTTTATGCAAGGATAATAGATGATACAACAACAGGTACATACCATTACGAACCCATCGACTCCCAGATCGATTATATCACTGATAGAGCCATTGCTTGGGCAAAATTACGTCATATGAATAATTCTGAAAAAAAGGTGGTTATCACCTACTACAATGATGGCGGTGGAAAGGTAAACATGGGGACAGAAATGGAATACTATCTGGATGTACCCGCAAGCATAATAAACCTGTTAAAGGAGATGCAAAAACAGGGATACAACCTGGGTGGATCAATACCCGATTTAGAAACCTTAACTGAATTAATGGTTAATTTTGGTAGGAACGTTGGCCCCTGGGCACCAGGCGAACTGGATAAACTGGTGAAGACTGGAAACCCTATACTGGTACCAGAAAAAACATATCTATCCTGGTTCAAAGAACTTCCCCTACAGAGACAGGAAGAAGTGATAAAATACTGGGGAGAACCACCTGGAGATTTAATGGTCTGGGAGGACAGTAACGGGAAAAGATACATTGTAATCCCGGTCATCCGACTGGGAAATGTGATCATAACACCCTATCCAATCAGACCAGGTTTTGCATGGGAACTATATGAAGAAAACGGCACTTTCTCCACAGATCAGGGTGAAATACCACCACACCACCAGTATATAGCCTTCTATCTGGCCATGAATAAGATATTCGGTGCAGATGCCTTTGTGCAGATGTGGTCTCCTTTCCCGGGAATAGCCGGTAAACAGGTGGGTCTGGGTAAAGATGATTGGAACGGTATACTGCTGGATGACATGATAAACCTTCGACCATTCCCTCTCTATTTCAATCCCGAAACACACAAAAGAAGGGGTGGTTTTGTTATTGTAAGCCACTTACCCCCAACCATGGTTCCATCGGACCTGTATGGAGATTTATCCGCATTACAACAAAAAATCACCCTGTACAATCAGGTTCAGGAAGAAGGTGCACTGAAAGAGGAGTACAAACAGACCATAATTAGCGAATGTAAGAGATTAGGCCTTGATCAGGATCTGAATGTTGATCTTTCAACACTCAACGATACCACGGCTTTCAAAAATTTCATTCAGGAACTGGATGAATATCTCAATGAAATTAAAGTCAGTTACATACCGTATGGTTTGCACATACTGGGCCAGGCCCCTACCAATGAAAGCCTGGTGGCAATGGTGGAATCCATGTTTGGAGATTCCTTCCAGAAAGATGTTGCTGCCATAAACTCAAAGCAGGGATTAACTACGAAGTTACTGATAGAAGTCCTGCTTAATGGCCTGAGCCCGGAAAAGGCACAAAACAAAGTGTTAGGACAAATATCATCTAAAATCACAGCATACCTGGAACTTGCCATTGATTACAGGGATTTGATAAATGAAAGTGCCCGAATGGAGATCTCAGAATTACTTAATGCACTGAATGGACAGTACATACAACCCAGTATATTCGGTGATCTGGTTGGTCGTCCAGAACTTTTACCAACAGGTAAAAATCTCTACAGCTTTGATGGACGACTTATGCCTACAAAGGAAGCATGGGACATTGCAGTAGAACTGGTTGAACAGCAACTACAGGAATACAAAGAAAACCACAACAACACTTACCCGGATAAGATAGCAATGGTACTCTGGAAATCAGAAACATGTAGACACCAGGGTGTGATGGAAGCAGAAATACTGTATCTTTTAGGTGTACGACCCGTATGGGATAAAAACAACAGATGGTCTGATGTTGAGCTAATTCCCTCCAGTGAATTAGGCCGACCACGAATTGACGTGATAATAACTACCAGTGGATCTTACAGAGACATGTTCGGCTATAAATTCGAACTGTTGGAGAAGGCTGTGAAATTGGCAGCCAGTGCTAACGATATTGAATATCCAAACTATGTCAAGGAGCACAGTGACGCACTTTATCAATGGTTAATAAAAAATGGATACAATGCAACTGAAGCAAAAGACCTCTCCACTGCCCGAATATTCTCTCACGAAGTTGGCAGATTTGGATCAGGCCTCAGCGATGTTGTAGGTTTAAGCAGCGAATGGGACGATGAAGATGACCTTGCAAACGTTTATATAGATGGAACCAGTTATATCTACGGAGCAAACTTCTGGAATGTGAAGGCAGCAGATCTGTTCAGGAAAAACCTCGATGGAGTGGATGTGGCAATATTCAGTACCAGCTCCACTGTTGTCGGTGTACTTGATCAGGGAGTTGATAGTTATCTTGGAGGTCTTGCCTTGGCAGTTAGGAGTATTTCTGGTGTAACGCCTGATCTGTATATAAACAATCTCAGGGACCAAAGTAAACCCAGTGTAGAAACATTGAACCACGCCTTGAACAGAGAGCTCAGAACCCGATATCTGAACCCTAAATGGATTGAAGGGATGATGGAACATGGTTACGCCGGTGCAAAGAACATGGAAGAATTTGTGGAAACAATCTGGGATTGGGACATTGAAGTACCCGATTTAATCACAGAAAACACCTGGAACCAGATATATGAAACATATATTCTGGACAAGAACAATCTCGGCTTAAAAGAGTATTTCAACACCAACAGCCCCTACGCAAAACAGGCTATACTTGCTAGAATGAGTGAAGCAATCCGAAAAGGTTCCTGGAATCCATCGCAAGATGTAAAAACAGCACTGGCCAATGAATACATCGAAAGTGTGATAAAGTATGGGGTAACCTGTTGCCATCATACCTGCGCCAACCTGGATTTAAGTGAGTTCATGGTGATGGGATCTTCTTTAAGCAGGGCACAACTTCAGCAGTTCGCAGATGCCTTTGAAGGAGCTACCGGTCAAACCCTAAAGATTCCAGGAAATCCGGGAGGACAAAATGATAATCCTGACCAGGGAAAAGTTCCACCTAGTGAAGAAAACACAGAAGACAACGGACAAAGCACAAATCCTGACCAGGGAACAACTTCACCAGGTGAAGCCAGTACAGTCCAGGCAGCATCTACAGAAGCGGGACAAGCATCAAACAGTGGAAGTGAAAACGCTCATGAAATATCTCAAGTAAATCAACAGAATTCTAGTCAGTCCAATACACCACTCGTAGCTATAATAGGAGTAATCCTCTTGTTATGTCTGGTTGGTGTCGGATATTTCAGAAACGACATCATAGGCCGCATAAGAAAGTAATTTCCCCATTTTTTATTTTTTAAAATTCCGCCGTAATATGCCCTTTTTTATTGACTCAAACTTAGTTATGGCTTGTCTGGTATTTTTCATGATATCAACCTGTTTTTAAACTTTACTATGCTTATTCTAAACTAAAATGGAAAAATTTATTATCAACTTTACTTTATTTT
>MVQY01000132.1 GCA_002067325.1 Methanobacterium sp. PtaU1.Bin097
GGAAAAAAACACCTCAAAAGGAGAAGATACCTCAGGGGAAGACACCTCAAAAGGAGAAAAAACTTCTGAAGAAGAAAAGAACACTTATGAAGAAGAAAAGAACACTTCTGAAGAAGAAGAGAACACTTCTGAAGAAGAAGAGAACACTTCAGAAGAGAAGGTGAACACCTCCGATGAGGGAGTAGATCTCCCCGAGGAGGAAACAGATTCCTCAGTAGATGAAATTTCCCCAGAAATAGAGGAAGAATTTGAAGAAGAAATCAAATTCGAGAAGGAAGCACCGGCAGCCAGTGAAGAAGAACTCCGCCTTAGGATGAAAATGAGGATACTTAAAAGTTACAAATGGCAGGAAGATATAATAATCCCCTTCTCAAAGGAACTTGAAATTTCACCAGAAGAACTGGAAGATATCCTGATGAAAAGGCTGGACATGTCCAGTCTGGAAGCATTACAACCCCGATTTGAATCATCCAGGTTAAGATGCACCAAAGAAAAGATACATTCGGATTTAAAGCTCTGCTGGCTTTCTGATGTTATGGATCTTTTAACAGAAGAGGAAACAGAACAGATGAAAAATAAAGTAGCCTTCAAAATCTTCAAAGAAGATAAATCTTACGAAGAAGCCCTGGAAGAAGGTAGAAAAGAGCTGGTAGAATACTTGAAACGATAGGTTTGCACTTAAAGAACACGATGCTTTGCACTTAAAAAATTCAAGATAAAAAAAAAATTTAATCAAGGAAATAGATTTGTCAAATAAAAATTCAATTCAATCATGTGAAAAAAATTTGAGGTAGTAAAGGTAAAATGTTGGATTCCCTTAAAGACATCATACGAAAAAGTTCCATTCACGCATGTTTAGTAAGCACCGGCGGGTGTAACGGCTGCGACATAGAAGTGGTGGCCTTGCTTTCCCCCAGATATGATCTGGAACAGTATGGAATTTACTTTCATAACAACCCCCGTGAAGCAGATGTTATACTCATCGCCGGTGCAGTGACCGAACAATGGAGAGAGAAATTGCAAAGAATATACGCTAAAGCCCCTGAACCTAAAGTAGTGGTTGCTATAGGAAACTGTCCATTATCTGGTGATGTATTTAACCAGGAGGGCTCCAGTGTTTACGCACCAGTCAGTGACTTTATACCGGTGGATGCGGAAGTATCCGGATGCCCACCCCGACCATCAGAAATTTTAGCAGCTATTTTAGCTGTTGGACCCGATGCGATAGCCGCTAAAGGAAGGCAGGCTAAAGGAGACCAGAAAGCTCAACCGAGCGAGAAAGCCGAAGGGGAGGAGAAAAAATGATATTACCTATAGGACCAGTTCATCCCGCACTGAAGGAACCCCTCCGATTGAAACTTAAAACCAGGGGTGAAAAAGTTTTAGAAGCTGAAATTGACTATGGATACGTTCATCGCGGTATAGAAAGGGTGATGAAAGGTAAAACCTGGCAGAAAGGAATATACCTGTCAGAGAGGGTTTGTGGAATTTGTTCCTACATCCACACTCAGACCTTCGCCGAAACCTTTGAAAAAATAGCCGGTGAAACGGCACCACTACGTGCCCAGTTCCTACGGGCACTTACCAATGAACTCGATAGAATTCAAAGCCACCTCCTGGCCAACTCAACCTACTTCAAAATCTTGGAACATGAAACCCTCTTCATGTACATGTTATACCTTAGAGAACCGATCATGGATGCCATCGAACTTTTAACTGGAAACAGGGTTAACATGGGTTGGAATGTGGTTGGCGGAGTGAAGATGGATGTAAACCAGTCACATCTGGATAGTATACTCAAGATAATCTTGAATTTAGAGTCTGAATTTGACAGATACGTGGAGATGTTCGACCACGGACCCTTGTTGGGTCTTAGATCCCATGATGTTGGAAAATTGACCCGTGAGGAGGCAATAAAAGCCAGGGCGGTGGGACCGGTAGGAAGAGCTTCCGGTTTAAAGCATGACCTCAGAGAACAACACCATACCTACAAAGACCACTTAGATTGGAATGTAATTTGGAGAAAGGATATGGATAACTACGCCCGTACCATGAACAGATTCGATGAAATAACAGAATCAATGAAGATCATCAAACAGGTTATCGAAAACCTACCCCCGGGAGAGATAAGAAAACAAATCAATATTCCGGCAGGATACGGTGAATGGGCGAACGAAGCACCCCGTGGAGAGGTGACCTACATGGTAGAAACTAATGGTAACCTCATAAAAAATATCTCCATCAGAACACCCAGTATAATGAACATAGACGCCTGTGCCAAGTACATGTTGAAGGATGTGGCAACTGTTGCCGATGCAATAGCCACTTATGCCACTGTAGATCCATGCATTGCCTGTACAGAGAGGGTGGTGATAGTGGATGAAGCTGGTAAAGGCCAGGAATATGTTTATCCAGATTATAATATTCCCTACTTGAAAGATAAAACAGGGGATTAATTCCTTCAAAGATAAAAACCGAGGATTAAAAAAAACCAAATTCCCAAATTGATGTCTTATGTCTTCCGTAATATGGTATCTATACGAATTTGCCAGAAAATCATGGGCAGAAAAATTTGCAAATGCCAGAACTGACCAGGAGATAATGGAAACTCCTTCCAGGTTCAGAGACTTCCCCCAGGTCAGGAAAGAGTATTGTATAGCATGTGGGGCCTGTACAGCCGCCTGCCCAGCACCTATGGCCATTAAACTGGTGAGAACCAGTGACAATTCCCATGAAGAGGGTATCACCTATCCCATTATAAACACCAGGGGATGTATAAGGTGTGGTTTCTGCGCCGAAGTATGCCCCACCGATCCTAAAACCCTGCTTTGCGGTGAAAACCATCTTATCCGTGAGAAATTCACCATACTACCCGTTGATAAGATGTTCGTAATCGATGATTATCTGTGTATACGCTGTAAAAAGTGTATAAAAACCTGCAGCGAGATAGCCGGTGCCATATCAGAAGTGGATAAAAAACCGGTGATAGATCAATCCAAATGTATTGGTTGTGGGGAGTGCATCAAGAATTGTCCAGTGAAAGGAGCTATTAAAGGTATATTCATAGAAAATGTGGAAGAACAGAAGGCCATAATCAACATGGTTGTGGATACCCTGGAAGCCAGGATAGAAGCCGATCAGGATAAGATAATGGAATTAGAACCAGAAGAAATTTATAAAATAGATTTCCCCACCCAGGAACTTGTAGATGAAGCCCGGAAGATCATCCCCAACGATGAATTAATCAGGGATAGCATAGAAAAGGTAACCGACCGTCTGAAGATGAGAATAGTAACCTGGGATGATGAAAAATGTACCAACTGCCGTTTATGCGTCGGTGAATGTCCATCCGGAGCTATAACTTATGATAAAGAAAAGGGTGTGCAGAGAAATCCGGATAAGTGTCTTAGATGCAGTATCTGTTACCAGACCTGTCCCTTCGGTGTGGCGGGCTTTTACGTGGCCAGATTCCTGTTAACGGAGACCGCCCTTGAAGATGGTGTAATAAAAATCACCGTGAAACCTTCACAGTTACCCATAGGAGTTGATTAAAATTACACAAACAAGTGTAAAAAACACTAAAACGACTTCCAGAAGACTGAATAAACCACTCAGGGAAGTGGATGTAGAATATGAGGTCGATAAAAGTAAGTGTCAGCAGTGTACTGAACGACCATGTCTTCTTTCATGTCCAGTAAATGCCATTGCCGAGATACCTCCAGATAAACATATTGAAATCAACGACAGATGTGTAGGATGTGTTTTATGCCGGGAAGCCTGCCCCTATGATGCTATAAAAATGAAGACCACCCTGGCAGAGCCTATAAGGGAGAACGTCCCCAACATTAATATAAAACTGTGCAGACAGTGCGGAGCATGTGTGCAGGCCTGTAAAACCGGAGCAATACACCTGGAATCCACAGGTACCGAAGCGGCCCATAGTGTAATAGATGAAGATAAATGTGTCCGCTGTGGCTACTGCGCCCGGGTCTGTCCCACAGAAGCCATAAAGTACGGTGAAATACTGCCCAGATCAGTGGTGGGTGGTAAGGCCGTGGTGGTAAATCAGAAAAAATGTATAGGCTGCATGACCTGCACCCGGGTCTGCCCCTCCAGAGGGGCTATAAACGTAGGTGAGATAAGTAAACTACCCTATATAAACCCGGCGTACTGCGCCAGATGCGAAGAATGCATGAACGTCTGCCCCAGCACGGCTATAAAATATTCTTCCAGGAAGAAGGCCTATAAAGAGTATAATAAAATTAAAACCATGGAGATAGTATCGGAAATCCTGGAAAAAGACGCAAGCAAACTTTCAAAAAACGCCAGCAGAGTCAATTCTATCTTCAATAAAATTTCCCGTGATGTAAGCTCCAGCCATGAGGAAGAAGAGTTTGAAGAGGACGTAACCGAACTGGTAGAGGATGAAATCAAGGGTATGGTAGATGAAGGCCTGGAAATAGAAGATATTGGTGAGATAATAGAGAAAACCCATCCTAAAAGGGAAAAAACAGTTATAGACGAAAACTGTATTGCCTGCGGCGTATGCGTAGATCAATGCCCTATAGACTGTATAAAGCTTCACGCACCACTCCCCATCCATATAATAGAAGGATGTGTTTTCTGCGGACGCTGCGTTGCAGCCTGCCCATTTGCTGCCATAAATATAACTGAAGAACACTTCATTACCCATGACGGAAGGATATACTTCACTAGGGAGAAGATCAAAGGCCCCAGAGAAGGAGAAGTAGTGATAGATAATACCGCCTGCCAGCAATGTGGGGTGTGCGTAAATAGATGCCCGGAAGATGCCTTAAGCTTTGAAGATGATACACTGGTCGTTGACAAGGACAAATGTATCTTATGTGCAGAGTGTGAAGGAATATGTCCACTAAACGCCATTAAATTGGATGTAAAAAACTAGTATTTCTTTGAGAAAGAAAATTAGTAATTCTTAAGAAAAAAACCAGTGTCATACAAATTTAATTTTAACAAGGGAGGAACAAAAATTGAACCGGAGATTTTTTGTTTCCGATTGTGAAGGTCCCCTATCTGTAAATGACAATGCATTTGAACTTTCAGGCAAATACATAGATGATGGAGAAAAATTTTTCCAGATAGTCAGTAGATACGACGACATCCTGGCAGATGAAATCAAGAGACCAGGATATAACGCTGGTGGCACTTTAAAGTTGATTCTTCCCTTTCTAAAAGCGTATGGCGCTACCAATGAGGATATAACCCGGTTCTCCGAGGAAACTATTCTTCTGGTCCCTGGGGCCCGAGACACCCTCCAGTTCGTGTACTGCACCATGCCCTCCTTTATTGTAAGCACCAGTTACCAGCAGTATATACAGGCCCTGTGCAATTTAACAGGGTTTCCCTTTGAAAATACCTATTCCACCCTGTTAGACATGGATAAATATTCTTTAACCCCAAGAGAAGAAACCAGATTGATGGAACTACGGGAAGATGTCTTGAATGATCAAAGCTTCGAGAATCTGGAGAAGATATTCTGGGAATTAATACCCCAAATGTCAATAGGTAAAATCATAGAAGATGTAGACCCAGTTGGAGGAGAGGGAAAAAAGGAAGCTGTAAAGGATATCATGGAAAGATTCCAGTTTCAGGCTTGCGATCTGATGTATGTGGGAGATAGTATAACCGATGTTCAGCCATTAAGATATGCTTTAGGAGAAGGTGGATTATCAGTAGCGTTTAATGGTAACCAATACGCTATTGAAGAGACAGAAATAGCGATCATGGCCGATAACACTCTTCCTATATCTATCCTGGCAGACCTCTTTAACAAAGGAGGTAGGGAAGAGGTAATTGAATTTATAAACCAATTTAAAGAAGAACCACAGCGTGCTCTGTATGATTACCCTGTGGATTCACAGCTAGCCCGTAAATATCCCAAGATGTCCAATATACATATGGATATAGTGGACGATGAAAACAGGGAGAAGATAAAAGAAGAAAGCCTTAAATACCGTAAAAATGTTCGGGGAGAATCTATAGGGGGATTAGGATAATATGGTTACTTTAGAATATGAGTCAAAGCTTGAGGATACCTATGCCGAAGCATTCGCCGGGATGTACTGCCGGGTGATGATCACTGCCGATGATGAAGAAACCCTGAAAAGAGCAGCCTACGATGCTACTGCCACACCAAGTACAGTAATCGGTAGGGTAGAAGGGGGTATAGAATCCTGGCTGGATGAAAAGGAAACCCCTGACAGTAGGAAGGGTGTGATAGTCCAGTTCTGGTATGATAACCGGGACATAGAGAAGTTTGATGTGGAGTTATCCTACCGCATCCGACAGGACATACTGGTTAAGCCTTTCACCAGGGTATTCGATGCATCAATAAATCCGGAAGGATACATCGACACCATGAAACAGGTCGGCCACTGTGGAGATGGCTTTGAATGGATGGATAAATTGTTCGGCCGGGATATGATAGTGGTGCCCATAGCCATACCTGACTTCATGATCGAACGTAAACTAGGTTATTCCACTGGAATAATGGGGGCTAATTTTTGGTACATGTGTAAAACTAAAGATGCAGTTTTAAATGCCGGTAGAAAAGCGTTAAAAGCTATAGATGAAATCGAAGGTGCTATCACCCCTTTCGATATCTGTTCTGCAGCTTCAAAGCCGGAGACCAACTATCCATGGATCGGCCCTACCACAAACCACCCCTACTGTCCATCCCTGAAATCGGTACTGGATGAGGAGTCTAAAGTCCCGGTGGATGTAGCCTACATACCGGAAATAGTGATTAACGGGGTAAACGCTGAAGCAGTTCATGAAGCTATGAAGGCAGGTATACTGGCAGTTCTCGATGACGAGGATGTTTTAAGGGTTTCAGCCGGTAACTACCAGGGCCAGCTGGGTGATCATAAGATTTACATAAAGGAGCTGTTCAGGTAAGGAATAATTTAGAGAATAAGGGAGCAGATAAATGACCTTTGATGTGGTGGGATTCGGTGCATTGAACCTGGATAAACTCTACCAGGTGAATAAAATAGCAGGGGAAGATGATGAATCCTTCATAAAGGATTTGAACGTATCCTGCGGTGGTAGTGCAGCCAACACCCTCATTGGACTATCCAGACTTAACCTGAAGACGGCCTTCCTTGGTAAAGTGGCAAGTGACAGGGAAGGGGAAATTTTACTCCAAAACCTGGAGGATGAAAGGGTAAATACAGAGGGGGTTATCATCTCACCAGAGGGGAGAAGTGGTAGCGTAATGGGCTATGTAGATGAAGAAGGAGAAAGAGCATTATACGTTGATTCTGGAGTAAACGATGAAATAAAACTGGAAGAAATTGATTTGAACCTGGCCTTCAATACGAAGATACTTCACCTTACATCCTTTGTGAGCGATTCCATCCATGCCCAGGAAGGACTTTTAGACAAACTCCCACCCAGTGTTAAGGTCAGTTTAGACCCGGGAAGGATCTACGCGGAAAAGGGCCTGGAAGATCTTTCTGAGATCCTGGAGAGAACCGATATACTATTATTGAACCGGACGGAACTTAAATTATTAACCCGGAATATATATAAAACAATGGAAGAAGAAATAGACTCCTTGAAAAACTTCGATATAGATATAATCGTGGTTAAACTGGGAGAAAGAGGGTGTTATGCCACAGATGGGGAATCCTCATATTATGTAGAGACTTTCCCGGCCAATTGCAAGGATACCACCGGTGCTGGGGATGCCTTTAACGCTGGATTCATATTTGGATACTTAAAGGGGGAAAATCTGGAAGTTTCATGTGTTATGGGAAACTATGTGGCTGCCCAGTGTGTGGAAGACTTCGGTGGAACCACAAATCTACCCGACGCTTTAAAATTAAAAGGTTTATTAAAGGATTTAAACAAAAAAAATTAAAGAGATAATAAAAAAAGTCAGTCAAGTGATGGAGTTATTATGGACGTAACCTTCAAAAAAGATAGGAAAGACCTTCAGGGAGAAGTTAAGATTAAATCGATGGAAATGGAGCATATAGATGAGGATTTCCAGCCTGAAATTGAAGAATGCTCCTTGAAACAGAAATTCATAACCATCTCTCCAGAATGTGTAAGATGCAATCTCTGCGCAGAGGAGTGTCCGGTGGATGCAATAGCCGGGGCCAGATCAGATAGACAGGCAAGAATCACTAATAAATGTGTTAAATGTGATATATGCGCTGAAACCTGCCCAGTTGGTGCTGTCAAAATATTAGAAACCACTTCTGATGTAAATGATGATGTTAAATTCCGTGTGAAGGAAATTAAGGTGCCTCACCGTAAATTAAAGCTTAAAAGTATTACTGTGAATCCTGAAAAGTGTAAAGGATCCCGAACTTGTGTTAAGTTCTGTCCCACCGGCGCCATATCCATAAAAGAAGGGAAAGCCGTGGTAAAAACCAGTTTATGTATAGGTTGTGGGGCCTGCGTTAATGTCTGTCCAGAACATGCTATAGAACTGGAAAGAGAGTTAGGACCGGTAATTAAAACCAAAAAACTCCTGATAGATCAGGAAACCTGTGTCCAGTGTCAGGTATGTGAAGAGAACTGCCCGGTGGAAGCCATAGAATTGGAGGGCGATGAAGTGGTGCTTTCTGAGGATAAATGTATATTATGTAATGTCTGTTCAACTAAATGTCCAGTTGGAGCATTGAAACTGGAGGGGACCTAATTGAAAGTGAAAGAGATAATGGATGAAGAATTTATTTACATAACCCAGGATCAAAGTATTGAAGAAGTATCAATAATCATGGAAAACGGGAAAAAATTCACCACACCAGTGGTGGATGAAAATATGCACCTGGTAGGGTGGATCACATCCTTTGAATTGACTAAAGGATTACGAGAAGGAAATGAGAAAATAAGCGAAGTTATGCATTCTAAGGACAGCATCGTCCACGTCCATGAAAATAATCCCGCCCGACTGGCGGTTCTGGAGACATCCCATAATAAATTCGTGAGCATCCCGGTGTTAAATGATGATGGAGTGGTGGTAGGGGTCGTACGGTCCTTCGATATAGTGGAAACCCTTTCTAAACTCTACGAAATTAAAGTGTATAAGATATTTAAGGCTATGGAACAGGAACTTAAGGGAGTAAGCTGGGATGAACTCATGGAGGCATCAGCCATCGTCACCCGCAGAAGAACTGGAGAAAATGTTACCGCAGAAGAATATGAATTCCGTATCAAAGAGGCAACCTTTGGAGAGGCAATCTGGGCAACTGGTGGCCTGGAAAAATTTTTCGTGGGACTGATTGCAATAGGACAATTAGTAACCGCCAAGAAAGTTGCCAGGGCTAGAAAATAGAATTCTGGCCTTAATTTATTTAATTTTTAATTTTCCGTGATTTAATTTATTTCATTTTTTATTAATTTTTATTTAATTTATTATTTTCTCTATTTTCTATTTAATTTATTTTATTTTTCAATTTCCCCGTCATTCAAGGTATTTATTTGAACATCACAATTGTTATATTTATATGGTAAGTGGTCTAATTTTATAAATACCATCAATTTTCTATT
>MVQY01000133.1 GCA_002067325.1 Methanobacterium sp. PtaU1.Bin097
TACAAAATACGATTTAGGCAGTAAATACACCAACAAAGGCATCAAACCACAAATAACAATAAATAAAGATGGTACAAAAAGTTTCAAGAAAGAAGCAGAAGCAGTAAGAAAGATGTCATACTTACTCATTGGCCATAGCAATATAACCAAAGAAGCCATCACCAAAATGTAACTAAAATGTAGGTTAAAAGGCACAGAGTAAGAAGAGATTATCGCAATTGATATAAGAATAATTCAAGATGCTAGCTATAAACACAACTGTAAGTGAGGTTATACCAATATCTAAACCATCCAAAAAGTACACTTATAATAAGGAATGGTTAAGGAAGGTTTTAGATGGAATATGCCCCCAATGTGATGAACCCATGACTAAAAAGGGTATTAAAAGGGAATGTAGCACCTACCGGCATCTTGAAATCTATGGTAACCCTGTTAGTGTTGCTTATGATATAACAACAATTAAAGAACCATTACCTCCGATTGATTATACTAAATGCCCAGAATGTCAATCAAACAAAATAATAGAAGATATTGATCGGGGTGAAATCTGTTGCGGTAAATGTGGTTTAGTCTTATCTGGCAATGACTATGGTGTGGATTATCCCTGGCATAAATTCCAATTACTAAATATCCGAAACTTTTAGAAAAAGGTTTTGAAGTGATAAAAGATGCCCCTTAAGTGCCCTGATTGTTACACACCAATGAAACAAGACAGTTTAAGCGGTGAGAAATGGCACCTCTGCACGGGTTGCGGTACTGGTTTTAGTGATGAAATATACCAGGAAACCAGTTACCAGCGGTACTTATGGAAGCGTAGTAAATTAAAAAGGATATGGAATAACCCCCAATACAACGTGTAAAGAATGATTAGACTATTACAGATGTTTTATTCGAGTAGGGATACAATTCAAGAAGAATTAACTGGTTATTATTATGAATTATGGTTAGAATATGTCCCTCTTGTTGTTCAGGATTATTTATTTAATGAAAATTTCGGTCAGTTGTTAAGGTTAGATGATTTACCGGATAACCTTGTTTAACGGTCATTTATTTGACATAATTTGGAGGTGGTATATTTTTTACGGGCTATAAAAACAGGTAGAAATGGCCTAAATTGAACCACTACTTTTATAAACAAATTTCAGAGCACATCTTTCCCTCAAAAATATTCCATTACAACACACCTCATATTATCACCATCTTATTTTCCAATTGCTCTGACACGAAATAGGCCACCATACACCACTTATTAGCCCGTAAAAACCTCATTTTTTAATAAGGAGATAATAAACATGGTAGCAAGAACATGTCTAAATGGAGTAATTAAAATATATGACTATCAGAACCAGGAATGGTTTAAAACAGATACCAATTGTATTAAAATAGACAACCAAACAAAAAGAGAGGAGAGTGAATAAGAAATGAATAGTAATGAAGCGTCAACGATAGTATTTATATTAAGCATACTAGTAAGCTTTTCCACTGTGATAATCGGATACATACCAGTAGAATATGCAGCTATAGCAGTAGCTGTATTTGGTGTGATAAGTGAAGTGGTAAACTTCCTTAAATCAGGATACCAGGCACCCGGTGAAATTGCAGAAGAAAGTAGCTAATTATAACCCCCCCTTATTTTTTTATATGGAAGTGAATCAACGATGCGACTTATAGACACTGCAAAGAAAGACCACGAATGCAAATACGAAAGCAGGTGGAATAAATACTTTGATTGGAGAGAGAAAGTTAATGACTTCATATCCACAAAGACAACAACCAACGGACACTTAGAATTAGAGGATAAGAAGTTAGAAAAGAGATTATCAAGTATAGAAAACCGTTTATGGTGGATTATTGGTATTCTCATTACCTTCATGTTTTCAATTATCGTGTATACGATATTTAAATAAATTATCGAACTGTTCATTTATGATTGTACTTTTTATACTGTTTTTAAACAATGTTCACCACAATACAAATGTTTACCCATATATTTTCTTGATTCTTTTATATACCCACACATTTATGATTAAACAATGTTCAAATTTTACACCAATAAAGCTTTAATGTAACTCTATGGGGTAAACAAACCAATTTACCCCATACTTATGTAAAAAAGAAGGAACGATAAAGCATTATTATATTTATTTTTATTTCTTTACAAAACTTAACAGATAAATTTACAATTCTTTTACAAGTGATATAAATGGCAGGCCGGCCCGGTGCAGTGGAAAACAGCCCTTATAGAAAAGAAATTGAGGAGATGCTTAAAGAGGGTAAGCCAGATACTGACATAGCTGCATGGCTTAAAGAGAAAGGCAAGCCAATATCACGGGTTACGATTAACAAGTACAAAAATGAGAAGTTTAACATCCCAGTAGAGGCCCGTAAGAAGTATAATGAAAAGAAGTCTAAGGAAAGGTTAGATGGGGCCTCTAATGGTATGGTCTCAGATATTGAGAAGATTGATAAATTTATTGAGATGGTTGATCCGGAAATATTGAAAGAGGCATTACCTAAAGATCAGGCCACGGCAGTTAATAGGTTTTTACAGACCAAATACAAGATACTAGGAGTTATCGATGATAAACACTCTGTTGAAGTGAACGTGAATAACAATCACTTTGATACAGATTCCCAGAAACAAATCCTTGAAGATGAGGGATCCGATGAATGAAACAAAACTATTCCCTCGAAGGACTCGACCCCCGATTCCTGAATGACCTTTACCTTTTTTATCAATTCTTTGTAGCAAATCAAAAGTTTGGAAGTGAAAGAAAACCAGCGAAACACATAAAGGAACTAACACGCCACCTAATGAAACTCAAATTAGGCCAGTTAGACAAGCACCTATGCGTATCAATGCCCCCCAGGCACAGTAAAAGCAGTGCGATCACAATTGCCTTCCCTTTATGGCTTATATTCCAAGACCCCCACCTAAACATCCTAATCATCAGCAACACCGGAACACTAGCAGAGAAGTTCGGATTAGAACTCCGCGAATTTGTTAAACAATGGGGGCCATACTTTAATGTTTACCTTGCAGATGAAAAACAATCCAGTACCTGGTTAATGTTCTGTGACAAGAACAAAAAA
>MVQY01000134.1 GCA_002067325.1 Methanobacterium sp. PtaU1.Bin097
AAATCTCTTCACCGAACCCCTAGTGGTGGTTGATCCCGTAGATCCAAACCGGAACGTGGGTGCGGCTTTAAGTCTGCAGAAGTTATCTGAGTTTGTGGTTGCCTCCCGGAACTTCCTGGAAAACCCAACCCCACTGTACTTCCAGAAAAAAGAAATTCCAGCTAATTTAGATGATATTAAAGATGAATTTAAAAAAAGAGGAACAAAATCCCTTATCTTACTCTTTAAAGCACCTGATATACCTGCCGATGCACTCTACCCCCAGATAAAGAAAACACTAAACTCTATAGTCAGCGTGGTGGAGAGAAATGGATTTAAAACCTTTGGAAGCGGCTACTGGACCGATGAAGAGGATAAGATACTCATTCTACTTGAGTTGGAAACCTGGAAATTACCCCCGGTAAAAAAACATTACGGACCGCCGGTATGGTCCGGGGTCCACGCAGAAAAGTTCCAGGAAAAATATAAGGAAAAGGCCTGGATTCAAGGAGACCGCTGGGTGGCCAGGGTGGATAGAAAGCACAGGGAAGTGGATGATCTTATAAATGCAGCATTATCAAAGGAAGAAATTAATCTTCTCCGGTTTGGTAAGCACATAAAAAGCAAGATCCTGGAGGAATATGAGTTACAGGATCTGGATGAATTTTTAGATGAAGAGGTTGAATGGGAAGTTCTGGAGTTTTTATACAAGTATCTAAATCCTAATTTTAATCTATGGCGTTAAAAACTGGCTTTTCCTCTTAATTAACTCTTCCTCTCATAGACGAACTTGGGTACTGCTTCCTTGAATGGATCGAAGGTCTCTATATTTTTTACCTCCGTACATTTCATACTCACCATGGAATGGAGGGAGGAAGGTAGACGTAGAATTCTTTTAAGGTCGATACTTACTTTTGCATCCACCAGGGCCATGTTCAGTGAGGCAATGCTTCTTATAAGTTTCAGGTAGCGTTGAGGGCCTATTTTACTCCGGAATATACCCCATTGATTGTCTTCCAGGAGTTCTCTGTTTTTCATCACGTCTTTTAAGAGTTTCTGGTTCACTTCATCCAACTGTGTCTCTGGAGTTAGGTGTAAAATAGCGTATCTGGTTCTATCGGTAAAGACCTGGGGATAGCCGAAGGGTATGGTGAAATGTTCCAGTTTGTAGGTTACTCCTTCTGCTGCGTATTCATTACGGGGCAATTCAGCCCCGCTGAGGTACTGTACTATCTGGCCCCGGACATCACTGTCCATGGTCATCACCGATTCATCGAAGAGCCGCAGGTGGTATCCGCGGCCGGAATATACAACGTGTATATCTTTCAGTCCCAGATCCCCCTTCAGGGTATCTATCAGGCTGGATATGATTTCAAGGGCCTGGTTTAAGCATACCTCACATACACCCTGGCAGCCGCACTCCCTTATAGGGATGTCCTTGGCGTCCACGTCGAAGACCAGTTCGGATTTTATCCAGCCATCCCTTCTCTGGGGTTTTTCATAGAAGGCCACCGAGGAGTAGGCAGCAAATGGCGCCCGGTATCTTAGAAACTTCCGGAGGAGATCCATGGACCGGAATACCTTGTAACGGTCGTTGGGTCCCCTACCCATATGGTCGAAGCCGAACTCCCTCTTCTGGACCGAGTTGCTAATAAATTCGGGGATATCTTTAACATCCCATTCTTCCCGGTAATATCTGCGGCGTTCTTCCGGGGTGGCTGGTTTTAAGAGTTGATCTGATACCATGATTTAATACCTATTCTTCTCTGGATTCCTGTTTGGATTCCTCTCCAGGTTCCTCACTGGTTGCTTCTTCATATCTTAGGTCTGTTAACCTGTGAATGTAGTAAGAAAGTGGATTCCCTATACTTTTACAGGTTTTATCTGGCTTACATAAACTGGGCAGGTGTAACTTTACTTTTTCACAGCTCATGGGAGTGTACCAGGTGGTTTCTCCCTCATGTTTTAGTTCTATCTCGCTGTGCATGCCGAATCCCATCTTGGCGTTGATGTTCACCTTCTCCTGGGGCTGGTCCTCAAAGAGCGGGGGAGTACACCTCTCCGCCGCCTCATGGATCAAGGGCAGGATCTCCTTCTCCACAGCTGCCAGCTCGGGATCCACATCAGACACCCTTAAGGTGGTGTTTCTCCGGAATACGTCGGGATAGAGTCGTGCGTAGGAGATGAAGGGTGTTAGAAATAGTATTATGGCATCGTTTCTTCCCCCTGATTTCATCCCCTCCAGTACGATCTTCACACATGGGGGAAAGGCTTCCTGATTTAATGGCGAAGCCTCAACTTTTCCAGTTGCACCTCCCCTGTAACCATAGGTCGCCATGGGCTGGTTCAGTATCTCCGTTACTTTATCGGCCAGTTCCAGCAGGATTGGGTTGGGTTCGACCTGTCTCTGGGATTTCTGGTAAACTTCAGATATGTAGTCCTCTGTTTTCTGCATGATCATCCTGTTTATGATGAGTTCCTTTATCTTGTCGCCGATGAGGAGGTCGTACATCTTACCCGGGTCCCGGTGTTCCAGTTTGAATCCCAAATTCTCCATAAAATAGTCCTTGTCCAGGATGATGTTTCCCTGATCAAGCACCAGATCGGTTAACTTGATCTTCCTGGAGCTTAATAGATCGGCGAACATGGTCCATTTAACCTCCCTTGGGAGCAGAGTGTTCAATATTGTTCCTAGTATATCTCTCTTTTCACTCAGTAAAAGTTCTCCCATCCTGCTTTCCATGAGTTTTCCCTGGGCTTCCACCATCACCCTGCTTTCCCTGCTGTTAGGTCCGAATTTTACGCTTACGGCCTGGACCAGTAGATAAAATGCGATGACATCGAAGTTGGTGATGTTGCGGTTGTAGAGGTATGAATATTTCCGGTAATCAAATTCCAGGTTATTCCTCTTCTTTACATACCATTCCATTCGCTTAAGGGCCAGATCCATGATGTTATGGGGTATGCTTTCTTCATCAGAAATATCCTGGGAGGGGCTGCGGGTGACCAGTTGTATTAAATCCCCGTTTTCCTGGTAGATAGTGTTTAAATTTCCGTATTCCCTTACTATCTGCCTTGCTTCATCGCTGAAGGGGTTTATAAAAGCAACATTTACCATACATATACTATATTTGTTCATCCTCTAAAAATAGTTTCTAGCTAAATTTTTATTAGGAAAATCCTTAAAGATCATAATCCCTAAGATTGATTAACCAGATATATATAGAATAATACAGATAATATTTTAAATCTTTTAATTAACTGATACATCCTTTAAAGTAAATTTCTATTTATATGTAGTCTGAAAAGTTACTGAAATTTATTTAAAGTTCTTCAAAATGTTTAAGAGGAGGAGAAATTTTGAGTAAGGTTTTTATCACCTGTGCACTTCCCTATGCTAACGGCCCCACGCACCTGGGCCACTTAAGGTCTACTTACATCCCAGCCGATGTTTACGCACGTTACAACAGGATGAAAGGGCGTGATGTGCTCTTCGTCTGTGCCACAGATGAACACGGAACACCCATCGCTGTCCAGGCAGAAAAGGAGGGTAAAACTCCCCTGGAGATTGCAACCAGGTACCATGAGATGATAAAGGAGGACCTGGAGTCCTGTAACATTTCATTGGATAACTTCGGCCGGACCACCGATCCTAAACATTACCAGACAGCCCAGAACTTCTTTTTAAAATTATTCGACCAGGGTTGCATCTACGAGAAGGAGATAAAACAGCCCTACTGTATCGAGTGTAACCGTTTCCTACCTGACCGGTACGTGGAGGGTGTGTGCCCCTATTGTCAGGGTGAAGCCCGTGGAGATCACTGTGAAATATGCGGCCGGCACTTAGACCCCATACAACTACAGGATCCACAGTGCCTTATATGCGGTTCAATTCCAGAAATAAGGGAATCAACCCATTACTACTTCCGGTTGAGCCAGTTCCAGGATGAACTTAAGGAGTGGATTCATAACAACCAGAAATTACCGGCTAACGTAAAAAATTACGCCCTGCAGTGGATAAAAGAAGGTTTAAAGGATTGGATACTCACCAGGGACATGGAATGGGGAATACCGGTTCCTCTGGATGAAGCAAAGGGTAAAGTAATATATGTCTGGCTGGACGCACTTTTGGAGTACATAACCTCGGCAGCTCAGTACGCTGAAAGGAGTAATCTGGACTGGAAGGAGTACTGGGATGATAAAGCCATACATTTCATAGGTAAGGACATCATCTACCACCATTCCATATTTTGGCCGGCTCTCCTCATGGCCTACGGATGTAAACTTCCCTACAGCATAGTCGCCGGTGAATACCTGTCACTGGAGGGTAGGAAGATGTCCACCAGTAAAAACTGGGTGATATGGACCTCCGATTTCCTCAAGGACTTTGAATCCGACATCCTAAGATACTACCTCCTGGTCAACGCACCCCTCAACAAAGATACCGATTTTTCCTGGGAGGATTTCCAGCGAAGGATCAACGATGAACTGGCCGATGTGCTGGGCAACTTCCTCCACCGCACATTCACCTTCACGGGCCGTTTCTTCCAGGGGAAAATACCCGAACCTTCCCAATTTGATGATTATGACCAGAAAATACTGGACGGCCTGAAAGAAGTACCAAACATAGTAGCAGAACATATAGAGAACTTCAAATTCAGGGATGGGCTGGTGGAGATAATCAGGCTGGCTAAACTGGGCAATAAATATTTCAACGATAAGGAACCCTGGAAAACTGTTAAGAATGAACCGGAAATTGCAGCCACATGTCTATACATCTGCAACCAGATCTCTAAAACACTGGCTGTACTGTTAAATCCTTATCTCCCGGTTAATTCTGGGAAAATACTGGAAATACTTAACTTGGATACTTCAGGGGTTAAATGGGAACAGGCCACCCAAAAGATACCAGCAGGCCAGGAAATATCCAAGCCAACACCCCTCTTCTTGAAGATAGAGGATAAGATCATTGAAAATAAAAAGGAAACGCTTTACAAAAATTTAGGAGAGTTAGATGATATGAAAAACATAATCAGCATTGAAGATTTTGCTAAATTAGAATTCCGAGTGGGACAGGTGGTAGGAGCAGAAAAGGTCAAAGGAAGTGACACTCTATTGAAACTGATGGTGGATATCAAGGACAAAAAATTACAGGTAGTCGCTGGTTTAGCAGGTAAATATACAGCAGAAGAAATCCTAAACCAGAAAGTAATCGTCCTGGCCAATTTAAAACCTGCCAAGTTATTCGGGATAAAATCAGAGGGAATGATACTGGCCACCGAGGATACTCTGAGTGTCCTGAGTGCCGAAGGCGCTGAAACTGGTGAAAAAATAAAATGAATGAATCGGTGTTAATTGGGAAGACAGAAAGATTCCTGAGGAAAATCGGAAGGAAAACCATAGATATCCCTGTACTTTCAAATATCGACTATTTCATAGAGATTTACACTTATTTTAAAGAAAACTTGTCGCAATTGCAGGATTTAAGGGACACCATGGAAGTGAAGGGTTACAAAGCACCCTACCGTTCCATCGTTAAATATGGACGTCCCTCGGCAAGTGAGATGCAGGTGGAAGACCTCCACGACATCACCAGGCACACCCAACACTTTCGGATGAAGGCGGCCGCTAAAAAAAACATACTCGACCGGATAAAATCATCCATAGCCTCCCATAAAATAGCCATAGGTAACCTGGAGGAGTATGGGGTAATAAAATGTTCTTCATGCCAGAATGAGTACCAGGGCCATGATCTCCACAATATAATAGCCAGGAAGTGTTTATGCGGCTCAAATAAACTAGAGTTAACCCCAAACATAAAGGGGGTTTACAGGCTGGATATAATTAACTTCCTACCCCTCAGTGGGGATTATATGGTGAAGATGTCCCAGCTTTCACCCTTAGGAAGAGAATCATTCCGGAAGATAGTGCGTATCTTAAAGCAGGAGAAGAGAGGAAGTGTAAAGACCCTTTCACTGGTGGTGAGAGTTTTTGAGGATGGTAGATGGGTCAGGAAACGGGTTAATTTAGATGGTATAAATCAAGTGAACTATGAAAAGGAAATAAGAAAAGAGTACGGTCCGGATGCCCGTATAGAATTCATGCAGTTTCACCGCAGCCGACCATCCATCATCAACGATAAACACGTGCAAACCGCTTTAAGTCTGGGCTACGTAAAACTGGCCGAAGATAAAAGCATAGCGATAATGGACTCAGTTTTAAGGCAGTACCTGAAAAATCCGGAGAAAATAAAAATCTACAACGAGGCACTGGAAAAATCCCGGAGAAACTCCCTAAAAATGGGGGATTTCGAAGACCAGATGACCCTGCAGAGGGAGTTAATGGATGAAGAGTTGCAGAAGAAGGGATTGGTTGATGGGAAGGGTAAACTTGACCAGGAAGTGGAAGCCGACCTTAAATTAAAGGAAAAAATCGATAAATGCCTTCTTTTAAACATTCCCCGGACACTCATTACCTGGGATATAATAAAATATTACCTTACAACTTCTTATGATCATAGAACTAAATATTCAGGTTCTTTCCCAAATCTAAGACCATACCTGGATACCAATCAAATGAAATCCTTTGAAAACTTCCATAAACAGGCCATAAATATACTGAAGAACCATCTTAATGAGAACATTCCCTACATATCCGATATAAGCAGTTTATTAACTGGAAAATTTGAAATAGAAAAGAAGATCAAGGGACTGCACGTGAAAACCAATCCATCTGCAGTGGGCGCTGCCATTTTGAATTCAGTGGGCAACATCGACCTGGATGAAGCTGCCCAGATATTTGGCCTGAATCCTGAAGAAGTGAAAACTGAAAGGGATAAGATAGAGACATTCCAGAAACCATCATCCAGAGCCCAGCAATTCCTGGAAATGATCAAATAGGATAAAAAAAAAGTTATAATATGGGTATAAACATGTACAGGTGCTAATATTGGGTTATGAAATCCACGTAAGCAAACCATTGACTTCCCAGAAGATCATGGAGTTACTGGATAAAAATCCAGAGCTAAGGAAGATAACCTGCCCCCCCAGCCTCTACAAACGTATCCCCACCCGTTACCTGGAAGCACTCTCTGCACTGGGTGTGGAAGTAGAACCTGTCGAAAAATTAGGAAGACCCCGGAAATATGGGGGAAAAGAAAGGGATATGGTAGGGAAGATGTTTAAACAGGGTCACACCCCTCAGGAGATTTCAAATACCCTGGATATCCCCTTAAAAACCGTGTATTACCTGAATAAAACACCCCTAAAACAGGGGAGGAAACCTAAATATTCCCCGGAAACTGTAAGAAAGGTAAAGTCCAGTCATAATGAAGGCGTATCTGCCAAGGAAATATCAGAAAAATTGGATATACCTCTGCGAAGTGTTTATAGTCTTTTGAAGAGAAGATATTCATAAACGTAATGACGATATTTACATCCTTAAAAAAAGAATAAAGATTTATAAAAATTTGAAGGTACTACCATGGCCATAAACATCCTGAAACCAGATCTGATAATGATTGCCGGTATCTGCGCTGTCATCTCCTTTCTTGTCACCTACATGGCCATGCCCCGGTTGATCAAGAAATTAAACGATGCAAAAATAGTGGGAAAGGACATTCACAAACCCAGCCAGCCTAAAGTAGCTGAGATGGGTGGTATCGGAATCCTTTTAGGGTTCATAATCGGTTTGTTCGTGGCAATCTACCTTTACCCCACCTTACAGTTCACCCTGGTAATCACCCTGCTGGTGATCCTCCTGGTAGGAATGGTGGGCATGGTAGACGACCTTATCCAATTATCATCCAAGGAAAAACTGATACTTCTCTGGTTCGCCGGATTGCCTCTGATATGGATATCCCCTCCCAATGTGGGGATAATTTACATGCTCCTCATACCAGTGGCGGTTACCATAGCCGCCAATTTAACCAACATGCTCGCCGGACTCAATGGGATCGAATCCGGACTGGGAGCCATCGCCATGACCTCCCTGACCATTTCATGCCTGATTATGGGAAAATACGATGTGACCATCATATCCATGGCCATGTTAGGCGCCCTTCTGGCCTTCTTAATATACAACCGTCATCCCTCCCGTGTGTTCCCAGGAGACGTAGGAACGCTGATCATCGGAGCAACCATCGTGGTGATTGCCTTCATTGGAAGGGTTAAGATGATCGCCCTTATCGTCCTCATTCCCAACATAATAGACAGTGCCCTCAAGTTCTACAGTGCCGGGGTGATGGAAAGACAGGACCATAAACCCACCGAGGTGAATGGTGATGGAAAGCTCATCGCCCCTGACGGCGGATTCAACTCCCTGATTCGAAGCGTGCTACGCCGACCCATGAGTGAACAACAAGTAGTTATTATAATCTGGCTGATCGGTATACTCTTTGGTGCCATTGGTATCATACTGTCTTATGTTTTGAAAAGCAGGATAATAT
>MVQY01000135.1 GCA_002067325.1 Methanobacterium sp. PtaU1.Bin097
GATGGTTACCGGGCGGTTTATCGTTAATGTTACCTGTATGCTGTTTTTGTAGTAACCAGGAACTGGAGTTAATATAACGGATGCCGGCATATTCTCGTTAACAGAATCGCCTGTGCCGGGGTTTATTGCTTCATCGCCTAGTTTGTTGCCGCCATCTGAGATTAGGTAGTTGCTGGTGATGGTGTTGTTGGTCCCTTCACTAGAGTTGATGGCGTAGGTGTTGCTGGTGGTTATGTGGTTCTTCTTTATGGTGATTTGGGTGGGATATTTAGTTGATGATTGCTTTTTAAGCAGGATTCCAGTATTTTTCGAGTTTATGGTGTTGTCTTCGATGATGATGTTGTTTATCTGGGCGTACAGGTATATGCTTTCTTGGGTGCCGTTAGTGGTGATTTTATTCCCGGTTATGTTGCAGTTTGAACCGGTTAGGTAAATTCCGTATCCACTGGACATGTTTATGGTATTGTTAGTTACTATGCAGTTGTTTTTTGCGATGAAAATACCAGAAATTAGGGGATCTTCACTTCCATAATTGGATATTGTATTTCCAGACACGATACAGTTGGAAGACGCGTAAATACCATAATAAGTAGCGCTGATAATGTTATCCTTTATGGTGTTTCCCTCATCGTCATTAGATGAAATACCCTGTTTGGCTCCGATGCCGTAGGATGATTTTTTTTCTGGGAAGGTTTGACTTAAAATCTTATTCTTTTCAACTGTATTGTTGGAACCCGCGGAAGCCCCAATTTGAATGGCATAACACCAATCGGTATCCACACCTATACAGGTGTTGTTTATAATGGAATTGTTATTGCTTGGTCCATTTGACTTGAAATTACCAGAATCAGAACTATAATAAGACAGGTAAATACAGTCAGCACCATCGCTTTTAACTGTATTATTTCCTATGGTATTGTAGCTTGAACTGCCTAAAACAACGGCGGTATGGGTTCGTTCTACATCTGATCGCTGGGTGGTTATAACTGTGTTGTTCAGGATATAATTATGATTAGAATCTGTAAGGGCAATACCAAAACCGTTAGAACCATTACAATGGATTTTATTTCCCTTTATGGTGTTATTTTCGGTTCCATTCAAGAAAATACCGATACCGTCCACGTTACTGTTGTTGATTTTCAGGTCGGTGATGTTAGTCCCTGAACCACCAGGCAGAATGGTGATGGTTCCATTTAAAATTTGTGCCGTTTTAGTGCTGCTGGTTATGTTTAAAGGGCGGTTAATGTACATGTTCTTATTTTTTATGGTTCCAGAGAGGTCCAGTACATCACCTGCCTGGACGTTGGTGTTGTTGATGTATCCGGTTGTGTTGAAGTAGGTACTGTAAGAGCTATCGTTCACGATATGGGTGTTTGCTGCACTGGCAGCTCCAATTAAACTGTACAAGAATAAGGAAATAAATATTAATAGAACTAATTTAAGTGTTTTATGCAAGTTTTTCCCTCCTATCAATTTTTTTTGGAAAATCTAGATTTATCTGAAAATAGTTAAACAATAATTATAATATATATTTTTCCATTATACTTGATAATAATTAAAGTATATTTAAATAGTTGAATGTCTTACGTATTATTCATTGATTAGGTTCATTAAAATGATCAGGAAGGAATTGATGGTATTTAAAAATAGAGGGACACTTACTCAGTTCCAGATACTGGCTGAGATAGCTGAACCAAAATCTAACATTCATCAGAAAGATATAGCAAAAAAATTGGGAATCTCAGTCCAGGCTGTCTCGGAGAACATTAAAAATTTGGTGGATGAGGGATACGTGGAAACAAGTGGGGGGCATGGTGACTATCGGATCACCATGAAAGGAATTGAAAAGGTTAAAAATGATGTTTCAGGACTAAAAACTTATGTTGATGAAGTTTTGGAAATTATGGATACCTATAAATCTGTATGGCCTGCTATAGCACAGGAAAACCTTAAAAAAGGAGATGAGGTTGGGTTACGTATGGACGAAGGAATTCTTTACGCCACGACCCAAAAAACATCAGCCTATGCAACAGTTCTAAACACAGTTCGAAAGGGTGAAGATGTGGCCTTAACTGGATTAGATGGCTTAATAGAATTAGAACCGGGAAAAGTAGTGATAATTAAACTCCCCACCATGGAACAGGGAGGATCACGGGCTTGTGACCTGAACAACATTAGAAGAATATGTGAAGAGAAAGATTACAACAGGATTGGTATAATGGGAACCGTTTCCCGGGCTGTTGTTTGGAAGTTAGGAATTAAAACTGACTTTGAATTTGCAACACCCCAAGTTACAGTAGATGCAGCAAAAATGGGACTTAATGTACTGGTATTCACGGTAGGTAAAATGGCAGACACCATAACTCGTAGATTGGATAATGAAGAGATTAAGTACGTCGTTGAAGATGTCAGAAAACAATAATAACAGAGAATTTCGATTTACTGTTTGATCTTTGGATATTTTAAATTTTTTATATATTTGAATTCGTGATTTAATCTGTTTAATTTGGTAAACACAAATATTTATATAGTATTATGCTTATAGAAGTATTATGAAGTCGTTTGAGCATTATTTCTTGAATAAACAGTATGCGCGTGTTCAAGAATTGGGTGATAGATTGGCTGAGATTGATCCCTTGATTGATTGGGAGTGTTTCAGGCCTATTGTTGGGGAAATGTATGATAATCACACGAAAAGGGGTGGTAGGCCTAATAATGATGAAGTAGTCATGGTTAAGATGTTGGTTTTGCAAGCGTGGTATGGTTTATCGGATCCTGAGCTTGAAAGACAAGCTAACGATCGGATATCGTTTCAGAAGTTTTTAGGATTCCCTGAAAGAATCCCAGACCGTTCCACGGTCTGGGCTTTCAGAGAACGATTAATCGATCACGGAAAAGACGAGAAAATATGGGAAGAACTGCAAAGACAAATAGATACTAAGGGTTTAAAGGTTAAAGAAGGTGTTATTCAAGATGCCACATTCATTACAGCTGATCCTGGCCATCAAAGAGTGAATGAACCACGCGGACCCGAAGCTAAAACACGACGCAACAAAGACGGCGAATGGACTAAAAAACATGCAAAATCTTATTTCGGCCATAAACTACATACATTAACCGATATGAATTATGGTTTGATACGTAGACTTGAAACCACAACTGCTGAGATTCATGACAGCCAAGTCGACCTCAGCCAGCCGGGTGAAGTTGCTTACCGAGACCGCGGATACTTCGGAGCACCGTGCAAAGGTTATAACGCCACCATGGACCGAAGCGTACGCGGACACCCCATAACGAAAAAACAAAAAAATCGCAACAAAAGAATCTCCAGCAAAAGAGCACCAGGAGAACGACCCTACGCCGTAATTAAAAACATATTCAAGTCCGGCCACCAATTAGTCACCACCACACTACGAACACACACTAAAAACATCTTCTCATGCTTCAGCTACAACCTACTACAACTCAACACCCTCCAAAAAAAACAGCCCACCTAGCGAACGCTATCATTAATTAACCATAAAAACAACCCTAAAAGCCAAAAAAACAAGAATAAAGCCCACAAATAAGTAAAATATAAAAACTAAAAAATTCAAGAACAAAAAACTAAAAACTAAAAAGTAGGAAAATAGAAATTCTCAACAAAAATTCTAATTCAAAAATTTCCAAAATTTAAATCTGTTCTATTAAATTAATGCTTAGTTCAATAAAAAAAATAAAAAAAGGGGAAAATTACTTTTTTATAAGGTTCCTGATATCGTTCCTGAAATATCCAACACCAACAAGGCATAATAAGAGGATTACTCCTATTATAGCTACGAGTGGTGTATTGGACTGACTAGAATTCTGTTGAGATACTTCGGATATTTCATGTGCGTTTTCACTTCCACTGTCTGATGCTTGTCCCGCTTCTGTAGATGCCGCCTGGACTGTACTGGCTTCACCTGGTGAAGTTGTTCCCTGGTTAGGATTCGTACTTTGTTCATTGTTTTCTCCCCCTGGTACATCTGTACCTGGTGTAACTGTTCCAGGGTTAGGTTCTGGTTGTTCTCCGGGGTTTCCTGGAATTTCTAAGGTTTTGCCGGTAGCTCCTTCATAGGCATCTGCATATTGCTGAAGTTGTTCCCTGCTTAAAGAAGATCCCATCACCAAAAACTGATTGAAATCAATATTGGCACAGGTATGGTGACAGCAGGTAACTCCATATTTAATGGTTGTTTCGATGTATTGATCAATTATTTTAGTTAAGGTAGCAACGTCAGGATTCCACATACCTCTCCTTACAGCTTCTAACGCCCAAGCAGCTGTAGATGCATATGCATAAGGATTAGCCTGCATGAATTGACTGCTTACTTTAGGGTCGAGTATGTATGTTTCTGCTATTAATTGCCAGGTCCAGTCGCTGACTGCATTAGGAGTCACAGCATTCCAGGCGAACAGGTGTCCTATTTCATGTGAGATTTCATTTGCACCTGAGAATCCTTCCTTCAACATGCCTTCAATCCATTTAGGATTTAAAATTCTTGTCCGTATTTCATTGGACATGAACTGGTTAAGAGTTTCAATCTTAGGATTTCCGCGGGTGTTTGCTATGTAAACACTGACATCCTTGTTTGAAAGACTTTTCGCAGCCATACTGAGCCCCCCAAGGAACTGGAAGACATCATCGTTGTCTAAAAGTCCATAGTTGTTGTCTCTCACCATTATGGTGGCTTCTACGTTACTTAATTGGTTTTTAAAGGCTTCAAGTCCACTGATACCATAGATACCACTTCCATAGATGTAGGACATTCTGGATAAGTAAGTATCCACCAGGTCAGATTGGTCGTCCCAGCCAGTTGTTGATGGAACCAGTTGTCCAACTCCAGTTCCGTATGCTTCTGGTGGTGGTCCGAATATTCGTGCACCAGCAAGTGTTTCTGCATCTGTAGAATTCATTCCGCTTTGTGTATATTTATTGAGATCTTTTTGGTAGTGTTTCTTGATGTAATTATCGCTTGTATTCTCTGATAGACCTGCAACCTGACGGAAAGCCTGATCTAGAAGGTCTATCGTGTAAGAGAATGTATCTCTGAAAAGACCACTTATGGTTACCAGTACGTCTACACGCGGACGTCCGAGATCGGCTAATGAGGTTACTTTAACCCCTACAAAACGACCGTTTTTCAATTCGGGTTCTAAACCGAGATATCTTAAGATCATGGCTATGGTCTGTCCGTTGGTACGCATGGTTTCTGTAGACCAGAGTACCACTCCGACTGTTTCAGGGTAGTGTCCATTTTCCTTGTAGAATGCTTTTAGCATGTCATCCGCCATTTTCTTTCCAATTTCCCATGCAGCTGCATCTGGAACTGATCGAGGGTCAAAGGAATAGAAATTTGAACCAGTAGGTAAAACATCCTCTCCTTTACGGATAGGATCACCACCTAAGGATGGTGATATGTATTCTCCCCGAAGTGCTGACAGTAGATTCGCAATTTCATAGTTTTGGGAGAGTAAATTCCGTATATATTCTCTATATGCAGGATTATCCCTTGTTCCACGATCGAAACTGACGATTGATTCTACCATCTGATCCAGTGCATCTCCACTTAGAGCAACTCCAAAGGTATGAAGTCCATAGGGTATCAGTGTAGAGGCCATATCCTCTAGTCCATGTTCAACAGCATGCATAATGTCATCGAATGGTTGTGTCTTCAGATTAAGATTCAGATCATCATCCAGGTGCAGTTTAACCACCAAGTCCAGAATTTCCCTTTTTAGAATTTCTTTTCTTTGAGAGTCCTGGGTGTTGTCGTAACTGTTTATCAGATCCTGTAAAGTTGCTAGATCTCCATAAAGTCCGGAAGCAACTATTGGGGCTGTAAGATGGTCTATGATAACTGCATATCCTCTTCTTTTGGCCTGAGTTCCTTCTCCAGTGTTGTCTATGATATAGGGGTAGATATGGGGTATATTTCCAATTAGAATGTCTGGCCAGTCATCTTCACCCATTCCTACAGTTCTTCCTGGAAGCCATTCCAGGGTTCCGTGTGTTCCAAGATGTATTACAGCGTTGGCCTTCATTTTGTTCTGCAACCACATGTAGAATGCTATGTACTGGTGTGTTGGTGGTAGTGTCGCTGAATGTGCAATTTGAGTGGGATCTTCTCCCCATCCACGCATAGGTTGAGCTCCAAGGAATATATTACCTAACATAATTCCGGGAATAACAATTTTACCCTGGTAAACCATTACATTACCTGGTGCAGGACCCCATTTGGCGATAACTTTCTGTTGAAGTTCTTCTGGTAATGTGTTGAACCATTTCATGTACTCATTTAGTGGTATTGTTATAGCTCCTGCGTCTATAACCTTTTTAAGCTCTCCAGGAGCCCATGATCCCACGTTGTTTCCGACGGTTAGAAGCAGACTGACTATTTTGTCTACTGAATAATTACCAGGTACATTGTATCCATCTTTCTTCAGTGCTTTGAGTATTTCAGATATGCTCTCTGGAACGTTGAGATAAGATGCACCAACTCCATCTTTCCCACCCTGGAGATTGTAATAGATTAGTGCTATTTTTTTCTCCTTATTTGGGAGGGTCTGGAGTTTTGTCCAGTTTAAAACTCTACTGGTCACTCTCTCTATTCTTTCTGGAAGTGGAGTATATCGTTGAACACTGATCCCGGTGTAAGGGTCTTTTTCTGCAGACACAACTCCTCCCAGCATAATTGGTTCTATTCTTCCTTCCATTTCTGGGAAGGCTACCTGCCAGTAAATTTCACTGGAAACCCCTGCTGAGTTCTGCTCCCAATCATCCAGATCTGAAGCATAAATTGGGGCAAATACAGGAACATTTAACTTTTTAAGTGCTTCTATACTTTGGTTTAAAAATGTGGCGTCGCTGCTACTATAGACCATTGTATAACCGACACATGCTACCAGTGCGCTGATTCTGGTGTTGTTACCGTTCATAAAGAAGTTGTTGATGGCGTTTACTCGGCCAAGGTTTCCATTGGTTATGGCGAGAATTGCGTTGAGGCCTTTTTCTTCCAGGCTTCTAAGAATTTCTTCCAGCATGGCGCCGTTTCCATTCAGGAACATGGTGTTATAACCAATTATACCTACCCATGGAGTATTGGCTTTGTAGTGTCCACTTTGAATGTACCAGTTTTTGTAATCGTTCCAATTGGAAAACATGGGTACACCTGAATCAGGGTGGTATATGAACTCTGTTGGATAGATAACTACACTTAGATCCTTAGATGAATTAACAGCCATTCCTACATTTTTAAGTACTTTCAATTGAAAACGGGCTATATTATCTTCACCAGAGTTTTCCCAGTACCCTTTAAGTTCGTTGTCGTTGGAATCTATTTTTGGGTCATTTAGAAATGCCACTCCACATCTGATAGCAAATATCTTAGCATTATTACCTGCTATGAGTTCTTTTAACTTTGCCACGGTGTTTGGTTCGCTTATCATCTGAATTACAATAACATCTGCCTTTGCTGCTAGCTGTCTTACTCTGTTTTCTATATTAGTGTCTCCTGAAGTTATTTCTGTATTAGTAAAATGTCCTAAATTGAAGTAATAACCTTCATCTCTGAGATTCTGGTTGGAATTAACAAATGTTGGGGAAAAATTTGGAGATCCACTTAGAATCAATAAATTATAAGCCCTTAAAGATACATTTGCCTTTCCATAGAGTACTGGATCATTGGGATTTATTTGAGAAACTAATACGTTCACTGTCTTAGATACATGCCCTAGGGCACCTACAGTCAGGTTGAAATTTGTTTTGGTACTGATGAAGTTGACTTTGTATTGAGTGTTTCCAGCTTTGGTGACTGTTACTTGATTGATAACATTTCCATTGGCATCTTTTACGCTTACTTTCGGTAGTTTATTTCCTGAAAGTGCTTCTGGATGTTCTAGGGTAACATTTAGTGTGATTTCAGGATCAATTGATTGATTTGTCTTTTCCAGTGGATCTGCTGCTGTCACTGCTCCACACAGCATCAGTGCGAAAATTAAGGTCGTAGCTAATAAAATCACTTGTTTTTTCATCTTTTTCACCTCCTTTATATCTTAGTATTTCAAGAATACTTGGATAAAAATAAAGTAAAGTTGATGATAAATTTTTCCATTTTAGTTTAGAATAAGCATAGTAAAGTTTAAAAACAGGTTGCTGTCATGAAAAATACCAGAGAAACCATAACTAAGTTCTGATCAATAAAAAGGGCATCTTAAGGTAGAATTTTAAAAAATAAAAAAAAGGGGAATTACTTTCTTATGCGGCCTATGATGTCGTTCCTGAAATATCCAACACCAACCAGACATAACAAGAGGATTACTCCTATTATAGCTATCAACGGCGTATTAGACTGACTAGAACTCTGTTCATTTACTTGAGATATTTCATGCGCATTTTCACTTCCACTGTCTGATGCTTCTCCCGCTTCTGTAGATGCTGCCTGGACTGTACTGGCTTCACCTGGTGAGGTTGTTCCCTGGTCAGGATTTGTGCT
>MVQY01000136.1 GCA_002067325.1 Methanobacterium sp. PtaU1.Bin097
GGTAAGTTATGATCCGATCCTGACCAGTTGATCCAGTAACAGAATTAAAATGAATAGTAAGGTTTCCTCCAGGGGTGGTTGTTGAAGGTTGGTGGGTTACAGTTCCACCTGCTGTGCTGGTGACATCGATGAACTGCAAGTTGCCAGGGATAATATCAGTTACATCTACATGGGTGACTGTTGCTCCATTGGCAATGTCCAGGATGAGTTGATATGTGTAAGGATAATTTGGTCCGGTAGCAGTTTCCTTTTCGTGTAGAATGGCCTTTTTGGTGAGTTTGATCACTGTAGGATTTACAGTGGCAGAAACAGGGTCTCCTTCTATGGAAACTGTACCGGTGGGACTGTTACCAAATTGGAACCATGGTTTCGCGGTGATGTTAAGTGGAGTTCCCAGCGAGGAGTTCTGGGCCAGGTGTGCGTTGACGTAGATGGTGGCTGATGGTTGATCCGGGGTGAAACTTCCTAGGGGATAGAAGAGAACCCATAGATGTTCACCGGGATCTCCATAAGCTGGCCTATGGGTGTAAGGGTTGTTAATCACTCCTGATGAGGGGAACACTCCCAGATTTATGGCGGTGATTTGTATTCCGTTGGCGGTGAGAAATCTGGCATTTTTAAATGTGATTTTTGATGGTAGTGTTAGTTCCACTATGGGACCGAATCCTGTGGTGTTGCCGGCGTTGTTGAAGGAGATGGTGAAGTTGAAGTCCTCGTTGATGAAAACATCCCCTGGATTGGAGATGGTAATTTCTGGGTCTGGGGCCATCGTAAAGTTAGCGCTGCCTCGACTGTTTTGGGGATCTACGTTTACAGTTTCAGTCACTGTTCCATGACCGGTGCGACTGGCGCTTACATCAAAGGCAGTTTCATTACTGTGAAAAGTCACCAGATAGTCACCATCGACATCAGTGTAAGTTTGATCTAAAATTTTTCCTTTTAATGTTTTAACGGTTATGGTCACTCCAGAGAATGGTTGATCATTGGAGCACTGTTTTACATTTCCAGATATTGTGATTTGTGAAACTGGATTTGAAGAGTTTTTTGTGGTAGATACCTGTTCAATGGTGTTGTTCTGTAATGTGTGAGTATTATTAGTTATAGTATTATTTTTAAGAGCATTTTGATTAGGTGTAAGATCTGAAATGCTATTATCACCACTATTTACCGTATTATTCAACGTATCGGCTGCTGATGCAGCTCCACATGTTATAATTGCCACAAATATGAAAATAAATATTACCAATAGTTTATTTCTCATAATATCCCCTTAAATTTCTCTCCTTATAATTTTTTATCCTCGATTAAGTTTGTGACTTACTTTTAATACTTTAATAATATATAGTTTTCGATTATACGAACTGTTCGTACGTTAAATATTACGAAATGAATATTAATATGTGATTTTTTTCTCATAAAGCGACGAATTATGTGAATAAAAACACTAAAATTAAAACATTTTTTCTAGAAAAATAAAAAGATCATAAGTTTTCACTAAAAGCGGTAAATTATGTGAACAGTTACACAAATGGTTTGATAACAATTTTTTTTACAGTACAAGATCAAAAAGTATAGTTAAAATAAAAATCAGAATAAAAAAACTGGATTGTGTTTATAAAAAAACCGAGAATGTGATATTAATGTGCGAATCAACCGTGTATACAACAGATGGAACCAAGATAATGGAAGATGCAATCTCTATAAAGATAGATGGTGATACCATAGATCTGGAGGATATCCTATTCAATAAAAAACAGATAACTGGACGTATAGTGGAGATAGACCTGGATAAGCATGAAATTTATATAAAGATTAAAAGGAAAGGAAATTTTTAGAAGGATTTAGGAAGGGAAGTTATATAAAAATTTTTTTTCTGCATAATTGACAGTTTTTGGTGCAGTTGAACGAAACATACTGGGAGCCTAAACCTGGAGCGCCCGTTACAATTTACCAAATTTTCCCCCTGGAGCATCATTTTCTGTTCCTCGGGGCTGCTTTCTGTAAATTTTTCCAAGAACTTCCGGATACCATGGATTCCGAAGGGTTGACTGTTAAGAACACATCTCCTGACGTCTGTTTTATTTTCTACGTCCAGAACATGGAACTGAGCACTGATCTACACGTATACCACAGTCTGTGCATAATCCTCTCTTTGAAGGGAGGTGTCATCTTGGATGTCCAGATCGGTGGTAATTGCTGTAAACACCATCTTTGAACCCATTTCCGGGTGAAGTACCAAGTTATGAATGCCGAAATTTCCCAGTCCCGCAGCCACAGCCTGCATGGGCGTAATGAAACATATCCTGATGGCATACCCGTTTCTTTATCGATGTTTACCGGGCCTGCTCCAGATACGATCATCACCCTGCTTTGAATTCTCTCTTTAGCAAACTTGCCAGTTTATAGGCAGGCATATGAAATTCTGTGACCATTCTGATGCCTACTGAAAGCGAACTGGTCGTTTTCACTCTGGTAGTTATCGATCTGTTGAAATACCAGCACTATGAGGATTGAGATTCCCCGAAAGAGCTCCTCTATAGGAATGGAATCGGGGATTTTATAATTTTTATGGAAGTAAATACCTGTATCATCTGCTCCCATCTATTTTGCATAAATTTTTAATCCTTTCCTCTACTTTATCCGGTGAAATTCACCTGTTCCTTCATTTAATTTTTATTCCCTGATTTTTTACTTAAAAAAAATCCTGTTTTTTTAGACGTCTTTATCCTGTTCAGCTATACAAATTCCACAAACAGCTCCAGGATTATCTTTCTGATTTTCCTTGACTGGACAGTAATATGTACCATTTTCATATTTGATTTTAAACCCACCTGGAAAGGGCATTCCCACTGGATGAACTGGTTCGTCCCGTACAAATGTGGTGTAAATTGTGATGAGCTTATAGATTCTGAAAAAACGTAAATGCTGAGGATAATCAATTTTTACCCGGGTTTCCTGGCTTTTCAAAGTTTTAAATGCTTTTTTAAGTTCACGGGTATCTACAAATCCCGGGTAATAGTTATTATCTTCTCTTATTTTTTTGATGCCCAACAAGAAGGATTCAATGTATATCTGGTCATACTCTTTACGGTAGCTCGCCTGCACATATTTAGATTCCTCTTTCAGGTGGGAGCATGCGAACATTATATCTATAACATGTACTTTATCTGCTTCAGATTTCAACACATTAAGTAGTTTTTGTTTGGAAATATTTTCCGAAAGATCGAGGGTCTTCAATTTTCATAGGCACATGAACAATATTTGTATACAAATAAATATTCTATGAATGTATAAAATTTTCGGGTCAGCTAAAGCTCATCTAAAATTTTAAGAAACAACTGGAATTCTTCAGGGGATACTTTATCTCTAAATTCCTTATCAAGGTTCTGGGCAATGTGTATCATCTGGGGCTTTATTTCCTTTGATTTACGGGTTAAAGACACCAGAACTAATCGGCGGTCAGATTGATCTCCCTTTCTTTTTATAAACCCACGTTTCTCTAGTCTGTCCAGATTCCAGTAAGTGTGGCACCGTCCATATCCAAAATACGTGGGAGATCTTTAAATCTAACTTCCTCCTTATCCCATAATACACTGAGCACATAGAATTGAACGGGAGTGATGTTAAAAGAGGCTAATTTGCCTTCATAATACCGATGTATTTTACGCCTTACTTTGTTAAGTTTGAAGCAGATGAATCTTTCCGGTCCTTCAGTATTCTCCACCATTTCAATCTTCATCTGGTAGATTCTCTCAATAAATGTTGTAAATTATGTTTCAAAATTTATAAAAATTGACTTATTTAAATTATAGTGTGCGACATTAAAAATTTAGCATTAACAGTTTTTTCGAATACTGTCCTGATATTCTTATTTTAAGAATTGACAGTTCTACATCCTTTTTTATAACTGTCAGATATTATTTCATGTTAAGTTTTCCATGACGACTACTATAATCTTAGTTAAAAAATAGAAATTTTTAGGTGGTAAAAAAAATTCCACCTAGTAAAAAAAAATCAACTTATTTTAGCTGGAATGCTCCTTCTGGACAGGCAGGTATGCACTGCTCACATAGGGTACAGAAACCTTTGAGAGGTACTTTTTCACCGGGTTCCAGTTTAAGCATCTCGAATGGACATACTTCAACACAGTCCCCGCATTCATTACATTTGGAAGGAGTAAATTCAATCCTTTTCCGTTTGACTCTCTCTCCATTGATTTCTTTTTCTATGTCCACTAATTTCAGAGCGCCTTCAGGACAGGTGGTTGCACATGCTCCACATCTGGTGCACATGTACAGTGATCCGTCGGCTTCCCTTATGGCATCAGTGGGGCAGACCTTGATACATTCTCCTACCATCTTACATTTATCTACATCATAGACCAGTCCTTCATCAGATGACGGTTTAGCAGGACCTAATTCTATATCCCAGTCTATGGCTTCAACAGGACACATCTGTGCGCATAAACCACAGTATGTGCATATTTCTGGAAGTTCCACGGTTAGATTGGATGGTTTTTCTGCTATAAAGTCACCAGGACATGTTTCAACACATATATTACATCCTATACATGTGTCTTCGTCTAATGCAAATGCTTTTACTTCTTTGGAGCGTTTTGTTGGTTTTTGACCAGATATGACTACTGCATCCCAAGGACAGGTCTGTGCACATACTCCGCAGTAGGTGCATGTGTCTTCATCGATTTTGATGACTCCACCGGGCTCATCGAGAGTAATTGCATCAACAGGACATTCATCTACACACAATCCACAACCTACACAGTCACCGATGTATATGGGTCCGGTTATTACTTCCTCTTTAACTGCAGGTTCTTTAACACCTTCAATTCCGATTACATCTACCGGGCATACGTTCACGCATTGTTCACACATTACACAGTAACCTTCTAACGGTACTTTGCTCATTTTGTTCTTATCCAGTTTCATAATCTGGGGAGGGCAAACCTCTACACAATCACCGCATTCATCGCATAGGGATGGGTTGAAAACTATTCTGGTTTCCAATTTTCCTTCGGGACCAACCGCCACTTCACCGGTTTTTAGTGCGCCTTGAGGGCAGATTTCCACACATTTAGGCTCGCCTGAACACAGGTCACAGTAGATTACATCTTCTGGTGATACTGCTATAGCGGCTGTGGGACAGGTACCCTGGCATGCGCCACATCTGATGCAGCCTTCTTTGTTGACTACTATCATTTTTTATCACCTTACGGTTAGATTTTGTTTATTAAGTTTCCATTACTGTCGTATACTTCGAGGGTAGCTAATCTCATCTGGCTGTCTATGGTGTGGGTTGCGCATGAGAGACATGGGTCGTATGCTCTTATAACCATTTCCATCAGGTTGAATATGCTATCATCTACTTCTACGCCCGGTTTTATGTAG
This sequence comes from Methanobacterium sp. PtaU1.Bin097, assembly GCA_002067325.1. Lineage (GTDB taxonomy): Archaea > Methanobacteriota > Methanobacteria > Methanobacteriales > Methanobacteriaceae > Methanobacterium_A. The sequence goes on from MVQY01000136.1 coordinate 5,406, forward strand.
TCTTTTGCTACTTTCTGTATACCCATTTCCATGGCGGGGTTGTTCTGGACAGTTGCTACTATGATGTTGGCTTTGGTTATTCGTCCATTTTCATCACAGGCATAGTGGTGAGTTAATGTACCTCTGGATGCTTCCACAATACCTACACCTTCACCAGCTTGTCTTTCCAGTGCTTCAGGGAATTTTGGTCCGGATAAGTCTTCTTCTAATGCTTCAGCAGCACATTCAGAAGCAGCTAATAATTCTATGAGTCGAGCCCAGTGGTAGAGTAGTGGTTCATGGGCGTATCCAAACATTTCTCTAAATTCCTTAAAGTGGTCCTGTGCTTTAGGTGTTGGCATTTTATCAGCGACATTGAGTCTTGATAATGGACATACTCTGTAAACACCATCTGGATAACCTAAATCTTTGATGTAGGGGAATTTGAGCCAGGAATATGGTTTCACATGTTCTGCCATGTAGTCTAAGTAGTCAGTATTTTTGAATTCTGCGTATATGTTTCCTTCTTTGTCTTTCATTCTGACGTTTCCATCATACATATCCCAAACGCCATTTTTAACTAGTCCAGTGTGATAAGTTTCCACGTAACCTAATGTTTTCACCAGGTCCAGGTTTTCTTCGAATATGGGTCTGGCAACTTCCAGGGTAGCTTCGGATAATTCGACGTTTTTCTGTGCTTTCTGAAGAAGGTCTTTCTGGGTTTCATCATCAAGTTCTGTGGATATTCCCCCAGGAGTGGATGATGTGGGGTGAATTGATCTTCCACCAGTGGCTTTAATTATATCTAAAGCATTTTTTCTGAGTTCTATAGCTTTTAATGCTAATTCTGGGCTGTCTTTCACGATCTGGAATACGTTCCTGGTTTTTCTATCTTTTCCTGCTATGAAGTCCGGTGCAGCTAGGAAGTAGAAGTGAAGTGCATGTGAGTGCATGACTGATCCCCAATTCATGATCTCCCTCATCCTGTAAGCTGTGGGGAGAATATCCTCTGCAGCGAATCCAAAGCATCCATCTACTGCTTTAGCTGATGCTAAGTGGTGTTGGACATCGCATATACCACATATTCGAGGTACTATACGTGGTGCTTCCTCTATGAGTCTTCCCTGAAGGAATTTTTCAAATCCACGGAATTCCATAACGTGAAGCTTTGTATCCTGGACATTACCAGCATCATCTAATTCCACGGTAATTTTGGCGTGCCCTTCTATTCTGGTCACTGGTTCCATCGTTAATTTAACCATTTATTTGCCCTCCTTTCGGATTTTTAGGGGTACTAATGCTGCTGGCAGGGTGTAAGTGTAAAAAGTACCTGCAACATCGTCTAATTCATTTGCAACTTCTTCTGGATCTACAGTTTTATCTCTTTCCACTCCAAAGTCAGAGCCAATAGCAGAGATCATTTTTGCACCCTGATCCATCACATGTGAGGTAGGTCCATAACATCCTTGGCATTTGATACCTATACTTGGGCATTCTGCTCCGCATAGTGAGGTTGTAGCTGGTCCCATACATACCAATCCTTGTGGAACTAGGCACAGGTCTTCTTCTGGTTTTCCTAATTCGAATTGTCGTATGATTTTGTCCATTGCCATTCCTTCTGGTGGTTTTTCACGAGGACATACTTCACATAAGTTGGTCTGTGGTAGTTCAGGTAAATCTTCACCTTTAAGCATGGCCATGACGATTTCTGCAACTATATCGGATCTGGGTGGGCATCCCGGTAATGATATATCTACGTCTATAACATCGCTGAGTGGTCTGACCCTGTCGATGAAGTGCGGTACATCTTCATGTGGAATTATTCCTTCTTCGTTAGGTGTGCTTGGTGAATTTATATAAGCCTCTTGTTGAAGTTCTTCATTTTTGTATAAGTTTCCTAATCCAAAAATTCCTCCATAAACAGCACAAGTACCATAAGCTATGACCAAATCTGCTTTTTCCCTTGCTTGTTTTGCAAGTTCCAGATTTTCATCGTTTCTGATGCCTCCAGATATTATGGCAACGTTTACTTCTGGCCATTCATCATATTTTACATCCATCAGAACGGGCATGAACTCAAAGTCAGCCAGTTGTAGAACATCTACAATGGCTTCATGAATATCCGCAATGGACAGTTCGCATCCTGAACACACGCTAAGCCAGATATTTCCTAATTTTACTTTATCTGCCATTTTTATACCTCCGCTTCAACGGGAGCATCTATCTGTTCTTTCAGTGGTGATGGGCCCAGACCTCTGATTCTGTCCACCATCATCTTCACAGTGTCTGCGAATTTTTCTCCTTCTGATGCAGATATCCAGTCGTGGTGGATTCTTTCTCTTCCAATTCCCATTTCATCTGCCAGTTTGTAAATTATTCTCATTCTTCTGTCTAACTTGTAGTTTCCTGCGTCGTAGTGACAGTCACCATGGTGACATCCGGCTACTATTACACCGTCGGCTCCTTCTCGGAATGCCTTAAAAATAAATTGTGGTTCAATACGTCCAGAGCACATTACTCTTATTACACGGACGTTTGGAGGATATTGCATCCTTGCAGTACCAGCGGTGTCTGCTCCTCCGTAGGAGCACCAGTTACAACAAAACATAACTAGTTTTATATCATCCTCAGCCATAGAGTTTCCTCCTTATTTTATTAGATGTACCAAATTAGAGTACATTAGTATATGGATATAAAAATAGCTAATATATAGGTTACTTATAAAACAAATTCGAAAAGGTTATATATTTGAATATGGATCGGGGTTTTTGTAATACTGAATGAAAGATAAAAAGTGGCAGGTCGCATTAGTTTGTTCATCATTTTTCTATTCGTAATTTTCTCTCCATATCTCCATTATTTTAAGAACCTTATCATCCAACTTTTCTATGGCTTCCTGGGGAAGTTTCTCCCTACCTTCCTCATGAGCCCTTCTATTTCTCTCTTTAAACCTGTAAACTTCTCTTATAAGCTCTAAAGATAAAATCTGGTAACTATCTTTAAAATAGAGTAGCGTTCTTTTGACATTTACCAGTGGGACATATAAATAGCCCAAGTTACCCCGATCGGCGAATAAATCCTCTTCACCATATTCATCTAACATATCAGCAATGAAACTAAATCCAGATAACCGGAAAGCCTCTGCATAAACCTTGGAAAGTTCTCCCCCTTCATCTAAAAGATTTTCTAATCTCTCGAGCTCCTTAAGTTTTTTGTCGATTAACTTAACCAGATTATCTTCTTGAGTATTTATCCTCTTGAAAGCTTTATCGTTACCGATGTTATGTGGTTCTTTTTCCATCATATCCAATCCTTCATTTGTGGTAAGACATTTTTAGTATGTAAATAGTAAAATAAATAATTATGTATATTAAAATTTATAAAAAATACACACCCTCCACTTTAAAAAAAAATTGAGGACATTTTAACAATTTTATTTTATTTTAAGACCACTTAATTCCTTGAAAGCTTTGAATGTTGGCTTAAGATTTATC
>MVQY01000137.1 GCA_002067325.1 Methanobacterium sp. PtaU1.Bin097
CACGTAACCATTGAGTGCCAGGTCTTTAGCGATTCGGTATACAGTAGGTCTAAAACCCACTCCCTGGACTATTCCTTGAACTAAAATCCTGGCTTTTTTCAATCTTGCACCTCTGCTGATATCTTTATAGAATTAACTATATCTGTAGAAAGAAGTTGGTTGATATGTTCATTTCTTTTTTTAAGGTAGTCATATATAAGAATTGGGCTCACATACATTGGCATTATCAACTTAAACGATTTATTTATTAATTCCTGGAAAAGTTTAGAACTGTATTTAAACTTATTAGCGTTATGATACGGTTGAATTTTTCCTTAATTTGACAACACATTGAATGAGAAACTTATTTATCAGTAAACAAGATAATCTTATTCGTAGATAATTTATTAAAATTATAGTGTAAATATAGCCTATCACACGTAATAAAGCAGAATATTTACGTAAATTATTTTATTGCTTTAAAGGTGTTTTTGTGGATAATATTGATTATTTACTTGAGATGAAATTAGAAATTCAAGATTTGATTGGAAATCTTGGCATGAAAATTAACGAGTTTAATAATGATATTGGTTGTAAGGAAGTTGATTTTTTAGAAATTTTTTACCAACACCCCTTTGTATTTTGCATGTTCTTATCTAGTCTCGATGGCAAATTTACAGAGGACGAGGCACGTTTTTTAAATAATTTCTTTTATAAAGATGATTTTCAGGTATTGGATGGTATTTATAACAATGAATATACTAAATACAGTGAAAAAGAAGTATATAATAACTTAATTGAATCATTTACTTCTATACAAGCTAAAAATTTGATTTTATTCAATGATAAATTTATCATTCCTCCATATCCCATAACATTGTTTGCAGGGATTAGAAATATAATAAAAAACTCTGAATTTGAACCAGGTTTGGATTCTGAGATAAAAGAACTCATTTTTTCTCTACTTAGTTTTTATGAAGAGTTAGGGGTTTCATTCATTGCCTCAGATAGAGCTCATGAAAAAGAAATTGAATTTTTATCTAGGATAATGACAACAACAAGAGAATTTTTAAAAGATAACGACATCACTCTTCCTATTTCTGGTAAATCAAATCAGGATATTGGCTTTTCTGAAACCCATTTTTTAACTGGGGCGAATATTTTTAAAGAGGGCATGAAAACATCGGATGCTCAGAAAGAATCATTGGTTGAAAGTCGTAAAAAACTAGGATATATACAGGAAACATTAGACGATTTACTTAATGAGTTAAACAATTTAATTGGTTTATTTAATGTAAAAACTGATGTTAATTCTTTAATTAATCTTTTAAAGATTAGAAAATTAAGGGAGGATCAGGGTTTCAAACAACCACCTATCTCTCTTCATCTGGTATTTTCAGGTAACCCTGGAACTGGAAAGACGACTGTTGCAAGACTATTAGGTAAAATTTATTATCATTTGGGAGTTTTAAGTAAAGGACATTTAATTGAAGTGGATCGTTCTTGTCTGGTAGCTGGATACGTGGGTCAAACAGCCTTGAAAGTTCAGAAAGTCTTAAAAGATTCTATTGGAGGCATACTGTTTATTGATGAAGCATACAGTTTAACCAGAAATCAGGATGATTTTGGTATGGAGGCAGTAGACACGCTAGTTAAAGGAATAGAAGATAACCGAGATGACTTAGTAGTGATTGTTGCTGGATACCCAGAGTTAATGAGTGGATTCGTATCCTCTAATCCAGGTCTTAAATCAAGGTTCAACAAATTCATAGAATTTAAGGATTATGATGGTTCTGAAATGTTCGATATCTTTAAGAGTTTTTGTAAGCAATACGGGTTTAAAATTGAAAATAAGGCAAATGATCACTTAATTAAGTATTTCACTGATTTATATTCTAATAGAGATAAAACATATGCTAATGGCCGTGATGTTCGCAATTTCTTTGAAAAAATAATGACAAATCAAGCAAATAGATTGTCAACACAAATAAACCCGACAAAAGAGGATTTAACGCTATTAAAAGAAGAAGATTTATAGAATTTCGCATGCTAAAAATTGAAAGATCTAAAATAAAATTAAAAAAAACCAAAGAAATAAAAAAAAACCAACGATAACAATGAAAGAAATTCTCAAGAAATTGATGGAAGGAAAAATATCCCTGGAAGAGGCGGAAAAAAGCCTTAAATCCATGCAAATCAAGGAAATAGAAGATTTTGCCAAGTTAGATACGTGTCGGGATGTGAGGACTGGAATTCCTGAGGTTATATTTGCAGAAAATAAGGAAAACGGTGACCTGATAAAGATAATCAACGGTGCAACCCGCCAAGGACGGGTGATGGTCACCAAACTCAACCAGGAAAAATATGATATAATAAAAGGGCAGCTGAACCTACCGGAAGGTTTCAAGGAAGAATACCATCACAGGGCCAAGATACTGGTCATCAGCGACCATGAAGTAGAAAAAAAGGTTAAAGTAGGGGTTATAACCGCCGGAACTTCCGACATCCCCGTTGCAGAGGAAGCAAAAATAACTGCAGAGGAAATGGGGTGTGAGGCTTTAACGGCGTATGATGTGGGTGTAGCAGGTATACACCGTTTATTTTCACATATAAGGAATATGATTGAAGAAGATGTGAAAGCACTTGTGGTGGTGGCAGGAATGGAAGGAGCCTTACCCTCTGTGGTCGCTGGGCTGGTGGATATCCCAGTTATTGGAGTACCAACCTCCATAGGATATGGTGTGGGCAAAGGGGGGTTTACGGCCCTATATACCATGCTTCAATCTTGTGCCCCTGGTATTGCAGTGGTAAATATAGATAATGGGTTTGGTGCTGGTGTATTCGCTGCTAAGATTGCTAAGCAGAACATATCTTAAGATACTATTATTTTTTAACAAATCCAACTTAAATTTTAAAACAAACCCCAAACTTACTTTTTACAGGCAGTATTTCTCTCCCCATTCACAAATGGCCTCTAGAACAGGTATTACAGAGTGGCCTTTTTCGGTGAGGCAGTATTCTACTTTGGGAGGTACCTCAGCGTAGACTTTTCTGTGGATTAGGTTGTCTTTTTCCAATTCACGGAGCTGTTTGGTGAGCATTCGCTGGGTAATGGAGGGTAAAAGTTTATCTATCTCACTGAAACGCATTTTACCATCTATTAACACGTATAAAATTAATGGTTTCCATTTCCCTCCCAGTTCGTTGAGCGCTGCTTCCACAGCATAGCAGTAATCTTTTTTTGGATTCATTTAAACCACATTTAACTGACTATATTAACTGGTAGTTAATATACATTAGTATAGTATATATCTTTTTTGACTATACTTAATTTAAATAGGATTAGTTACTTCTTTATGGTATACAATTAAGAGGTGAGATCTTTACTTCTTTACTGTATAAAACAGCGAGGTGAAAAATATGCAAGCTAAATTTGATTTACAACATTTCTGCTGCGGTCCTAAAGGCTGTGAAATAGAAGTAGTTTACGGCGAAATGATGGACGCAGAATAAGTTCAAAGATTACCATTATTTTTTATTTATTCTTTATTTTTTGTTATTAAAAACCAGTTTTTATACAAATTAAATTTTTTTAACGGGGGATGGTTTAATGGACGTTTTTGAAGCCATCAGTAAAAGAAGGAGCATCAGAAAATATAAAGATACTGCAATTGAAGCAGATAAGCTGGATAAGATATTAGAAGCAGCCAGGATTGCACCATCAGCCGCCAACAGGCAGGAATGGAAATTCCTGGTGGTGAAAGACAAGGAGACCAGACAAAAACTTGTTAATGCTGCAAACGGCCAGAACTTCGTGGGTGAAGCACCAGTCACCATCGTGGCCATTTCAACAGAATCAGAAAGAGTCATGCCCTGCGGGCAGTACGCTTACACCGTTGACCTATCCATCGCAGTCTCATTCATGATACTGGAAGCCACTGAACTCGGACTGGGAACTTGCTGGCTAGGCGCCTACAAAGAAGACGAAGTTAAGAATATCCTGAACATTCCGGAAGATATAAGAGTCCCTGCCATGTTTACACTGGGATACGCAGATGAAAATCCCGTTGCAAGACCTAGGAAAGACGTGAGTGATATTGTACGCTATGGAACATACAGATAAGATGTAACTTTAATTTGATTCGAGTCATCAGTGGTTATCAACACAAATAAATAGAAATTTAACGAACTTTAAATTAATGAATATAAAAATCCGCAATACATTACCCAAAGATTTTGATTTTATATTGAATCTTACAGACTACAATATGAGGGAAATTGTTTTCCAGGATTGGAATGCAGATTGGGAAAGAGAAGTCAAACCAAATTTTATTAACGCATGGAAAGATGGGGAAA
>MVQY01000138.1 GCA_002067325.1 Methanobacterium sp. PtaU1.Bin097
ATTCGTATTCCTGCGTCTTTACAGGTTTTTTTGATGTTCAACCCAATGAGTAGTGGTGTGATCTTTTCTATGATCTGTGCCCTTTCTAGAGGCCCGCAGTCTACAACTTGTACTCCGGGTATCTTTTCGATTAATTTAGCCACTGTTATTTTAGATTCCTGGTTATCACCAGATATCAAGCAATCACAGTCTATGGGTCCATTGAAGTTCATCAGGGCTCCGCTGCTTATGTTGTTAAATGCACAGATGACATTGGTATCCGGTAAGATCTTCTGTGCTCTTTCAGAAGCTGCACCTTCAGATAGGTACAAACACCGAGTAGGAGATCCTCCAATTGCTGTCTCTAAAGGTCCCGTTGCATCCATCAATATCTTCCCAGCAGCCCCCTCTTTAATAGACAGGAGAGTTGCTCTTTGAGCGGCTAAAGGCACGGTTAAAACCAGTACGTCGGCTTCTTTTGCAGCGTCAGGGTTTTCAGCAGCTTTCAAATTCTCTACATCACCTAAAAGGTCTTTAACTTTATCTACGGCCTTTTGTGCTTTATCCATTGTTCTTGATCCGATTATAACATCTTCTCCAGCTTGCACAAACCGTATGGCAATTCCTAAACCCTGGCCACCAGTTCCACCTATTATTGCTATTTTCATTTTTATACTCCATCTTATTTTTAAAAAAGGATAGTATCTAGGTTATTACCTAGATACAGGTCCAACCACCATCTATGGAGAGTAGTTGTCCGGTAGTGTAAGATGAGGCATCTGAAGCAAAGTAAATGACAGCTCCGTTTAATTCGCCTTGTGCGCCTACACGACCCATTGGACAGTAAGTTTTAACAACATCTTCGAATTCTTTATCAGCTATGATATCAGCTGTCATTTCACTTTCGAAGTAAGCAGGCCCAATTGCATTTACTGTTATGTTGTATTTTGCCCATTCAGTTGCTAAAGCTTTGGTTAATAGTTTAACTCCACCTTTAGCTGCAACATAGGCAGATAGGCCCAGTCCGGTCATTGCTACGGTACTGTGGATGGAACCGATGTTTATTATTTTACCATATTTTTGTTCAACCATGACTTTTCCAACTTCTCTGGCAACGTAGTATACGCCATTTAAATTGGTGTCGATTGTTCTGTCCCAGTCAGCAATGGGTTGTTCTTCGGCAGGGTGGAATACAGCAACACCCGCACCGTTAACTAAAATATCAATACGACCATAACGATCTCTAACTTTAGCTACGGATTCAGCAATGTTATCAGTATCTAATACGTCTGTAACTACATACATTGCTTCAATACCTTTGGCTTCAAGGTCTTTTTGAACATTTTTAAGTTTTTCTTCCCTTCTTGCAAATAATGCAATTTTTGCACCCTGTTCACCAAGAGCTGTTGCCAGTTGAACTCCTAGACCAGATGAACCACCTGTTACCAGGGCAACTTTTCCATTTAAGTCAAATAGGTTTTTCATTTTTTCTATCTCCGCTTAATTTAACAATATTTTTTTTCAAAAAAGTTGATATTTTTTATAATGTGACCATAGGTTTGATTAAGTCTCGTGGTTTGTCTTTCATCAAGTAAAGAGCTTCTTCAACTGATTCAAGCCCTTTGAATCTGTGACTGATTAGTAATGATGGATCCATACGTCCCTGTTCCACAACATTTATGAGTTTTTCCATACGAAGTCTGCCACCCGGGCATAATCCTCCAGTAATAGTCTTATGTGCCATACCAGCTCCCCAGGCAAAACGAGGAATTGGTAATATGTCTCCTGCACCTTCATAATTCTGGACACCGTAATAATTTATGTTAGAAATTGTTGAACCTGCTTTTGCCATTTGAATGGCTTGTGCAAAGGTTTCAGAATTACCTCCAGCTATAATTACGGCATCAGCACCTTCTCCGTTAGTTTCATTTAATATTTGTTCTACGATATCACCTTCTCTGTAGTTAATGATATCGGTAGTTCCGTATTCTTTAGCTATGTTTATACAATTTGGACGGCTTCCTACAGCAAATAATCGCCCAGCACCCCTTAATTTTGCACCAGCCACAGCACATAGGCCTACAGGCCCAATACCTATAACTACTACAGTATCCCCAATTTGGATGTTTGCATTTTCTGCACCACTGAATCCGGTAGTTACCATATCTGTTAGCATGAGTGCTGCTTCGTCAGACATATCATCGGGTTGTATAGCTAAATTTCCGTCTGCATCGTTGACCAGGAAATATTCTGCCATACTACCATCCCGGAATGTAGTAAATTGAATACCTCCCAGTAAACAACCAGCATGTTGGTGAAAACCACATTGTGAAGCTTTAGCACTCCAATCAGGCGTAATAGCAGGTACAATTACTTTGTCACCTGGTTTGAAGTCTGTTACTTCACTTCCAACCGAATCAACAATACCTATAGCTTCATGACCTAAGATTCTAATTTCCCCTCCAAGATCCACACCTCCTTCATATACAGTGTGAATATCTGAACTACAAGGTGCCAGAGCTGTTGGCTTAATTATTGCATCTTTAGGCCCAGCTTTTGGTTTTTCCTTTTCTATCCATGCCACTTTATTTGGTCCAGTCATTGCAAACCCTTTCATATTATCATCTCCTTTTTTAATATTCTAAATATATTACCATTGATTATGACAGACATACTAGTCTGTCTGTGATTCCAATAATGCAATTCTTATATTTAAGATTACCGACATACTAGTCTGTCTGTTTTATATATGATGAATAATAAAGAGAAATATACAGAATAATTGAGAAGTTATATTACTACATAGCTCATAAAATCAAATTTAAGTTAATCTTCATAGTAATAATAAAAAGATATTTATTTCTTAAACTTATAAAAAGTATTATAAATTTATAAATCTTTAAAGCAAATTTTGCTTACTGATTACTCTTGGAATGATTAAAAAAAACATATTTTTCAATTAGGGGATTATTTGAAGTTAAATATAAATTAAAAGGGAATAACTTATGGATACAAAATCAAGGATTATGGAAACAGCTTTTAAACTTTTACTTAAAAAAGGATTTGATAATGTTTCTATAACTGAAGTTAAAAGAGAATCAAACATCACTACCGGCGGATTCTATCACCATTTTGATAGTAAAGACACGTTGATGGTTGAAGTAATAAAAAAATACTTATTTAACTATTTTTATTTAACCATGGAGCAGATTAAGAATTTTGAAGGCACCCCCAAAGAAAAATTAGAAGTTGCAATATTATCAATGACTGGTGATGATTCTGTTATAAATGAAACTACTCAGCTTGTGGGAGGTCCTGAAAAAATAGATTATAGAACTCTGCACCTACTATTGATAGAAGGTGTTCAGAAATATGATATGATAAGTGAAATTTATACAGAGTTCTTCCGTAAGTTATTTGATTTTATTAAGGATGTAATAAATGAAGGTATAAGTCAGGGCGTGATAAGATCGGATATTAATCCGGACATAGTTTCAGAGGTTATAGAAACTACGATAATGGGAACTGTCATAATGTGGATAGCATTGCCGGAAAAATCCATGAAAGAAAGAGTCGAAACTAATATAAATGAAATATGGGAACACATAAAAAATTAGTTTCAAATATAACAAAATTTTTATTTACGTCATCACCAGCGATAACACTTTAATTAAATGAAGGTAACATTAAAAATAATATCACTAACATTACTTTTCATCTGCTCTCATCAACTTTTTATTAAAGTAAAAATATATAGGAAACCATATGATAAAAGGAAAGGCAGCCTATCTAAAACGACTAACATCCAAGATACAGATACCAAGTGTGGATGTTGGCCGGGAATTAGACGGCAGCACACCACCCTCTGTTTTTATTGGAAGCTGGAACTACCCTAAAGTATTCGCCGGCCCCATGATAGCCCCAATACAGGGTGATACC
>MVQY01000139.1 GCA_002067325.1 Methanobacterium sp. PtaU1.Bin097
CAACCCCCAGATGGTGGTCCTGACCAACGTGGCACTGGACCATATAGGCCTGGTAAATTCCATAGAAGAGGCCTACCAGGAGATATCAGGTGCCATCAAGAATTTCCAGGGAAGATATATTGTCTTAAACAATGAAGATCCCCTGATTAAAGAGATGGGAAAATCTGTGCCCTCCCACATTAAAGTCTCCTATTATGGTAAGGGTTCTTCTCTGGAATTTCGTGCACGCGGAATCTTCCACTCTGGTAAACTGATTGTTGATGAAGTTGATTTACCCTTTAAAAGCCCTCATTTTATCCAGAACACTCTAGCTGCAGTACAGGCAGCTTTAACCTTGGATATTCCCCTGGAAACTATTGTCCGTGGGGTTTCATCCTACCAGCCCCTGGAGAGAAGGTTCACTATACTTTCTCGAAGCCCCCTTATAATAGATGACTTCGCCCATAACCCTGATGGTATAAAAGCCACCATCCAAGCTTCTGTACGGTTAGCTGATGGGAAAATTTATCTGGTAGTCGCTATCCGGGGATCTAGGGGAGATATGATTAACAGGGCAAATGCAGAGGCAGTTGCCCAGAGTTTAAAAGGCACGAATCACCAGCTCATACTCACCAGTAGTGTGGATGTGGTGGGCGAAGCTAACCTGGTAAAACCCTCTGAAAAAAGGGTGTTCACCGATGCAATGGATGAAAATGGGCTAAAATATCTGTTTTTCCAGGACCTGGGAGATGCCCTGAAATTCGCCCTTGAATCATCCAGGGAAGAGGATACCATTCTATTAATCGGGGCTCAGGGGATGGACCCAGCTAGAGAACTGTTAAAAGAGCATGGGTTAATCTAGTACCACTATTTTTATATAAATCAACTAAATACTATCATTTTTAAATATAAATGAACTTTTATATAACAAATAATTCTAAATGATTATAAAAAAATCATGTAATTAATAAGTTTCCCCATGATATTGTAATAATCAGGGTATTATTAAAAAATAACTAGGTAGATTTGATAAATTGAAATGTGTAGTAATAGGTGCAGGAAATGCGGGGCGTCCTGTAGCCAGAATTTTAAATTATATAGGTCATCAGGTTCACATCACCGACCAAAAAAGGTTAGATGAATTCGCCCCTAAATATCAGGAGATCCTTCTCCAGATGGAGGAAGAAGGTGTCAAACTGAATTTAGGTAACGATGTTCCCCAGGATATGGCTAGCTTCGATTCTGCCTACTTATCCCCCAATATAGCCGCAGATTCACTAGTATGGAATCAGGTGGGGGAAAGTGGTATGAAATTGCTTGAACACCGGGAAGTATCCCATATAGTGGATGATTTAATTGATATAGACATCATCGGGGTTACCGGGACCCTGGGAAAGACCAGCACCACCCATATAATCGCCCATATATTCGAATCCAGCGGATATAATGTGTGGAAGTGCTCCTCCCGCCATGGTAACCTTCTAAGTGAAGTGATTGTAGACGGGATTATAAAAGATCATCATCGGAAATGTGACGTTGCCGTATTTGAACTCCCCCATGGAACATCCCGGCTGATGAGCGAGGTTAAACTGAAAATAGGGGTGCTCACCAATATCTATCCGGAACACCTGGATGAATTTGAGGATTCACTGGAGAAGTACGCCGAAAGGAAGCTGTTCATCGCCGGGTCCAGTGAGATACTGATATCCACACCCCAGTGTCAGAGTTACCTGGAACCACTCCGGGATGACATCGTATATTACTGTACCCAAAAAGGCCAGTGTAACATTTCCGGAACTCTGGAAGATAACGAGATAACCGTAGATTATGATTTAACCAGTTTTAAAAATCCAGTGCATAGTCTTAGCGATAAAGGGTCCTTTAAAACCGGTTTTAAATTGAAGGGATATTATTTTGAAAACTCCCTTGCTGCATCAGCCGTAGCACTGACCTATGGTCTGAGTGAGGAAAATATCAAGGAAGGTTTAAGCAATTTCCCGGGTGTCTCAGGACATCTGGAATTTATGGGAATTTATTGTGGTAGAAAAACCCATTTTGACACTGCCTTCGTGCCTGAAGGACTGGTATCCACCCTGGAACAATTTTCAAATGGCAAACTCATAGTTATCGTGGACAATCCAGACACCACCACCATAAGGGATAAGTTCAAAGTAGGTGAAACGATAGGCCAGTATGCAGATGTTATAATCTCCAGCGGATTTAACGAAACCCTGGGGGGTATAAACATGGAAGCAGCTGGGGAAGTTTTAAGGGGCGTCCAGAACCCAGAGTGCCAGAAAATAGCCGTAGAAGACATGATCATGGCCGGAGAAACCGCCATAAAGGTTACAAATCCAGGTGATACCATCATACATGTTGGCCCCGGTGGTGTAACCAACTACGATGAAGTTAAACGGAAGATGTTACTGGGAATAGAAAGGGGCTGTGAAAAATACGGTAAAAATTAAAAAGGTACAATTCATGTCCAGAGATACCAAAGAGGGTGTAGATTTTTCTTCAAAGGTTTGTTCCAATAAGGTATTCGGTGTCATCGGTGTCTGTGGAATAGTGGGCAATCTGGTGGCCCGGGTTTTAATGGACAACTGGTACAAGGTCGTGGGGACCGATATCAAGGAAGAAAATAACTGCGAATTTAGATACACCCTAAAGGATTACCATTCTCCACTATATTTTGGCGGACACCCAGAATCCTTTTTTGCCAAATCAAACTTCATCATACCCCCTCCCAGTTTACCAGAAGATTCTAAATTTTTTAAAACCTTGAAAGTTAACTCACAGAAAGGTAAATATGAAATAATCAAAGTAGATGAGGTAATCAACCTCATAAAACCCGATAAACCAGTACTCTGTGTGACGGGGACCAATGGTAAGACCACCACCGTTTCCATGTTAAAACATATCTGTTCTTCTGCAGGGCTTGAACCCACTGAACACGGGTTTAAACATCTACAGGGCAACATCGAATATATACCCCCACTGCAATGCCGGTTGAAGGGTGATGTGGCTGTCCTGGAAACCGGTACCTTTGGAAAGCCAGGGGATTTAAAGTTCATGGTGGAACGTTCCCAGCCAGACTGTGGAATAATCACCAACATCACCCCGGATCACATGCAGGATGACCAGGATTTCATGAAATACGCCAGTATAAAGGGTGAATTCGTGGATTACCTTAAAAACAGGATGTTGATAGTTAACGGGGATGATCCCACAGTGTGGGGTTTGATTGAATCCAGGACTCAGGACCCGGAAGGGGTAATCACCTTCGGGGTAGACCTGGAGACAAACATAATAAATAAAAAAAGGTGCTGGTGCGGGAGAGAACTACCTGTTAATGAGACCATATCTGGAATGGGCAAGTATGATTGTCCTTGTGGACTGGAAAATCCTCAAATCGACTATCTAGCCACAAATATAAGGGGGGGTAGTTTCACCCTGAAAACACCTTGGGAAGTTTTAACCGTGAAAATACCACTCATGGGTCTTCATAATATCTACAACACATTGGGTGCAATAGCAGCGGCGAAAGAATTCTTTAACCTCCCTTTAAAAGATATAATAACCAGCGTTCAAACTTTTAAAGGTGTTCCTGGTAGATTAGATTATATGGGAGAATATCAGGGGAAAAATGTCATCATAGACTATGCACACAACCCCGGCGGGGTGGAAACCGTACTCCGGGAACTTGAGAAGATCTATAAACCCCTGGCCGTGGTCATAACTGTATCCTCCGAGTCAGGAGAAGGAGGAAACAGGGATATTCTAAATAGAAGCCTGGATAACGCTGACTACGTGATCCCTGCCTCATATTATTCGAGAAAAGCAGCGGACAATTTTATGAGGGAAGGAAAACCAGAAGCAGATAAAATAATTTTAACCTCCCAATATCCGGATGAATTTAAAAAGGGAACCCTGGGAGCTAATCTAGAACAGATCACCCAGGGATTAAAGACCGCTCTTAAACTTGATGTGCGGGTTGTGGTTTGTATCGGTGAAGCAGCTTTTACCTACCGGGAAGAAATCCGAAGAATTATCGAGTTACCAGAGGGTCGAAGTTGATATATTAAACCAAGGGGAAAAGTTAATATTCTAAACCACAAGGCCAAAGTTAATATACTAAGATATCCATAAACTTCCATTCAATATTTTATAAAAAATTTATTTATATTAAAAACCTATTTAAATAGCGAAGATATTAATAATAAATCCTCAAAAAAGGGATTTGTCTAAATTTGTAGTTAAAAACTACGTAAATTTTTTTAATTTAAATATCAATAAAATTCAATATATAACACGATTTTAAATATCGAATAAACTCAATATAACACATTTAGAGTATTATGGTGAAAGAAGGATGTTTATAAAAATAAGAAGAGATACTTTAATTATCCTCATGCTGGCCTTTATGCTAATTTTATCAGGCCGGGTTATGAGCTATGTGTCTTACGCCTCCTCTGATGACACTGGACAGGGTGTTCCCATCGCAGGAGTGATAGTTAAAGGAAACGACATCGTACCCACAGCAACTATCAAGGGTCTGGCTGCAGATGTAGGATTCAGGTCGGGAAGTTATATTCAGGGAGACACCCTGGTTACCTCCAAGCGAAAAGTACCCCTGGAGGGAGCTATAAACAATGCAGAAATAGCAGTGTCCTACGCCGCAATTCCCGGTACCCAGATATACCCTATAACTGCCGTGGATGTTAAGGTGGATAAAATAACCGGTATAGTAACCATCAACGTTATCGAAGACTTCCAAGCAGTGGTGGTGAAGTGAAGATCGACCGAGCAAATATCATCAAGATCATGATCTTGATGATGACCATTACACTGGCCATGAACACCGCAGCTGCCACCTTAAATGTCATCATCATATCCGACCCCACAGGTCAGGATCCTAATGGAGCCGCCGCCGGTAGTATGTCCTACGCCAACAACATGTTCCAGTCAACCTTCATATTCTCCCCGGAACAAGATTTCGCAGTTTTATCTGGTGGAGCGGAAATGAACGAAACAAACAGGCTGGCTGCCATCGTGGAAACTATTCAACTCTTCAAGGAGAATCAAACACCATCAACTGCAGTAAGTATAGCTAGCAACTACAAAGGAATAAGGATAATGGCCGGAGGCCCCACCATGGGAGCCGCGGTTGGTGGAGATTTCTCTGTCTACGTGGTAACTGTAGATGATGATGGAACCATCACGGTAACTCCCCATGAAGACGGGCTGGCAGTTCTGCCGGCAGGTAAAAAGGGAGCGATAATACACCTTAGGCACACATCAACCAATCCAGGAGGTGGTGACGCCGCATTAATCAGAAAAGAAACGGCGGTGATGATCGGTGAAAAGATCAGGGACGGTTACTCCGCCACAGAAATAATGGGCGACGTCTTCCAGAAGGTATCGGTTGAGGCCAATGAAAATCACGGTGGAGGAGCGGTTAACCTGGTATCTGATATCACCACAGGAGATACTTTCACCCCAACTGATGTAAATCAGCCTGGTTTCCCCATGAATGAGCCCTACAGTAAATATGACCCGGAATGTGGATGGGGTATAGCATACCCCGCGGCAGAAAGTTACTCTACATGTCCCCTGGATGGTAATCCACTGAAGATAGCTTATGCCTACGACGTCCTGCGAAGTGCAATTACTGTTTCACCATCCAACGTAACCGTCAACACCTACGGAACAGACCTGTCCGGTATCAGCACCACCACGTCAGAAATTGTTACATATTCAATTAACAAAAACGGATTCAACGCCAACGCCATTGCTAAGTCAATTAACTCCGCCATTGACCGTGGGCTTCTAATTGGTGTAAATCATGTTGAGGCCAAGGATATCAACATCCGGGAAAACTCCAAACAGGTAGGTGTTTATTTCACACCACTGGGCGGTGGTAGAACATCCCCACCCTGGAATCTGCCCATAAGCTCCTCACTATTGGATATTATCGGAAATATG
>MVQY01000140.1 GCA_002067325.1 Methanobacterium sp. PtaU1.Bin097
ATGGGGAGATGAAGGAAAAGGTAAATGCATCACCTATCTCTGTTACAACGATAAACCCGATATTATAGCAAGAGCAGGTGTAGGGCCCAATGCAGGGCATTCTGTAGAATTTAACGGTGAAAAATATGGTTTAAGGTTAATACCATCTGGTTTCGTGCACAGGGATGCCAGACTACTCATAGGGGCGGGTGTTTTAGTAGATCCGGAGGTTTTTCTCCACGAACTTGATTATCTAAGCAAATATAATGTGGCGGAAAGGACTTTCGCTGATATCCGCTGTTCAATCATAGAACCAGAACATAAAGAGCGGGATAAGGCCTCAGCCCACCTGTCCAAGAAAATTGGAAGTACCGGAACAGGCTGCGGACCGGGAAACGCCGACCGAGTGGGCCGTGTAGCTAAGATGGCCCAGGATATAGAGGAACTACAGGGTCATACTACAGATGTGCCACTCGAGGTTAACCAGGCACTGGATGAAGAAGAATACGTGTTCATAGAAGGATCTCAGGGTTTCGGACTTTCACTGTACTATGGTACCTATCCCTTCGTTACCAGTAAAGACACCACCGCCAGCACAGCCGCCGCTGATGTGGGTGTGGGACCCACCCGGGTGGATGATGTAATCGTGGTCTTCAAATCCTACATAACCCGGGTAGGAGAAGGACCCTTTAAAACAGAGATGAGCGAGGAAGAGGCAGAAAAGATGGGACTGGAAGAGTACGGTACAGTCACTGGAAGGAGGCGTAGAGTGGGTCTTTTTGATATGGATCTGGCCCGGGAATCTTGCATGATAAACGGCGCTACCCAGATTGCTTTAACCTGTGTGGACAGGTTATATCCCCAGTGCGAAAGGGTGACCGATTATTCCGGACTGGCACCAGAGACCAAAAAGTTCATAGATGAAATCGAGGGTGAAACAGGAGTTCCAGTTACAATAATCTCCACTGGCCCTGATCTTAAGGATACCATTGATCTTCGTGATGAACTCCTTTGAATCTCTTTTTTTAACTCTCTAATTCTTTATTTTATTTCAGTTATTTTTATTAGTATCTACATACATAATATAACCAAAACCTTAGTTTTAATATGTATTTTAATTTATCAGGAATTTTACGTTTATGTCGAAGCCGAAACAAGAAATACCTGAATCAATCACCATCAGAAAGCCCCACTTAAATGATGGTGAATCACTCTATTTCCTGGTTGCAAGCTGCCCACCACTTGAAATCAACTCAGTATACAGTTACTTGCTGGTATGCTCTCATTTTAATAGGACCAGTGCAGTTTGTGAGTTTAAGGATGATGTAGTAGGTTTTGCTTCTGGCTACATCCATCCCCACCAGAGTGACACCCTCTTCATCTGGCAGATCGCGGTCCGCGACCATATGAGAGGCAGGGGAATTGCTCAGGAGATGCTTTTAAATATTTTAAAGCGTAAGGAACTGGGAGATATCAACTACCTGGAGACCACCGTCACATCTGATAACAGTTCATCCAGATCACTCTTCAACAGTCTGGCCAGACAGCTGGATGCACCGGTCACTGAGGATAGCTATTTTACCAAGGAAGTTTTCCAGGAGTCCCGCCATCCCGAAGAATTTATTATACGTATCGGACCGTTCAACCAGGAAACCGATTCATTTAAGTTACTTAACGAGTATAAAGAGGGAAGATAATATGGAAACTTTGAAAATAATATGGAAACCTTTAATAAATTAGAATCAGAAGTGCGGAGTTATGTACGTAGTTTTCCAGCGGTATTTAAAACTGCTAAGGGCTCTAAATTGTATGATGAACAGGGAAATGAATATATAGATTTTTTCGCCGGAGCAGGAACCCTGAATTACGGACATAATAATCCAGTGGTATCAGAAGCCCTAATTGAGTATCTGAAGCAGGATGGACTGGTACATGGACTGGACATAGCAACCACCGCCAAGAGAGAGTTTATGGAGAAATTCAACGACACCATCCTGGGGCCCCGCCACATGGAATACAAGTTCCAGTTCTGCGGACCAACCGGTACCGATGCAGTGGAGACAGCCCTGAAGATTGCCAGGATGGTCAAGGAGCGGTCGAATATCATCGCCTTTACCAACGCCTTCCACGGTATGACCATGGGGTCCATGTCGGCCACTGCCAACGAGTTCTACAGGGAGGAGGCCTTCACGAACCGGGCGAACGTGACATTCGTACCCTTCGACGGCTACTTCGGCCCAGATATAGACACCGCGGGTTATCTGAGACAGTTACTGGAAGATAAAAGCAGTGGACTGGACCTCCCGGCGGCCATAATACTGGAGACAGTACAGGCAGAAGGCGGAGTCAACGTGGCCTCCAAGAAGTGGCTTAAGGAGATAGAGAAGCTGTGCCGGGAATATGATATCTTACTCATCGTAGATGATATCCAGGTGGGTAACGGCCGTACCGGGTCCTTCTTCAGCTTCGAAGAGGCTGGGATAAGTCCGGATATCATAACATTATCTAAGTCCATTGGGGGTGGACTGCCGCTTTCACTGGTGCTCATGAAATCCGAGTTGGACAAGTGGAAACCGGGACAGCATTCGGGGACCTTCCGTGGAAATAACCTGGCCTTCATTGCAGCTTCGAACCTCTTGAGCTACTGGGAAGATGATGAACTATCCAAGGAGATATGTAAAAAGGAACAGTTACTCCGGGACAGGCTTATGGATATATCCCGGGAATATGACTCCCTGGAGACAGATGTAAGGGGCAGAGGCCTTATATATGGTTTACAGATACCTGATCAGGGCTTCTGCGGAGACATATCAGCCGAAGCCTTCTCCCAGGGCCTGGTAATAGAATTATCCGGTGCTGATTCCGATGTGGTTAAGTTCCTCCCTCCCCTGGTGATAGAGGAAGAAATTCTGGAGGAAGGACTGGACATAGTAGAAGAGGCAATCTACACGGTCTATAATCGAAAGGAGTCCATCAACCAGATATTAAATCATGATCAGCTCTTCGACCAGAAGGAGTCCATCAACCAAGAACTGGATCAAAAGGACACCATCAACCAGAAGTTAGATCAGAGAGAATCCATAAATCAGGTGTTGAACCAGAAGGAGTCCATCAACCAGATTTTGAATTCCAAGTGAATCTTCCATAATAAGATTTTTGAATTCCAAGTGAATCCATAAATCAGGTGTTGAATTCCATCAAGTGTTATATTCCAAGTGAATCCATAAATTGGATTCCTTTAATTTTCTTTTAAACAAACTGGGAGTTATTTTAATGATAGTTAGAAAGATAGATGATATAATCGACACTGAACGGGAGGTGTTCGCGCCTAACGGTAACTGGGTGAGCAGGCGCCTGCTTCTTAAGGATGATAATATGGGTTTCTCCTTCCATGAGACTGTGATTTTTAAGGGTACCGAGACCAGGATATGGTATAAAAACCATGTAGAAGTGGTGTACTGTGTGGAGGGTGAAGGTGAAGTGGAAACAATCAGGGATGGGAAGGTGTATCCCATACGACCGGGTACTCTCTATGCGCTTGATAAACACGACCAGCACTATCTAAGAGCCCTGGGTAGTGACCTGAAATTGCTCTGTGTTTTCAAACCCCCACTGGTTGGTGATGAGGTGCATGATGAGGAAGGTTCCTACCCGAAAGGGGATTAATACCACTTAAATTTCCTAACCAGTAGTTTTCACTATAAATTCTTATTTTAATCGAACTCTTTTTTTATTTGGTTTAGTGAGCTATGGCCCCGGGTATAGAAAAATTATTAAGAAATTGGGGACTTAAATTAAACTATGAATTTAAAATTTCTGGTAATGGGAGTGTTACTCTTAGTGGGGATCGTGGCTATATCAGGCTGCACACAAAATCAAGAGAATACAACCGGATTCACTGCTCCGAATACGGTGACCATAGAAAATTTCGCATTTAATCCACAGGAGATGACCGTAAAGGTGGGGACCACTGTAACCTGGATAAATAGAGAAATTGATCACGATGTGGTAAGTGATACAGGTGTATTTACAAGTCCAGTACTCGCTAATGGGGAGAATTTTACCCATACTTTTACTGAAGCTGGTGAGTATCCCTACCATTGTGGATTACATCCCTCCATGACTGGTAAAATAATCGTTGAAAATTAAGGGTAGTAAGTAATAAGGTATCCGAATGTTAAGTGAAATAGCGTATTTTCCCATCCTGGGAAAGCCATTGGTACTATATATGGGTATCACTACCCTCCTCCTATTTATTATCACGGCTTCTATGGGGCTTATGATTTTTAGAGGCGTGAAAATACCCTTCAAATTCCATCCCATGATGGCCGGGATCTCAATTACCGTAGGGATGGTCCATGGTATTTTAGGGGTGTCCACGGGTAGATCATTTGTAATTCTCCTGGGCATCACCACGATTCTCCTATTTATAATTACAGCATCACTGGGATTGCTGATTTTTAAAGGGAAGAGCATACCCTTTAAAGTCCACCCTACCATGGCCAGTATCGGTATAATCACTGGGATAATTCATGGTAGTGTGGGAATATCAATCTATCTCTTATGATAGGCCCGGATTATAATTAGATATGATTATTAGAATGTAACCCCAAAGTTATAGTAAGGAACAATTATACAGTTTAGTAATCAGGAGTGGAGTGAGGATCTATGGCTGAATTCAAGTACTTGGAAAAACAGGAGAAAATTATAGAAAAAAAGAAGGCAGAACTTGAAGATAAAACCAAAAATCTCCTGCATGAATCTAAAATGAACAGAATTAAAGAAAAATATGACACATTAGTTAAAAAGAAGAAGTCTGGTAAGTCCAACCTAGAGGATGAAATTCTCCTGGGAATCTATAAAGACACCATAGAAATAGAGGAAAAAGAGAATAAATAATAATAAATAGTCCCTGGCGGAGTCGAACCGCCGTCGAAAGGTCCAGAGCCTCACAGGATTGCCACTACCCCAAGGGACTTAAAAAATTAATTTTATTTTTAGGGTTTATATATCTTTTGTATGTTAAGCTATTGAGAAATAGACTATTTATTATATTTAGTTCTATTGTCATAGTTAGTACTAGGCAGGTGTCTCGGGGAATATTTCATGGACAAGGAGAGAATATACATCAAGTTAGAATGAGATAGATCAGTACCTTAAGGAGATAGAAGAAATCATACCTTCTTCATCTGCAGAGTATTCTACAGACCCAATGAGGAAGAGGGCACTTGAAAGACTGATTCAGATAACCGTAGAGTCAGTTATGGATGTTTCGGCCATACTTGTTAAGGAGATGAGGCTGGGGCTACCCTATGGTGAAGAAGATTTCCTGGATAAAATCAGTGGAACGGTTTTAAACCCTGTCCTGGTGGAGAAACTCGGGGAGATGAAGGGTTTTCGGAATATATTGGTACATGGATATTCTCAAATCGACGATGAAAGGGTTTATGAAATTCTTACCAATGATATAGAGGATGTAATAGAATTTAAAGAGGCAGTTATTGAGTTTCTAAGGAGAACTGAGGATGATTGATTCAGAAAAAGTTCAGGCCATCTTAAGCAAACTGCAGGTCAAGATGGAAGAAGATCCGGATATACTGGCTGTAATACTCTACGGTAGTTATGCCCGGGGGGAGGAAGCAAGGGATGTGGATTTATGCCTGGTTTTATTCCCAGATAAAGCCCGAAAGGGCCTTGATAAACGGATAGAGTACTCTTACTATGACATGATTGATGTCCAAGTATTTCAGGATCTGCCCCTCTACATGAGGCCCCGTATCATCAAAGAAGGTAAACTGTTGCATGTGAAGGACGAAGATCTACTTTACGATGTTGCAATTGAAACAGCCAAGGAATATGAGCTCTACCGTCCAAAATATGAGATGTATCTTGATTCTATAGCGAAATAAAGCGTCTATTGCATAGTAGACAAAAAAAACTCAAAATACCTTAAATAAAAAAGAAAAAATGGGTAAATGGATTGTTTTTTTACCTGCCGAGGATACTGCCTTTGAAGAAGAATCCAATACCTGCTAAAACCAGGATTGACATGATTCCCACGACAGCATAGGCAGTCCAGGGGGTGTTGTCTTCAGTTCCAGCTGGTCCGGTTTCTGTGATTTCATAGGCTTTACCAGCATCATCTGTACCAGCATCCTCACCGACAGTAGCTGTTTCAGTAACTGCGCTTACTGTAGGTCCTGTTACACCAACAGATCCACTTGGGAAGATGCTGTTTCCATCAGTGCTTGATCCGGTCCCAGTTGAAGTTCCAGTATCTGTCGAACCTCCAGTATCTGATCCATCATTATCTGATCCTCCAGTTTCTGATCCCCCAGGTACACGTATGAGATCGGCACGGGTACGGTCTGAGGGAATGCCTTTCACAAATGCTAAAGCACTATAACCTTCAAGTCCGCCCTTTTTTATGATGGCTAATTCTTCTGCAGTGATCCAGCGGAAATCGGACGTTGCCTGAGTGTAAGGTGTTATCGTACGGTCGTATGGTAAATTATTGTAGCTATTGACGAAGTAATGTATACTGTTTTCACGTATTGCTTCACTGGTGGTTAATCCAGTGTTATCCAGTTCCGGCCATTTGAAGTTAATGATTATTGCTCGACCGATGTTGTTCTTTTTGTCCCATATTACCAGGATTCCTTCCTCGGTTCCACCCGGTAAGAATTCTGAAGCTGTTTCTTCATCGATTAACCTCTGGTTCATGTAACTTCCCATACCCGGAGACACTCCCATAAGGTAGACTAGACTGTCGTCTTTACAGTAGATACTGGCGGCCATATAGTAGTATTCTTCATCTGGACTGAGTTGGAAGTTTTTAAATACCATGTCAGTTATGAAGAACCCTGGCTGTACTCCAGGACAGGCGTGGTCGTGGAACAGGAATGTTACCAACTGGTCATAGCGTGGGTTAACTCTCCAAGCATTGGCTATGCTTTGAATGTTACCGAAGAATCCTCCATCCTTAAATACATTGTTTTTTAAATTGGTTAGCTGGGTGTTGTCGTTTAGAGCTGCCGGTCCAATGTTGTTTATTTTCTTACCATCACTACCACTACCCACCAGGAAACCAGTTCCATTGTAGGTCATGTACAGTGAATCCATGGTTTCACCATCTGTTCCCCTTAAGGTAAAACAGAAGTAGAGTATTTTCCATGGGGCCACATGCATTGGTAACAATGTTTTCCGGGTCAGGCGAGATCCAAGTACTTCGTAGACCCCATCCAGGGCCATGTCAGTTAACTGACCATTTAGGTATACGTAACTGGCGGTTGTTTGAACTACTAAGTCACGATCATCTTTTTCTAAATCAATACCTTTCTCGTTGAGGAATATCTCTTTAGCCAGATTGGCAGCATCGATACCGATTTGTTTTATCTTTCCCTGAGTTAAAGTTCCGGTTACAGAGCCAGTTGGAACATCTCTGGTTGCTTTTTTCAGGCCTAAACTATCTATGTAAGTCATATTCAGCCCTAAAGCGTCTCTAGCTGTGATACGTACTGATCCATCAGGATTTTTAATGTCACTAGCAGAACCTACTAAGGTGTAGTATTGTTCCTCGTTAAGGCCTTTGAACTCCCTGAGAAACGTCACCAATTGCAGGTACTGTTTGTTTTTTATGATCCCTAAGACCCAGGTGTTGAATTTCAACTCATCTAAATCATTGTTTAAAGTCTTGCCTGAGGCTAAGTACTGTTTCCTGAGTTCATCTTTGTTGAACTTCATCACGATCAGATCTCCCGTCTTGGTTGTGTCAACCCATCGAATGAATCCCACCATGTTAGATGTAGCTCCACTTTCGGTGGTGTCATATCCGGCTAATGCTCCTTTACCAGGAGTAGTGTTCAGTAAGTTCATGATGGCGTCATCATCAGAGTCTCCAGGAACACAGATAACTTTGTAGGCACTGACATCGTAGGGAGAACCGGGGTTACTGGTATCCTGCAATGGAGGATAATACATCATCAATACCTGGGACATAGCGTATCCGCTTATGGTTCCCTGACACATGTGCCCGTGGAAAGCCGCTTCCCTTAAAAGATCTGCTGGTGCTCCTGCCTTCCAAGCATTGGCCAGACTGGCGTAGGTAAATGCATTTGTCCCACCAACTTTAGATATCAATTTATTCCATGTTGCTGCAGCCATGCTCTGGGAAATGCTTCCTTGATAGGCAGGTGTGGTTGAACCATTCAGGAAGAACACTGCTTCCAGTGCGCCACCATTCTTCTTAATGAAGGCAAAATCAACTGGATCAACAGATGTTTTTCTCAGTGTTAACAGATTTCCCTGTCCAAATGAGACTTTGCCATTTAAGCCATTCAGGATACCTTCCAAACAATCTTCAGTGGTGGTTCCATTCCTTTGAGTGATTCCGGCAGTGGTAATCACCAGCACATCCTTAGCGTTGGCTCCGGATAATCCCAGTAGCTGATTTGCTTTGGCTGTTACTTGTCGGCCTAGTTTGTAGTTTTTGGTGGCTTTCATGTTGAAGGTGGCGAATCCATCGAAATCTTCATCGACCGCGATCTTTTGAGTTTGACTTATGTAGCCTGGTGCACATGTCGTCACCTTAAACTGTGTTCCGTTGGTAACACCAGTATAGGTGAATTTTAATTTGTAGAATGTATCAGATTTTTTTGTTTTCTCAAAAGCTACACTGTTATTATGAGAATCTGTAACGCTAATTTCGGGATTTATAATATCATCGTCGTATTCATAGTTAACATTCACCCAGAGATTACCTTCACCTCCAGTTGTAGATGAATTATCCGCCGCTGAAGATGCTCCGCAAAGAATTAGTGCCATTAAAGCCGCTAATATCAATATTCCTCCTTGTTTTCTCATCTTTTTCACCTCCTCTTAATTTTATCGAATACATATTCATTGGAATATATATTCATCACGCGTTATATCGAGTAATACATTATATAATATTTATGTTATTACAAAATGGTACGTACCTGCAAGAATCGTAATAATCAACTTAATTTGTATTAAATTGAACAGGGTTCAGCTCGTTTTAGTATAATTATTTTAAATTAAATACTTGGAGAAAATCCTTTCAAGCCGTAAAATAAGACCTAAATTCGGTTATTCCTATTTTAAAATATTCATTGGTAAATATATAACAATTGACAAGTTTTACATAATGATTGTGAAATTTACACAGAAAAAGTAATACTAGTTGTCCAAAGGATTCAACCATGAAGAACCCGGGAACGCTACCATCACAAACATGGTTATGGAACAACTAGGCCATTAGAATGTCAAACTCTATATCCGGGCCATACTAGGGATTGGCTTTAGGTTTATCTATTAATTTTAGTTTTTATTTCAAATGAACATAATTTTGTCCAGTTTTCACGTTAATATTACTTTTTCGCAGATTTTAAACCAAATTGTAATAACACAAATCATATATATGATATTACTTCTATTTTTTCATACATAATATTGGAGGATTTTTATTATAAACATGAAAAGAGAGGGAATTCTCCTGATATTTGTAGTAGTTACAGCTTTACCATTATGTGGGGCTGTTGCCGCCCATCCAGGACATGGAACTCCCATAGTAGAACCTTCGGATCCCGGCACCGTTAGCCCAGGCACTAGTACTGGGACCGGTTCATCTTCTGGAAGTTCTCAAAGTTCATCTTCCTCTGGTTCCACTTCAAAACCTGCAAGCAGCACCGAAGCAGGACAATCTGGCCAAGGTGGCACGACTGTTGGTCAAACAGGTTCCACAGATAACACGGCAGGTGAAGAAGTAGGTTCAACAGAGGCAGCAGACACGACTGGTCAATCCGGTTCTACAGGTAACACAGGAACCAGCAGTGATACTTCTGGATCATCAAGCAACTCTCCAGTAGGACCAATTGCCATGATAGGTTTGATGGTGGTTATCGGTTAATTGCCATGTCTTTCCCATATAAGGAAGGCGGAACTCTAAGTAAACTACAGATGAGGTTTTTTGCATAGAAAATTAAATTCATTTTCACTTTAATTTCTTTGTTTGAAAGAAATAGACCAATTAATTTTTTCTAAGTCTATCGTATGTAAACCATAAAATAGGAGGTAATAAATTTGCATTTACCAGATGGCCTGATACCCTTATGGCAGGCTGCAATCTACTGGATTTTAACCATGATCATATTAGCTTTATATCTGTATAAACTTTCAAAAACTGAGGATAAGCAAAAGGTTCTAATAAACACTGCCATCCTGGCAGCTGTGACTTTCGCTGCATCCTCCATATCCATACCATCACCATTTGGTGTTCCAATACACCTATTTATAATACCCCTCGTGGTCATTCTTCTCGGCCCTCTAAGCGGAGTTGCAGTGGCATTCTTATGCTTCATAGCACAGTTTTTATTCCTGGGAATGGGGGGTATAACCTCTTTAGGAGCCAATGTGGTAACCATGGGGATTGTGATGAGTTTTTCCACCTATTACTTCTACAGATTCACAGCAGAACTTGATGATAGGCTGAGTATTTTTTTCAGGGACCTTCATGGGGATAATAATGGCCACTATAGCCCAAGTTGTAATACTGCTTATTGCGGGTGTAGCCACCCTTGAAGTTTTACTCAGCACCCTGGTGCCCTTCTACCTTTTTGTAGGGGTTGTTGAGGGTATCATAAACATCTTCATCATCTCATTCCTGTTTAAACTCAAACCAGAAATGGTAGAAATAGCAAAAGTGGGGCTTTAATGATGACAGATTTAAAGTCCAGCGGTGTATCCATAGGTCTTTTCATCATGTAATTATTGTATTCATGGTGTCAGTAAGCGCCCATGGAGTGCATGTAACCACCAATGAATCTAATATTGTGATCGCTGATAACAGCACAGGTAAACTGGCTAGATCAGTTGTGGATGAGATGGGTGTTGATGTTACCGTGTATAAATTCGCATCAGCTGATGATGTGCAACACGAATTGGAACACGCCCTAGAAGACCCCAATAAGAAGATCTTGGCAGTGGCTTACACAGACACGGTTCAAAATTTCATAAACCAGCACCCCGAAGTTTCAAGCAGGATCGTGGTTGCAAATGCCAATAAAAATTCCATCCAGCAGGGTTTAACCAAGTTAAATATCGCAGGGGCAACCAGCGCAGGCTTTATAACCCCATTATTGTCTGGTCTGCTCATTGGGTTGGTGTTTGGTTTGGGAGTTGGTGTAGTATGGATGAAGAAAAAGTCCATAAAATAAGGGATAATGCAGTGTATGGTGGATAAAAAAACTTAAAATACCTTAAATAAATAGGAGATATTAGAGAAAAAAAGTTATCATGGGTTTAAAAACCTAAACTCATTTGGGTTATCCCTGATTATCTGGTCTGCCTCTTCTTTAAGGTCAGCCACTTCCCTGGTTAAGTTATCGATGTAAGGGGTTAACACGCTGGGTTCCA